>JAOAGA010000069.1 GCA_026415985.1 Pseudomonadota bacterium | reverse complement strand
GTTGATGAGAAAAAGCCTCTTGCTCACCAGCTTAACAGAGTTCTTTCCTTACAGTGGGGTCCTGTTTATCTGAAGCCCGGAGACATTTATAATATTAAGTTTGCAGTGGGTATGGCTATAGGAAACACAGCAAATAATTTACCGATGAAACCTATCGTAGATTTTTCCTTAGCAAAGATAAAATAAAACTTCTTTTTTCCCTCCAGTTATCTTTTTTCTATATAGGCTATATGATTTTTCCTATCATATCTATATCTTCTTCCCCACGGGTCAAGTGGGTATCCTTCTTTATCGACGGGAGAAAAATCGAGAAATCTTTTTTTGAAAAGGGTATCCTTTCCCTGAATCAAAAACTCCTCTTTTGTCAATACATTCAAATCTTCGGGAAATTTTTTCTTCTCAAAAGCATACACTATTATGGCAGTATTGATATTATAGACCTGTTCCTGTGCTAATCTTTCTTTTGCGACTTCCTGATATTTATGATAATAACCTAAAAAGATACCGATCATTATTAAAATGAAAATAAAAATAAGTGTATTCTCAAAGGATAATCTTCCTGAATTGCCTATTCTCATTTTCCTACGAACTTTACCATATCCCACATTGGCAGAAATACACTCAACGCAAGGAAAAGAACCATAGCAAAAATAAATATTAATAGTATAGGTTCAATCATTGAGGTAAGATTTTTTATAGTATAGTCAAGCTCGCTTTCATAGAACTCTGAAACCTTCTTTAGCATCTCGTCTAACGAGCCTGTTTCCTCACCAACATTTATCATCTCGAGGGTTAAAGGAGTAAATATCCCTGTTCTTGATATTGCCTCTCCTAAACTCTGTCCTGAAAGTATATCATTTTTTATATTTGAAATTTTCTTTTCATAGAGCACATTACCCATAACTTTCTGTAGTAAATCAAGAATATTGGTAACAACCACACCGCTTGAGAATAAAAGGGAAAAAAATCTTGAAAATCTAACCATTATAATCTTTACTGATATATCGCCAATAATAGGAATTTTGAGAATAAGCGGGTCGTATATCTCTCTCCCTCTTTTGGTGTTTTTTAAAAGCAGGTATAAGATGACTAAGCCAGAGAAGATAAGAACAAGAACATACCAGTATGTGGCAAAATAACCAGAAAGGGCAATTAAAATTCGGGTAGGCAAAGGTAACTCTGTTTTAAAACCCCTATAAAGATCGGCAAATCTTGGTATTACGAAGGCAATAAGTATAATTATTGCTATAACAATAGCTCCTATAACCATTTTGGGGTATAGGGTGGCGTTTTTGATTTTTGATCTAAGATCTTCTTCTTTTTCTAAATTTTCTGCTAATTTGAAAAGAATATCAGGAAGATTACCACTTATCTCACCTATCTGAATTGTTGCAACATAAATTTCATCAAAAAACTCAGGGAAAAGGGCTAAGGAGTTATAGAATGTTCTACCTCTTTCAATAGCATTAGTTATTTCTTCTAAGGCCAATTTAAATTTTTTATTTTTGACCTGAGCCATTATTGCTCTCAGTGAGCGGGTAAGAGGAAGTCCAGCCCTTAACATCGTTCCCAGCTGGGTAGAAAAAAGTACGAGCTCTTTTTTCGCTATCCTGTTAAACTTACTTGTTAAATCTTTCAGATTGATAGAAGAGGCGGGATTAACGGATATGGGAATTAGCCCCTGTGAGTCAATAAAACTTAGGACATCGTCTTCTAAATCACCATCAAAATAACCCTGAAATACTTTGCCCGATTTATCGATAGCCTTGTAAAAAAATTTTGGCATTAAAATAAGACCTCGTCGGAAGTATTGGCGATAACCTCGTCAATAGTAGTAATTCCATCAAGAACGAGTCTTAAACCAGCCTGTTTAAGAGGCACAAAACCGTCTTTTATTGCTTCTTCTCTGATTTTATCTGAGGGGGTTCTGTTTAATATAAGATTTCTTAAATTGTCGTTCAAAAGAAGAAGTTCATAGATTGCAATTCTGTCATAATAACCAGTTTCATGACACTTGGAACATCCTTCTCCTCTGTAAAATTTTGCAAATGGTGGAAGATTCCATTCAAGAATAATTGTTTCTGGGGGTGTATACTCCCTTTTGCAAAAGGGGCAAATCTTTCTTAGTAATCTTTGTGAGACTATGCCATTTATTGCAGATGATATCAGGTATGATTCTATTCCCATATCGAGTAATCTAACTATTGTGGAAATGGCATCATTAGTATGTAATGTTGATATTACTAAATGTCCCGTTAATGCCGATTGGATGGCTATCTCTGCAGTTTCTTTATCTCTGATCTCTCCGATGAGCAGTATATCGGGGTCCTGCCTTAATATATTTCTTAGTATACCTGCAAAGGAAAGGCTGATCTTTGGGTTTACCTGTATCTGATTAGCACCAACTATCTGATACTCTACGGGGTCTTCTACGGTAATAACATTTTTTTCCTTCTTGTTAATATATTTCAGGCAGGCGTATGCTGTAGTGGTTTTACCGCTACCTGTAGGACCTGTAATCAGAAAGAGTCCATAGGGTCTGTTAAGTAATCTCCTTACCTTTACAACCATATCTTTATCTATATTAAGTTTTTCTAAATCAAAAAGTTCATCTCTTTTTCTCAGTAATCTTAAAACTACCTTTTCGCCCTGAATTGTTGGAGATGTAGAGACTCTCACATCAACATACTCACTTCCTTCCGATAATCTCAAAATGTCTCTTTTGACAAAAGTCTTAATCAGATATTTTCCGTTTTCCATTAAAAGCTCGATTTGGAGGTGACCATCCTGAGGTAATCTCTTTTCTGATATATCCATATCTGACATTATCTTTATTCTTGAAACTATTGGGTTTAGTAGAGGTCTTGGTAGGTCCGTTATGTCGTGTAAAATACCATCAATTCTAAATCTTATCTTCATCTTGCTACTCGAAGGCTCTATGTGAATATCGCTTGCACGATCATTGATTGCCTGAAGAAGAAGACCATAAACTATCTGAACTATCGGTGCTTCTTCCGCTAATCTCTCCAATCTTTGAGGTGAATCGTCGGCACTTTTAAGCTCCAAAGCCTTTAAATCTATCTGGCTTAAGATTTCATCTAAATGTTCACCCTTTGTTGCGTAAAATTTTTCCAAAGCCAGTTTCATTAGTTTTTCAGTGGTAACTACTATTTTTAACCTTTTTTTGAAGACTTTTTTAAGCTCATCAATCACCATTACATTCAGGGGATCAACTATTGCTATTGTTACCTCTTGTGAGGTTTCATATATTGGTATGGCATTTAGTCTGTAGGCTGTTTCTGCAGGGATCAGAGCAGGGTATGTTTTGTCTATCTCTAATATGTTCTCACCGATGTAAGGTATGTGATATTGTTCTCCTAATGCTTTTGCTATCTTATCCTCAGTAAGATACCCTTCTTTGACGAGAACCTCACCTATTCTCTCACCGCTGACCTTACTTTTGTCAAGGGCAACCTTAAGGATTTTTTCGTCGATTAGTCCTGAATCAATAAGGATCTCGCCTAATTTTTTCCTTGCATATGTTGCCATCTAATCTCTCATGTAAAATTTACTTGAAAAATGTTTTAATTAAGTTTATACCTATATTTAATGAAAATTGCAATACTTTCTGATATTCATTCCAATTTTTTTGCCCTCAAAGCGGTATATGAGGATCTAAAAGAACAAGGTGTAGCTCAGATTTATTCACTGGGAGATTTAGTCGGTTACTTCCCCTTTATCGAAGAGACCATTGAGTTTGTTGTTGAGAAAAATATTATAACTATTCTTGGTAACTACGATAAGGCGGTAATACATCCCAGTGAAAAGGAAGGGCTTTTGTATCTTATGAAAAATCTTCCTGACGATAAAAAAAAATTATATCTCTGGACAAGAGAGAATGTCTCAAAAGAGGTAGTTGATTTTCTTTCTGGTTTACCGTTAAAGATTAATCTTACTTTTCAGAATTTTAAGATGCTCCTTGTTCACGGAAGCCCATCGGGTATCTCAAATTATATTTATCCTGATACATCGGTTTTTTATCTGGAGAGCCTTTTGAGAGATAATATGGTTGATATAATAGCCTGTGGACATACCCATAAAAGTATGGTCTTGACCACTCAGGAAGGTTATGTTGTTAATCCGGGAAGCGTTGGAGTTCCCGATGATAACAGCCCCAACGCCTCATATATGATAATCGAGATTGATAAAATGCCCAAATTCTACATAAGAAATGTCGGTTATGATGTAGACTTCGTTAAAAAAATTCAGCAGGAAAAGATTTATAAATCCTTTGAATCGGTATAACTCTCATAATAAACAATCTCCCTTATTTCCTTTCTCGGCGGACATTTAGGCTCTTCATCAGGGTAGCCAAAAGGAACGATTGCAACCACTTCAAAATTATCCGGTATATTTAGAGAAACTCTTACCTTTTCGGCATCGAAGAGGCCCAGATATACGGAGCCAACCCCCTCTTCCCATGCAGTTAAGACCATATTCTGGAGTGCTAAGGCTGTGTCAAACATATACCAATAGTCACCTTTATTAGTTACTGCTTCCCCTTTATAGAAGCCAGATTTTTTCTTCTCTGCGAAGGCAACCACAACAAGTGGTGCAGCAAGAATACTGGAATAGGCAGGATTTCTTGGTGAAAAGGCTTCTAATATCCTGTTTTTTGATGTATCTTCCTTTAAAAGGATAAACCTGAAGCATTGGGTATTTGCCCAGGAAGGGGCAAACCTTGCAGATTCGAGCATTTTTGTTATGACCTCTTCGGGTATTGGCTGGGTCTTAAACTTTCTTACACTTCTTCTTTTTAATGTTGCCTCAAAGACAGTCATGATGTCCTCCTTAAATTTATTTGAACCCTGATACTTCTTTCTGCATTAGGTTACTAATGATCACTCACCTCATCAACTTTTATCTTAAAAATCCTTATTGGTTCGGCTTTACCTTTGACCTTTTGAGGCTCACATTCTTCAATCTCAATGCCTTGAATGTTTTTCAGCTCATCCCTGACCTTATTATATGTAAACTCTGTTATAAGTATATCAGCATTCATAGGTCTTGTTAAAGCCTCGACCCTTGCCCCTAAATTTACCGTATCACCAATTACAGTATAGTCCATCTTCTTGCCTTCCGCTCCCATGTTCCCTGCGATTGCTTCACCGGAATTTATGCCAATACCAAGGATAAGCGGGTCTTTATTTTCTCTTTTCCATTTTTCTGCAAGCTCTCTGTTTTTTCTGACCATTTCAACGGCACATACAACTGCCTTAAATGCATGGTCTTTCTGATCGAGGGGGACATTCCAGAGAGCCATTATCTCATCTCCCACAAACTTGTCAAGGGTTCCGTCGTTTTTCATAATTACATCTGTCATAGCACCTAAAAGCTCATTCAGTATCTGAACCACCTCTTCAGGTGTGTGGTGTTCAGAAAAGGTTGTAAACCCCCTTGCATCGGCAAACAAAACGGTTATCTCCTTTCTTACACCACCAAGTTTAGCCATCTCGGGGTTTTTTATAAGCTCGTTTACGATCTTGTCGCTGACATAGCTGGAAAATATCTTTTTAATCTCCCTACCTGATTTTTCCTCAATACCATATTTGTAAATAATTGTTCCTAAAAACATTGACAGAGCGGACATGGCAGGATAGACAAAGTTAATCCATATATTAAAGTTGTTAAAACTTATGTAAGCAATAAAAGAAAAAAACATTATAACTATAATTCCAAGTAAAGTACTGCCGAAAACCCGAAGATTAATACCAAAGATTGAGTAGATTAAAAAAATGGATATAATCATCGCTAAAGTGTAGTTATTACCAGCCTTTTTTATAAACCTGTTGTTTATCATATTTTCAATGGCAAAGGCATGCTTTTCTATACCGGGCATATTTTGAGAGGTTGGGGTAACCCTCAAATCATATATTCCCAAAGCAGTTGCGCCTACAAGAACAATTTTGTCCTTAAAAACATCCTTCGACACACTGCCATTATATAACTCTCCTAAAGATACCCTTTTAAAAGAGCCTTCTTCACCGAAATAATCAATGAGAAAGCCGGAATTGAGATCAAGCTCGATTACTTTATCTTTTAATATCAGTTGTTTTCCGGGGACTAATATAACCTCATCATCAGGGAGATTATTAAAAATCTTATAAGTTTGAACCATAAAAGACGGCAGATAAAAATCTCCGTATTTTATCGCTGTAAACTCTTTTCTTACTACACCATCTATATCAGGAAACATATTTATATGTCCTAAAAATCTTGAGTTTTTAATAAACTTTGTCAAAGGGGCGAAAACACCTGATGCAACAGGGGTCTCATTGTAGTAACTTTCATTAACCAGTTGATAGGAAGAGTTTTTGTAATATTCCTCTTTTTCTGACGGTAAGGGTATCTCTTCCTCAAAACTAAAGGCAGTTGCCAAAACCGTTTTTCCATTATTCAGGGCCTTTGCCAGCTCATCATCTTTTGAAACCTTTGAGCTTTCTGTATAAAGAACGTCTATGGCTATAACCTTAGCCCCACCGTCTGATATCATCCTTAATAATTTTGCAAATACATCCCTATCCCAGGGCCATCTGCCAATAATATCCAGACTTTTGTTATCTATCGTTGCTATAACAATATCATCGGCATTAATTTTTTTTTCGCTGATACTCATTCTCCAGTCATAGGTTCTGAGTTCGACTTCCTTAAGAAACTCAGGATTAATGTAGTAAACAATCAGGTTAAAGACTAACAGAGAAAAGAGAAACAAAAAGAAGAAGGCTTTATTTTTAATGTCTTTAAACTTCATAATTTTTTCATTTTCATTAACTTATATGATAAAATATCAAAATATGGCAAACAATGGAAATATAAAAATTATCAGCGATAATAAGAAGGCGAGATTTAACTATGAAATAGTGGAAAGTTTTGAGGCAGGTATTGTGTTAAAAGGATCGGAGGTTAAATCAATAAGGCTTGGAAAGGTTAACATACAGGATGCCTTTTGCCTTATCAGAAATGGTGAGGCTTTTATACACAATATGAATATTCAGCCCTATCCATACTCTACCTATGAGAATCACGAACCGACAGCGGTAAGGAAGTTACTTCTCCACAAGAGAGAAATTATGAGACTTATAGGAAAGATACAGCAAAAGGGCTACTCACTCGTTCCGTTGAAACTTTATTTTAAAAGTGGTAAAATAAAAATAGAGATTGCGTTGGCCCGCGGGAAAAAAGAATACGACAAGAAACAAAAAATTAAAGAAAGAGAAGAAAAACGCGAAATAGACAGAATAGAAAAATTTTATAAACTCAGATAGTTAGGGGGTGTCAAGGCTTCGACGGGGAGGAAAGATTTTGAGTCGCAGGCCGAGGTGAGTCACCTCGTAAAACAGGCTCACGCACACAAGTGCCGAACCAAAACTCGCTCTTGCAGCATAACTAAGACTGCAACGGTTGCTTAAGCTTGCCTGTAGGCATAAGCAGTCGTCAGATATACAGGATAGCTTCTTTAGCATGCCTTACACTAAAGAGGCGAAACCAAGCAAGGCTATCCTTTAAAGATCCTGTCCGGAGGAGATTTAAAGGAGAAACTTAAAATCCGGAATAAGCCTGTAGTGGCTCATAATTGGACCTTTTCGGACGTGGGTTCGATTCCCACCACCTCCACCAAAGGATATCTTTAAATTTTTCATTGTATTCCGTCTTCTTGTTAAATTATTTCCTGAAATTTATAAAAACAGATTTTTTTGTAACCCCAAGGCATTATTTTTATTTAAAATTCCGTCTTCTTTTGCTAAAATTAACGTAATTTAAGCATAAAAAGGAGGCGGGTAATAATGAGTCATAAGAAAAGATTTCTTTTTACTTCAGAGTCTGTTACAGAAGGACATCCCGATAAGGTGGCGGATCAGATTTCCGATGCAGTTTTAGATGCAATGATTGAGCAGGATCCTGAGTCAAGGGTTGCCTGTGAAACTCTTGTAACCACCGGCTTGATATTTGTTGCAGGCGAGATTACCTCAAAGGCTATAGTAAATATACCTGACCTGGCAAGATCCGTTGTTAAGGATATTGGTTATAATGAGCCAGAACTTGGCTTTGATTCAGAAAACTGTGCGGTCATAACTTCTATAGACAGACAGTCTCCCGATATTGCTCAGGGAGTTGATGAGGGTAAAGGGCTTTATGAAGAGCAGGGTGCAGGTGATCAGGGGCTTATGTTTGGTTATGCAACAGACGAGACTGAAGGTTATATGCCAATGTCGATATATCTTGCTCACAAACTGTCAATGAGGTTAGCAGAGGTCAGAAAGAAAAAGATTATTAATTTTTTCAAGCCTGACGGGAAGTCTCAGGTTACAATCGAGTATATTGACGGGTTACCAAAAAGGGTTGATGCGGTTGTTATATCCACCC
>JAOAGA010000068.1 GCA_026415985.1 Pseudomonadota bacterium | reverse complement strand
GATTATAACTGGTGTATCGGTTGCAAATACTGCATGTCAGCCTGCCCTTATTTTGGCAGAAGATTTAACAGAAGAGATCCGGTAATTCCTGAAAACGAGATAAACACTAACGTACATTATTTAGGCAACAGACCAAGACCATGGAATGTAGTTGAAAAATGCACGTTCTGTATTCAGAGATCAAGAGAAGGTAAATATCCCGCCTGTTTAGAGGCCTGTCCTGTTGGTGCAAGGAAGTTTGGCAACTTACTTGATCCTGAAGATGAGATCAGACAGGTAATAGACAACAAAAGGGTCTTTATCTTTAAACAAGACCTGAATACAATTCCAAGATTTTATTACTTTTTCCATGATTAATTAGAGAGGGGTGATTATATGAAAATAGTAAGATTTATTGTAGATTCAATAAAAGAGATATGCAAGGGTGGTCTCCCCTATTATGCATGGGTAGGATTTTTATTATTTTTAATAATCTTAGGGGCATGGGGGTATTATCACGAGTTTACAAGGGAGTTAGGACCAGAGAGTTTAGAACAACATATAATCTGGCCTATATATATAGGTAATTTTGCTTTTTTTGTAGGTGTTGCTGCAGCTGCAGTCTTACTTGTCATCCCCGCCTATGTCTATCATTTTCAGGCTATAAAGGAGATCGCAATATACGGAGAAATAATGGCTTTCTCTGCTATTGTGATGGTATTAGGCTCTATTATGGTTGATGTTGGTAGAGCTGATAGATTCTGGCATCTTTTGCCATTCCTTGGAGGGATACTTAATCTGCCTGCTTCAATGCTTTCATGGGATGTTGTTGTTTTAAATGGCTATATGATACTCAATATTGTAATTGCTATATATCTCATCTATAAAGGCTATACAGGAGAACATCCAAACAAAAAATTTTACATTCCTCTGATACTGCTTTCCATACCTTTTGCTATTAGTATTCACACAGTTACAGCTTTCATATTTAACGGATTAGGAGGAAGACCTTACTGGAACTCAGCTATACTTGCACCAAGATTTTTGGCTTCGGCATTTTGTTCAGGACCTTCATTGATGATTATTGCACTTCAAATAATCAGAAGATACGGTGGTATAAAGGTCCAAGATGTTGCTTTGTTTAAGATAGCCGAGATAATGGCGTACGCTATGTTTTTTAATTTATTCCTCTTTGGTGCAGAAGTTTTCAAGGAATATTATACCGGTTCAGTCCATATGGCACCTATGGAATATCTGATGCAGGGTCTGCATGGACATAATAAAATGGTACCCTGGATATGGACCGCTATTACTCTTGATATAACCGCATTCCTGATATTTATATCTTTGAGAAATATCAGAAGTATCAAGCTACTCAATATAGGTTGTGTCTTAATTTTTATTGCGGTCTGGATCGAAAAAGGCCACGCATTCATCACTCCCGGTTTTATCCCCGGTGTTTTGGGAGAAATTCATGAATACACACCAAATCTTGTAGAAATGATTGTATCTTTAGGAGTTTTCGCCCTTGGATTACTACTTTTTACAATTTTCTCCAAGCTTGTAATTGGTATAGAGACAGGAAGGCTCAAATATAACAAAGAAACTAACTAAAAATTTAAGGGGCTTTAAGCCCCTTTTTTTTTGCCATCATTGTGTTAATATATATTTGTGCAAAAGATTCTTATAGTAGAAGATGATAATAAAATAGCCAATCTTTTAAAAGCCTATTTAGAAAACAGCGATTTTTCTGTAGCTGTAACAAATTCCGGACATGAAACAAGAAAAATTTTAGAATCAGCAAGTTTAAAAGATTTTTCTGCGGTTATTCTTGATTTAATGTTACCTGACCTTGAGGGAGAGATACTGCTTCAGGAGATAAAAGAAGCTCAAAACATACCCGTTATAATACTTTCTGCTAAATCTCAGATTGAAGATAAACTTACAGGACTTTCCTTAGGTGCCGATGATTATGTAACAAAACCCTTTAATCCCAAGGAAATCGTGTTACGAGTAAAAAATATTTTGAGAAGATACGAAAAACAAAGAGTTTCTTCTGTAAAGTCATTTAATAATGGAAAGATTAAAATTAATGAAACTAAATACGAGTTTTTGGTAAATGACAAAAAGGTTAATCTAACACCGACGGAGTTTAAAATATTATCAATTTTGGTAAATAAGGGTGGTGAGGTTCTTAGCAGGGAAGAAATCATAAAAAGGGCTTTAGGGTATGATTTTTATGGTTACGATAGAGCAGTTGACGCCCATATAAAGAACATCAGAAACAAGATTAAAGAAGTAGACAATGAGATTAACTGCATTCAGACAATTTACGGATTAGGATATAGATTCACCTGCCATTCGGATGATTAAAACATTTAAAATAAAAATCTTCATAATACTTTTTTTTGTATCATCCATAACACTATCCACTACATTCTTTGTCAGAAACTATCTTATTGAAGAGATTAATAAATACATAGATGGAAAAAGAGAAGACAGTGTCTATTTTATAATAGAAGAGATTGAAAGAGAGTATGCAAAATTTGAGAATTTGGAGAAAATTGATATCCAGAGGCTCTCAGATTTAGAAGCGAAATTACATATAAAACTTATCTTGTTGGATAATAATGAAAGGATCATTTATTCAAAAAGTGGCGATACAAAGAATATATATTTTACTGAGTATCCTCTTTTTTTTAAAAGAAATGAGATTGGTGTTGCAAAAATAGGCTTCTACGAAGAAGAGAGAATAAAACTACTAATTTTAAGATCGAAAGAAATAATGATATTTTCAGTAATATTATCATTATTTGCAATAGCCATATTAAGTATTCTTTTGTCTGATAAAATTTCAAAACCATTAATGGAGATGGCAAAAAGTGCCATTGAGATATCAAAAGGCAATTTAAATATAAAGCTAAACACAAAAAGTGCCGATGAGATAGGTCAGTTAAGTTCCGCTTTTGAAGAGATGATAAGAAAACTTAAAAGACTTGAAGATATAAGAAAACAGAATATAGCTAACATTTCACATGAGATAAGAACACCTCTAACAGTTTTAAAGGGGAATCTTATCGCAATACTGGATGGTATAGCAAAAGCAGACAAAAAAAATATAGAGTCTTTACTTGAGGAGGTAGAAAAATTAGAAAAGCTTACGGAAGGCATAAAAAATTTAGCAGAGATTGATTCGAGCATATTAAAACTAAACCCTGAAAAAATTAATCTAAAAGAAGTAACAGAGAGGGCAATGGAAAGGTTGGCTCTTCTCCTTGCCGAAAAAGGATTGACAATCAAATCAGATCTTGAAGATTTGATAATTATGGCAGATAAACAACTATATTTACAGTTAGTTATAAATTTAATGACAAATGCTATTAAGGCATCAAAAGAGGGAGATAATATAGAGGTTAGATTGGATAATAAAAAGAAAGAGCTGATTGTAAAAGATTTCGGAATTGGTATAGATGAGAAAGACATAAATTTTATTTTTGAGAGGTTTTATAAGAGATTTAAAGATGGTTCAGGTATCGGACTATCCATTGTAAGAGAGATTGCTTCAGCACATGGTTGGCAGATATCAGTTAACAGTAAACGAGACACAGGGACAGAGTTTAAAATTAAATTTGAAAATTCATAATTTTTCATAATTTCTCCATATTCTCTTCAAAATGAAAGATTAAACTATAAGAAAATGAAAAAGGAGGTATTTATTATGAAAAAGGTTTTTGTTACTTTAGTGTTATTTCTACTCATTGTAGCGGTTAGCTCTGAGGCAAGGGTTATGAGAGGTGGTAAGTTTTATGCAAATTACAGTAGCGTAAATGTAGAGAATCTGAAAAAATTTCAGAAAGAAACCATTGCTTTAAGAGATGATTTATTTACCAAAAAGATCGAGTTAGAGCAGGAATATTCAAAGGAAAAGAAAGATTATGATAAAATAACCGCCTTGAAAAAGGATATTGTCTCATTGCAGACAAAAATACAGGCCACCGCAGAAAAGTATGGTATAAAAGATGGTCAATTTTACAATTGCGGTAACTGCTATTTTGGCGATGGCTATAAAAACAAAAGAAACAAGAGATGCTGGTAAAATAAAGGGGGAATATAATCCCCCTTTTTATAAGGGTTTATCCATGAAAAATATTTTATTAATATCAATAATTTTAATAACTATGGAAGCATATGCTCAGCCAGTAATGCAAAAAAGGCCCTATGGTGCCTACTGTCCCGATGGAAGAAGAGGAGTTTATGGTGAAAGATTTGAAGTGAAAGATATTAATTCAGCAAGAGAAATTTTAAAAAAATTTTATCAGAAAAACGATGATATAAGAATAGGTGAGATTTCAGAAAGGAGAGGATTTTTCGAAGCAAATATCTACGGCAAAGATGGTAATATAATTGATATATTAATAATACATAAGAAAACGGGACGAATTAGATCAATATACTAATATCGCCTGAGATCAAATTTTATAGATTAAGATTTCAGAAGACAAGACATATTAGCAGGGTTTTGTTGAATATTTTTAGAAAATAGTTTATTTTTATTTATGTGGATAAAGATAGGGCAAGAGAAAGAATAGAAGAACTTAGAACAATTATAAGATATCATGATTATCTCTACTATGTAAAGAATCAACCGGAGATTACAGACTCTGAATACGATAAGCTTTTTGCAGAACTTAGATCTCTTGAAAATCAGTTTCCAGACTTAATAACATCTGACTCGCCTACTCAAAGGGTAAGCGGTGAGCCCCAGAAAGAGTTTAAAACAAGACAGCATACAATCCCCATGATTAGCCTTGATAATGCCTTTGAAGAATCAGATATTTTTGATTTTATAAACAGAATAAAAAGGTTTGTTAAACGCCATATTGATATTGATTTTGTTGTGGAGCCTAAAATTGACGGATTAGCGTTGGAACTGGTATACGAAAATGGTTTACTGGTTGCAGGAGTTACGAGGGGAGACGGAATAACCGGTGAAGATGTAACAGCAAATGTGAAAACCATAAAAACAATCCCCCTTAAATTGATGACTGATGATCCCCCTCCTTTGCTTGAGGTTAGAGGTGAGGTTTTTCTTTCAAAGTCGGCGTTTCAGATGATAAACGAACAACAGGAAGAACAGGGAAAACCACCATTTGCAAATCCAAGAAATGCTGCAGCAGGAAGTCTTAGACAGCTTGATCCTTCAATCACTGCCAAGAGACCTCTTTCTGCCTTTTTTTATGCTCCCGGCATGATAAGAGGGTTAAATGTTTCTACTCATTTCGAGTTTTTGCAGAAAATAAACTCCTACGGATTAAAGATAAACCCTTTAGTAAAAACAGTAAAGGATATTACTGAAATATTTAATTATCACAGATATTTATCTGATATAAGGGATTCACTGCCCTATGAGATCGATGGTGTGGTAATAAAGGTGAACAGCTTAGAACTACAAAAAGAGCTCGGGGAAACAGCAAGAAGTCCAAGATGGGCTATAGCATACAAGTTCAAGCCTCGCCAAGCCGTTACAAAGATAAATGATATTATAGTCAGCGTAGGTAGAACGGGCACTCTTACACCTGTAGCCATATTTGAACCCGTTGATATAGCGGGCGTTACAGTATCAAGGGCAACCCTTCACAATCAGGATGAGGTGGACAGACTTGATGTAAGGGTTGGCGACTATGTTGTAGTTGAAAGAGCGGGAGATGTAATCCCTGAGGTGGTAAAGGTTTTAAAGGAAAAAAGGGCAATAACCTCAACACCGTTCAAATTACCGGATAAATGTCCCATTTGCGGATCAAAGGCAATAAAATATGAAGGTGAGGTGGCAATCAGATGTACTGGTATTGATTGTCCCGCCCAGTTAAAAGAGAGAATAAAGCATTTTTGTAAAAAAGATGCCATGGATATAGAGGGTTTTGGTGATAAAATCTGTGATCAGCTTGTGGAAAAAAAGATAGTTAAAGGGATTGAAGATATATTCTATCTTACAATGGGGGACCTTTTTAAATTAGAAAGAATGGGCAAAAAGCTTGCTGAGAACCTTTTAAACTCCATAGAAAAGGCAAAAAAAACCGAGTTTTATAGATTCATATATGCTCTTGGCATAAGGTTTGTAGGAGAGGTAACTGCCAAAAAACTGGCGGAGACCTTCAAAAATATTGATAATCTGATCAATGCTAAGGAAGAAGAACTAAAATCTATTCCTGACGTGGGTCCTGTTGTGGCAAAAAGTATTTTTACCTTTTTCAGCGAAGAAAAGAATATTACTGCTGTTAAAAAGATTCTGTCAGCAGGGATTGTTTTCAAAGAAAATGAAAAAGTTGCAGGTTTTTTCTCAGGGAAATCAGTTGTCTTTACCGGTACCTTGAGTTCTATGCCGAGGGGCGAAGCAAAAAAACTCGTAGAAAAACAAGGTGGTATAGTCAAATCATCGGTAACAAAAGATCTTGACTATCTGATAGTGGGAGAAGAACCGGGGTCAAAACTTGATGTAGCGAAAGGTTTAAATATTAAGATATTAAGCGAAGAGGAATTCATTAAACTTATTAAAAAAGAAGAAGAAAATAAAGTAACAGGAAGGCTTTTATGAAAAGAGCGGTCTTATTATTTTTAACAATTATTTTTTGGCATATAAATCTTGATGCGACAGTTTTTTCTGTCTTTTTACCAATGGAAGTAAAAGAATGGAAGATTAAGGAGTTTAAAGGTAAGGCAAATTATAAATTAGTAGATAGCCCAAAAAAGTTAATTAAGCTGGTCTCTGAAGAGAGTTCCTTTAACCTTGTAAGGGATTTTATTTTAGACATATCTGAATATCGCTTCCTCAATTTTGAGTGGATGGTAGAAGTTCTTCCTGAGGGTGGAGATGCCCGGTTTAAGAATAAAGACGATCAGCCCGCTCAGTTATATGTCATTGCACCATCCTTTCCGGAAATGATTAATTACAAGGCAATTGGCTATATATGGGACTCAAAATGTCCTCCCGGAGATTATCAAAGTCCGAAAATATCAAATATCAAGTATGTTGTTTTAAAATCCGGTGGAAATGATATAAACAAACTTATAAAAGAAAAGGTAAACGTATATGAAGATTTCAAAAGGCTCTGGGGGATAGAGTTAAAAAAGAGAAAGATTGTAATAGCGCTTGGAATAGATTCCGATGATACCAAATCAAAGGCTGTTTCCTATTTTGGAGATATTTATTTTTCAAAAGATTGATGAAAGAAAAATTTTATAAAATAATTTCAACTGGTTTTTATACAGGTTATGTTCCCTATGCTCCCGGTACCTTTGGAAGTGTAGTAGGTGTGATATTTTATCTGCTGACGGAATGGACCTTTTATTCCTACCAGATCTTTTTATTTGGTTTTTTCTTTTTTATATCTTACAAATCAGTTTCATTTGCAATAAGGTTTTTTGGTAACGATGACCCCTCTTCTGTTGTCTGCGACGAAATACTGGGGATGTGGCTCTCTCTTATTTTTTTTGAATTAAACTTTTATCAGATAATACTTGCCTTTATAATTTTTAGGTTTTTTGATATCCTAAAGCCCTTTCCTATAAGGCGAATTGAGAAGAGGTTTAAAGGACCTCTGGGGGTTATCTTAGATGACCTTGTTGCAGGAGTTTATACAAAAATCCTTTTGTGGATTATTATAAGCAGTGGGTTTTAGAAATGACAACAAAAGAAGAATTGGGCAGAATACTTTTAAAAAATAACCTGACTATCTCAGTTGCAGAATCATGCACCGGTGGGCTTATTAGCAAGCTTATAACCGATGTGAGCGGGAGCTCTGCCTATTTTCATATGGGATTGGTTACCTATTCAAATTTTGCAAAGATTAAATTATTAAACGTCGGTGAGAAAATTTTAGATCAATACGGTGCGGTAAGCTCTCAGTGTGCTTATGAAATGGTTAGGGGGCTCAAAGATCTGTCAAAGTCAGATATATGTCTATCCACAACGGGGATAGCAGGACCAACGGGGGGAACAGAAAAGAAGCCGGTAGGACTCGTTTATTGTGGTTTTTATATCCTGGACAAAATTTATATTGAAGAGATTTTTTTAAAAGGCAATAGGGATTTAATAAGAAAGCAGACCGCCAATTTCTGTTTAAAATATGTAATAGAGAGATTAAAAAATGGATAAACTAAGGCTTTTCGTTGCCATAGATATTGACAGAGAGGGAATTGACAAAATAATACCTCTGCAAAAACATCTTGCAGAAGTATTAAAAGATGTTCGTTGGACAAAAGAAGACACATGGCATATAACGATAAAGTTTTTAGGCGAGGTTAAGGCATCACTTTTAGATAAAATTGCTCACTGCCTTAATGAAATAAAAAACAACTTTTCTGCCTTTACCCTTGAGTTAGACAAGTTAGATTTCTTCCCCGATGCAAGAATACCAAGAGTTATCTTTCTTGGTCTGAAAGAGTGCTTAGAACTAAAAAAACTGGCAGGGGAGATTGAGAATAAATTAGCAGAGATTGGCTTTCCAAAGGAAAAAAGGGAGTTTCACGGTCATTTAACACTGGGGCGTATTAAAGATACAAAAAAATTTCTGCAGTCAAACCCTAAGTACAGAGATATGCAGGTGCCATCTATTCAATACAGCTTTGATGTTAAAGAGTTCCATTTGTATAAAAGCGAGCTGAAAAAAGACGGACCAAGCTACACCCGTCTCTTCTCTTTTAATTTGAAGTCATAGCGTCTGTAGCTCAGGGGATAGAGCATCGGCTTCCGAAGCCGAGGGTCGCAGGTTCGAATCCTGCCAGACGCGTTA
>JAOAGA010000067.1 GCA_026415985.1 Pseudomonadota bacterium | reverse complement strand
GCGAAGAAGAGTTCCCACCCTATTGCAAAATTATGTTTGACAGAGGTTGCGGACTATGTTTTGACTCTGAAGGACTTGAGTATTTAGCTGACTATCTTGCAGATAAAATAATAGAAAAGCTATCATAAATAAAAAGGGGGAATAGATCCCCCTTTCAAACTAACTATTTCTTCTCGTAACCGGCAAGAGTAATTGTATATTTTGGATGGGTAAAAGGATGAACTGTCGGATAGAGTTCAAAAAGCCACCCGCTGAAGATATCCTGCCCTTTCTCTGTAACTTTAATCTTTGCTGCAGGGTTAGTTGTCTGGTCAGGACTTGTGGAAGTAATTGTTCCGCCATCCATTTTAAAGGCTGGTAAAAAGGCTTCTACAAATACCTTTAACTCTGTTCCGGGGATCTGAGACTCCTTTCCTATCTCAACAGAAACGATGGAAGATTTATTGGTAGACTTGTCTGTAACATTAAGTTTAATTGCCTTCCATTTTTTCTTAACATCTTCCGGTATCTGTAAAACAGTTTCTATCTTCTGAGGCATTCCCATTTGCTGACCCTGACCAGCAGGTGGCATAGGTGGCATCTGTTGAGGCATTGTCTCTTCCTGTTTCTTCTTGCAACCTGACACTGTTAGAAAACCGGCAACCAAAATTAAACAAATTCCCCCAAGTAAAGCTTTTCTCATAAACGTTCCTCCATATTTATTTTAGTATTGCATTTTTTCTCAACGGAGAGAGAGGGATTTGAACCCTCGGTACCCTTTAGGGGGTACACACGCTTAGCAGGCGTGCGCCTTAGACCAACTCGGCCATCTCTCCCTAAAAATAATATTATCTATTTTTTTTTAACTCACTGCAATTAAAAAAACGGAGAGGGAGGGATTCGAACCCCCGGTACCCTTGCAGGTACAGTGATTTTCAAGACCACCGCCTTCAACCACTCGGCCACCTCTCCACTATTTATTTCTTGTAATAATATCTTTTCCGCCTAAGTAAGTTCTTAAAACTTCCGGAACTGTAATTGTTCCGTCCTCATTCTGATAGTTCTCTATTATGGCGACAAGAGTTCTGCCTACCGCAAGTCCGGAACCATTAAGCGTATGAACGTATTCTGTCTTATTAGAACCTTTGATTCTGTATTTTATATTCATTCTTCTTGCCTGAAAATCCTCAAAATTACTGCAGGAAGAAATTTCCTTAAAATCGTTATATGAAGGAAGATATACCTCTATATCATAAGTTTTTGCAGACGAAAAGCCTAAATCACCGGTGCATAAAGATACAACTCTGTATGGCAAGCCTAACAACTGTAAAACCTCTTCAGCATCTTTCGTTAACTTCTCCAGCTCTTCATAGGAGTTATCCGGTTTTACAAACTTAACGAGCTCAACCTTATCAAACTGATGTTGTCTTATTATACCTTTCGTATCCTTACCATAAGAACCCGCTTCGGCACGAAAGCAAGGCGTATAGGCAGTAAAATATAAAGGCAACATCTCTTCGTTAAGTATCTCATCTCTAAAATAATTTGTTACCGGCACCTCTGCAGTTGGAATCAGATAATAGTCATACCCTTCTAATTTAAACAAATCTTCGGCAAACTTTGGTAATTGTCCCGTACCGGTCATACTATCTTTATTAACAATAAACGGAGGTAACATCTCTTCATAGTGATGTTTCTGAGTATGCAAATCAAGCATGAAATTAATCAATGCCCTTTCAAGTTTAGAGCCCCATCCTTTTAATATGGAAAACCTTGCACCGGTTAATTTAACAGCCCTTTCAAAATCAATAATATCAAGAAGTTCGCCCAACTCCCAATGTGGTTTTGGTTGAAACTTAAAATCTCTGATCTCGCCCCATCTTCTGATTTCAAGATTTTCCTCAGAACTTTTTCCTACAGGAACCGAAGAGTGGGGAATATTGGGAATACTTAGCAACTGAAGTTTGTGATTTTCTTCAATTAATTTAAGTCTCTCGTCAATTTCCTTAATTTCTTCGTTAATTTTGTTAATTAACAACCTGTTTTCTTCAATATCTTTATCCGACAGGATTCCTTGTTTCTTCTTTTTGCCAAACTCTTCCGAAAGCCTGTTTTTTTGAGCCCTTAAATCCTCTACTCTTCTTATAAGTGTCCTTCTCTCATTATCCAACTCTTTAAATGAGTTTAGATCAATATTAGCACCTCTAAGCTGAGTTTTTTCAGATATAAGCTCAATATTCTCTCTGACAAACTTCAAATCCAACATAGCTTATAGATATTATCAAAAAGAGCCAAATAAAGCAAAGATTTTTTACGATCTGCTACAAATAGGCATAGACATACTGACCAGTTTTAATATCAGGCCATAAAGTAATCATAAACAAATGTGTCAAAGGAATTATATGAAAGACTAATTGCAAAAAATTTTTTTAAATAATGAAAGTAAAGGCCTGATTTAATAAGTGGAGATGAGGGGAGTCGAACCCCCGACCCCCGCATTGCGAACGCGGTGCTCTCCCATCTGAGCTACATCCCCTCAATTAATTGTAGATAATGCCTTATTCAAAAAAATCTGACTGCCCTTATAATCACCGTAACTTGATAAGAGTTCCCATCCCTGATAATAGTAATAAAATGCGTTATTTTTGTCATTAATTTTTGTATAAAGATCGCCCAAGATTTCTAAGGTATTGATTATTTCCTTTCTGTTGCCGGTAATTCTGTCAATATCTAAGGCCTTTTTAAAATCGTCTATGGCATTAACCAAGTCACCCCTGTTTTCTTTGTAGGATGCGGTTAACTTATATATGTAAGAGGCTAAGTAATAGTCTTCCTCCTTGAGAGATTTTTGCAATGCTTTATCAGAAAATTTTTTAAAATCATCGTCTCTGTTCTCATCCCTTGCAAAAACTGCCTTAAATAAAAGTTGATAATTTTCAAGCTCTGAAGGAAGCTTATCCATGCTCTCTATAAGATTTTTTCCTTCTTGCCTCTTTCCTTTCTGATATAACAACATAGCTTTATTCATATTTAGATAGGGCATTAGTTCTTTAGCTTCTTTATTGATTATCTCTTCTGCCATCTCAATATCTTTCTCAGACATTTCTGGATTATAAGCATTTGATATAACAAATTTATCTAAATAAACCTGAGCCTTTAGATAAGGAAGATTGTTCTTATTTGCCATATCTAAAGCAAACTGTAAATTCTTCAGGGAACTATCAATATCTGCCCTTTTTAAATCCCTTCTTGCCTTTTCTAAATATTTATAACCTGTTATTTCAGCAGGTGACATAACCCTCTCGGTGTTTGATGAACAGGAAATGATCAGTAAAAGACTAATGAAAAAAATAACTCTCATCTCTTTTCACTCTCTCTTTTTATCTCCGGAAGTAACAGCGAAGGTAAAGGAGATTTAGGGAGGTTGCGTCTTATAAACCAGCTTCTTTTTATTGATTCTGTAATATCTTTGGTATTGTCGGTTATCCCCTCGACGTTATCTATAATTGAACCGGTTTTGGGAACCTCTTTAGCAATATCTCCGGTAATTTTATTAAGATTGTTTATTGTTATATTGGCGTTTTCTAACATGTTGGGTATATCTTTCTTTAGGATTTCCGATAAGTTTTCTATATTTGTCAGAGATTTGTTAACTTCAGCCCTAAGTTTGGGTATTTCCTCCGTCTCCTTTTTGATGTTTTTTGTGATCTCTTCTATGTTTTTAACAACCGGCTTGGTTTCTTTTAACAGGTCCTGAACCAGAAGAGCGGTGTTGGTAAGCTCGGAAGTGAGGTTTGTAGTGTTTTTCAATATTCTTGTTACATCTCCTTTCGGATCTGTAATATACATGACAAAGTTTTTAACATCTAAGGCTACAGGCTTCAACTCCTCTACAATTTCCTTCGCAATATCCTCTATGCCTTTTGCCTTCTGAAATTTTATTTCCATATCATCTTTAAGTTCCGGTTTATCAAGAGAACCAAAACTTATTTCTATAAAATCTTCTCCAATGTATCCTTCTTTCTTTAAGGAAGCGGTGGAATCCTCCCTGATCCATTTAAGATATTTTTTTTGTATGCTAAGGTCTATTATTACCCTTGCCTGCTCATCTAAGGTTATTTTAGAGACCTTCCCTATCCTGAAACCTGCCAGTTTAACTGCCATACCTTCAGAATAACCAAAGGCTGAATTGGTAATAAAATATAGTCTTATCTTCTTGGAGAATAAATCTTTCTCTTTTCCCAAAAAATAGACCGAGATAATGATTATTAGTAGGCCTAAAAGAGTAAATAAGAAGACCTTCTTCCCTAAATTTTTAAAACGGGGATCTATGTCCTGTAATGTCGCCATACTAAACCTTTATAATTTTATCAAAATCTATCATCGGGAGTAATTTAATATTTCTCTCTATTATTATAACAGCAATTTTATCATTTAATTTTTTTTGCTCAAGTATTTTATCAACTAAAAACTGCTTTTTAGAATCATCCAAATCGCTAAAAAACCGGGACAAAATTAATACCTTGTAGTTTACCATAAATGTTCTTGCCAGTAGGGCAAGTTTTTTCTCAAAATTGGTTAAAAAAGCAGGATTAAGATTAAATTTATTGGCTATTCCCAATGAATCAATAATTCTGTAAGCCTTTTCAAATATCTTTTTTTCTGGTTCATCTGAATGAAAAAGATAGGTGAGGTAAACGTTCTCTATTAATTTCAAGTTTGAAACTAAAGGATAGGCTAAGGAAATCAAAGATAAATTTTTTCTTATTTCCTGTATAGATAGATTATCTGTTTTAGATAAGTTAATACCAAAAATATTTGCATTACCTGAAAAATCGAGATTTTCACAGACAAAAAAGTCGTTTAAAGCCCTGTCATACAAATCTCTTTCTGTCTCAATAGCAACAATCTCTCCTTCTTCAACCCTTAAATTTATAGAAGGAAGGGTCTCACCTTCGTAATTTATCTTAACATCCTCCAACTCAATTATTACTGCCATATTAACACCATGAAATCGAGAATAACATTAATTAAAAAAACATAGAAAAAGGAACTCATTACCGCCTTCGTGGAAACCTGTGGAATCTCAGTAGGACTTTTTCCGACTGATAGACCGTAGAAAGAACAAATAGTAGATATTACGATCCCGAAAAAGAAACATTTTAATAAAAACAATGTTACATCGAATATGTTAAGGTTTATAAAAAAATATTCAAAAAAATCAGAAACAGATATTTTCTGGATAAGATAGATTGTCAGAGAACCCGACAATATAGCGGTAGCGGTTCCTATAACGGTAACAACGGTAATTGAAATGACAAAACCTAAAATCCTTGCAAAGATCAGATAGTAAAGCGGATCAATATTTAGTATTCTCAGGGTCTTAATCTCATTATTTATTTTCATTAAGGCAAGTTCAGAGGTTATTGCGGTACCACTTCGGGCAATCATAATTACCGCAATAAGGAGTGGAAAAATTTCCCTGACAATTGCAATAGTAATAATCTTACCAACAAGATTTATACCTCCAAGCCCTTTTATAAAAGAGGTTATCTGTGTTATTACTACTATACCCATAAAAAAACCTATCTGAAGGGTTATTTTTACAGCTTCAATTCCTGTAAAATAAATCTGCTTTAATGTGACCCTTTCTACTGCTTTAATACCTTTTGGAAAATTATTTATCGTACTATCAATAACGACGACAAGAAAAGATATGTAATTATAAGGTTTTCCCAAATACCTGTTGAACAGATTTTCAAAAAAAACTTTTATCATATTATTACACTTGCCATATTTTAAACTTTTGCTATTCTAAAAGATATGATAAACGAAACTGAACAGATAAAACAACAGTTAATCTACCGAAAAAAGTTAATGGAAAAAATAAATGAGATCCATTCCGCAAGCAGTCTCAATGCCATATTATTACAGCTAAAAGATAGCATAGCAGAACTTTTTGATGCTGAAAGAATTACTATATATTTAGCTGATTCAAAAAAAAATGTCCTTTTTTCCCGGGTAAAATCAGGTGACGAATTAAAAGAAATTATCGTTCCTATAGGTCCTGACAGTATTGCTGGTTATGTCGCATTAACGGGGCAGTTGATAAACATAAAAGATGCCTATAATACAGAAGAGCTGATGTTAATTAACACAAAACTAAAATTTGACTCAAGCTGGGATAAAAAAAGTGGCTTCAGGACAAAACAGGTCTTATGCGTACCAATGAAGTTTCAGAACACCCTTATAGGAGTAATTCAGATAATAAATAAAAAAATCGGCCAATATTTTAATGAACTTGATATATCCTTTGCAACGGAGCTGGCAACATCACTTTCAATTGCTATTTTCAATCTCCATAAAATAACAATGGCATCAAAAATTGCAAGGCAAAAGGGGAAGTTTCATTACCTGATTGGAAAAAATTTAATAGATGAAAAAACCATAGAAAAGGCAACCGATCATCCCGATTCTTCGAAAATCGGTGTTGAAGGCGTCCTTATTAGAGACTTTGGCATTTTAAGAGATGATATGGCTAAGTCATTAAGTCTTTTTTACGGAACCGATTATATTCTTTTTGATCCTTCCCTCCCGCCGTTACCTGACATACACAACAGAATTAAACCGGACAAACTAAAAAAAGAGCTATGGGTTCCTGTAAAAATAGAAAATGGGGTTTTAAATATTGCTATGGAAGACCCTTCTGACTTGCAAAAACAGGATTTTATTAAATTTTTGTATCCCGAATACAAAAACATTAATTTTTTGGTATCTTTCAAAGAAGATATTGAAACCTATATTGATTATTTCTATAAATTAGGCAAGTTTGCCGAAGAAAAGGGTTCAATTTCAGAGATATTAGAGAAATTAGACAAAACGGAAGAACCAGACGTAGAAGAAGAGGTAAAGAAGGTTTCCGAGGAAGATAGCGTAATTGTTCAGCTTGTAAATAAGATTATCTATGACGCCTATCACAAAAAGGCCTCTGATATCCATATAGAACCATATCCGGGAAAAAATGATACCATAGTAAGAATCAGGATAGACGGAAGATGTTCCGTTTATCAGAGAATACCCTATAAATACAAACATGCTATTGTCTCGAGAATTAAGATAATGGCTGGTCTTGATATTGCTGAACGGCGTAAACCACAGGATGGTAAGATAGACTTTAAAAAATACGGGCCCATAGATGTAGAACTTAGAGTTGCAACAGTTCCGAGTGCAGGCCAGCTGGAAGATGTGGTTATGAGAATACTTGCTTCAGGTGAGCCCCTGCCCTTTGAAAAACTGGGACTAACAGAAAGAAACTATAAGGTATTCGAAAATGCAATAAGCAAACCCTATGGCTTGATTTTGGTTGTCGGTCCCACAGGTTCCGGTAAGACAACAACGCTTCACTCTGCCATAGCAAAAATCAATACGGAAGATGTTAAAATATGGACTGCCGAAGACCCTGTTGAAATAACTCAGAGAGGGTTAAGGCAGGTGCAGGTAAATCCCAAGATAGGCTTTACTTTTGCAAACGCACTGAGATCCTTTCTCAGAGCAGATCCGGATGTAATAATGGTAGGTGAGATGAGAGATGAGGAGACTGCAGAAATCGGTATTGAGGCATCACTAACGGGACACCTTGTCTTTTCAACCCTACATACCAACTCAGCGCCGGAAACAGTTACAAGGCTACTGGATATGGGGATGGACCCCTTCAGTTTCTCCGATGCTTTACTATGCATACTTGCCCAGAGATTGGCAAGAAGATTATGCCCGGAATGCAAAGAGATATACAGGCCGGATAAAAAAGAGTTAGATGAGATTATAGATGAATATGGCAGAGAATATTTCTCAATGGAAAATATAGATTTATCAGAGGTCAAGCTGGCAAAACCAGTCGGATGTGTAAAATGCAATAACTCAGGCTATAAAGGTAGATTAGGAATTCATGAAATTTTAGAATGCACCGATGAATTAAAAAGCCTGATTAAAAGAAAGGCAGACATAGACGATATAAGAAAACAGGCAATAAAAGACGGGATGACGACCCTTAAACAAGATGGAATTTTAAAGGTATTTCAGGGATTAACCGATTTAAGAGAGGTAAGAAGGGTGTGTATTAAATAGTCTCAGTTTTTATTTTTAATTTTAAGCCTTTAACCTCTCAAGAGTAAAAGAAAAAAATTATTAAAATCTGTATCAGCAGTCAGATAAAGAAGAGATAAATTGCATACATGGGATAACAACAAGAAATTATATCAGGATTACCTGACTCTGTTTGAAAAACTAAATATTAAGAGTTTTGATGCAGAAACTCTCAACCGTTTTGACCAGATTCACGCAGGCGGTATAACATCGACCAAAAAGATCGCTAATCTGATAAAATTTCAAAAAGGACAAAAGGTTTTGGAGTTAGGCGGTGGAATTGGAGGTGTAGCGAGATTTTTAGCAAAAAATTATGATGTATCCGTTTATAATCTTGACCTTTCCTTTTCTTATTCCTTAACAGGATTCAAGTTAGGTTCACTAATAAAAGATCGTTTGAATGTCTTTTACATAAATGGAGATGCAAATAATATACCCTTTTTGAATTACAGTTTCCATGTCGTATGGTTACAACATATAAATATGAACATTCATAACAAAAAAAAATTTTTCACAGAGATAAAAAGGGTAACAAAACCTAAAGGAGTAGTGGTATTTCACGAATGGTTTCTCTCCGATAAATCAGAAACAGACCTTTTATACCCACTGCCATGGTCTGACAATGAAAAATATAATTTTCTTGTAACCTTTGATAATTTTATTAATATTGCTGAGGAAAGAGGGTTTAAGTTAGATTTCTCCGTTAATGATACTGAAGAAGCTTTAATATTTTATAAGAAAATATATGAAAACAAACTATTTGCCAACCCTATATTTAAAAACAGAGATGGCTCAGAAATCTTTAAAAATATGATTACACTGATAGAAAGAAAGTCTCTTGAAGTATATTACGGTTTGTTAGTTCTTTAAATCTTTCTTTTTGGTAGTCTTTTCAGTGGAACACTGAGACCCAGCGTCCGGATCATAACCTCAGGTAGGAATGCCAAGTTTTGGAAAGACAACCTGTGTAACTAAATACCATACAACAAGTATAAAAACTACAAACAATATTTCTTTCACATATTCTCCTAAAAATTTTTTTCCTTTTTCCATAGTTTAGATTCAAATCTATTAATTTACAAC
>JAOAGA010000066.1 GCA_026415985.1 Pseudomonadota bacterium | reverse complement strand
AAAGAACTCTATGTCTTGAAGGACCCGAAGATTGCAAAGGAGTTAAGCGAAGAGGTAGAAAAGATTTACAAAGCAAAGGATAAAAAAACAGCAGTAGCAGAGTTTAAGCAAAAACATCCTGACAAACTAAAGTATTTGATAGATCCCGATCATCCAGATTTAGGTCCCAAGAACAACCAGGTTGTCTATTTCTGGGGCAGAAAAAAGGCTGGCAGGAGTGAGTTCTTCAGGAGATTTTTTGTGGACTATTTTGGTACTACAAATGCTCATGGCCATACAACTGTCTGTCAGGGCTCTTTGTATTTCGCAAGCAAGGCAGCAAGCGAGCAGTATGTTTACAATAAATTCAGCGGTGGACTGAAATTTTACTGGCAGATCGATACTGAAAATTCAGAGTTTGTATTATTTGTGGGCTCTAATCTTTTTGATGCCAATTATGGTCCTACCAACAGAGGCGTTAGGCTTACACCGAATATTACATCGGGAAAGACAAAGATTGCTGTTGCAGATCCAAGGTTTAGCAAGTTGGCAGCGAAGGCAGAAAAGTATCTTCCTGTAAAGCCCGGTGAAGATGGTGCTTTGTTTTCGGCAATAATTAAGTGGATTATTGATAATAAAAAGTATGATGCAAAGTATTTAGAATGTGCTAATAAGGCATCGGCAAAAAAAGCAGGTGAGCCAACCTGGACAAACGCCACATGGCTTGTAAAACTTGATGACAAAGGCAAGCCAGGTAAGCTTTTAAGGGCCCACGAGATTGGTTTAAAGGGTCCTGATAAGGTGAAGGATAAGGACGGCAAAGAGTATGATTTGGAATACATGGTTGTTTTAAAGGATGGGAAGCCTGTTGCGGTTGATCCAAATGATGAGAAAGAGGCGGTTGTGGGTGATTTGTTTGTTAATACAGAGTTAAATGGGATTAAGGTTAAGACAGGCTTACAGATAATTTATGAGGAAGTAAATAAAAAGAGTCTTGATGAATGGGCAAGTATCTGCGGGGTTAATAAAGATGATCTCATCTGGGTTGCGAAGGAGCTAACAAGTCACGGCAAAAAGGCGGGGGTAGATGTCCATAGAGGAATTGCTCAGCATACCAATGGTTTTTATACTGTTTCCTTAGCAAATACCATAAACATGCTCATAGGTAACTATGACTGGAAAGGTGGATCAATTGCTCCATCTACTTATAGCCAATCGGGCACAAGGGAAGGCCAGCCTTTCAATCTCTCAAAAATGACACCTAAGAAAACAACCGCCTTTGGTATCAGTATAATAAGGCATGAGGTAAAATATGAGGATACAACTCTCTTTGAAGGCTATCCTGCAAAAAGAAACTGGTGGCCTCTTGCAAGCGATATTTATGAAGAGATTTTACCATCCATAGAAGATCAGTATCCCTATCCAGTGAAGGCTGTTTTTTCTTACATGGGAGCGCCAAATTATGCCCTTCCTGCTGGTCAGACGAACAATAGCATCCTTGCTAATTTAGAAAAAGTTCCGCTCTATGTGGCATCGGATATACTTGTAGGTGTGACATCGATGTATGCGGATTATATAATACCAGACCTGTCTTTCCTTGAAAGATGGGAGTTTCAGGGAACACATCCCAATATGCCTGCAAAGGTTCAGCCAATAAGACAGCCTGTCATAGCCCCAATGACTGATACTGTTAAAGTCTTTGGAGAAGAGCAACCAATATGCTTTGAGACATTCCTGATGGCTCTTGCAGAAAAGTTAGGTTTATCAGGGTTTGGTAAAAACGGTTTTGGTGAGGGTCAGGATTTTACAAGGTTTGATGACTTCTATATAATGATGACTGCCAATGTGGCAACAGATGGAACTCCCGTTCCCGATGCCGATGAGAAAGAGGTTAAGCTTTTTTATGAGTCCCGTAAGCACCTTCCTAAAACGGTTTTCAACCCAGAAAGATGGGAGAAGCTTTGCGGACCCAACTGGAAGAAGGTTATCTATGTTCTTAACAGAGGCGGAAGGTATCAGGACTACAAAGACCAGTATAAGGGTGAGCAGGTTTCAAACAAGTATGGTAAGCTTATCAACTTATATCAGGAAAAGACTGCAGAAACCAAAAACTCCTTTACGGGTAAATCAAATCCCGGATATGGGGTTTATATACCGGTTTTAACTGCTTTAGGTAAATCTCCTAAAGAAGCGGGACTAACCGATGGATATGATCTTTTTCTCATAACCCAAAGGGACGTAACACAGACAAAATCAAGAACAATTGTTGATTACTGGCTTTACGAGATTTATCCGGAAAACTACATAGTTATCAATAAAAAGGATGCAGAAAAATATGGCTTTAAATCGGGTGATAGGGCAAAAATAGTTTCTGCTACCAATCCAGATGGTATCTGGGATCTTAAAAACGGCAAGAAGATGGAGATAATTGGTAAAATCTTTGTAACCGAGACAATTCAGCCCGGTGTAGTAACATTTACCATTGGACATGGACATTGGGCAACTGGCGCATCTGATTTAATGATTGATGGTAAGGTGATAAAGGGAGATCCAAAAAGGGCAACTGGCTTTAATGCCAACGCTGCGATGTGGATTGACCCCTATCTGAAAAATACCTGTATGCTTGACCCCGTTGGTGGAAGTGTCTCATTCTATGACACTAAGGTTAAGCTAATAAAGGTTTGATGTTTTGTTCTTAAGAGCAGACCCATTCGGTCTGCTCTTTTTTAAAAAAAGTAAATATCTCTCTACAACGCATATCATGTTAATCTCTGATATATTACCATGCAGTTAATATATAATTTTCTCCGGGAAAATTATTTTTATTGACAATTCCTTTTTTTTTATGATATTTGCATTAAGGATATTTTTTTCACTTTCTTGGGGGGAGGGTTTTGTGTTAGAAAGCTATTCTTATGTCTTTCTCTTTAGTATCTTAAGCGTAATATTTGTCTCAATAGTTACAATAGTCCCTAAACTGATCGCACCAAAGGCTATTGGAGAAAAAAAACTTACAACCTATGAGTGTGGCGAAGAGCCAATCGGTGATGCATGGATACAGTTCAATGTCAGATATTATCTCGTAGCCCTTCTTTTTGTCGCCTTTGATGTAGAAGTTTTCTTTCTTATACCATGGGCAATGGTTTTTAAAGATCTTACCGGGCTTATTTTCTGGTTTGAGATAGTTCTTTTTGTTGGTATTCTTGCTTTCGCATTAATTTATGCTTGGGCAAAAGGAGTGTTTGAATGGTAAAAGATCTTCAAAAAATAGAAGTTCCCTATGTTCATAATGTAAAGTTTGCCCTTTTGGAAGATGTGCTTAACTGGGCAAGAAAAAACTCACTCTGGCCTGCTACCTTTGGTCTTGCCTGCTGTGCCATAGAGATGATGGCAGCGGGTGCGGCCAGATTTGATTTAGATAGGTTTGGAGCGGGGGTTTTCAGACCATCACCAAGGCAGGCTGATCTCATGATTGTTGCGGGGACAGTTACAAAAAAAATGGCTCCAAGAGTAAAAACACTTTATGAACAGATGCCTGCACCAAAATATGTTATAGCACTTGGTGCCTGTGCTATATCCGGTGGAGTGTTTTCAAAAAACGCCTATGGAGTGGTTAAGGGTGTAGACTCCTTTTTACCTGTTGATGTCTATGTGCCGGGTTGTCCTCCCCGACCAGAGGCTTTGATATACGGTCTCTTAGAACTCCAGAAGAAAATTAAAGAGGGTAGATAAATGTCTGTTATTACAATTTTGGACAGTTTTGATAAGGAAGTTTTAGAGCAAAGCTATGAAAAAAACGGCTTTAATCACTCATACTTACTCAGAAAAAAAGATGATATTATTGAGTTAACAAAAAGACTGAAAGAAGAAGAATATTTTTTGGAAACAATAACTGCCGTTGACAAAAAGGAAAAAATAAGGCTGATTTATATCTTTAATAAGATGCAGAAGGTTCACAGGGTAGCAGTTTATTTAGATATAGATTATTCAGAGGATGTTCCTTCACTAATAGATTTTTTTAAAAGTGCCGACTGGTTTGAGTCCGAAGTTTATGATTTTTTTGGAGTAAAATTTACCGGAAACCCAAATTTAAAAAGATTACTTACACCGGAAGGAATGGAGGGTTACCCTCTACTAAAATCTTGGAAAGCAGAAGAGGATTAAAATGGATACAGAAAAACATGTCTTGAAAGATTTTTATGTAAATATGGGACCTCAGCATCCCTCAACCCATGGTGTCCTGAGGATTGTGCTTAAGGTTGATGGTGAGAAGGTGATGTCTTCCGAAACTGTTCTTGGCTATGCCCATCGTGGTGTTGAAAAGATGGCAGAAAGTAAGACTTACATTCAGATGATGCCTGTTATGGATAGGTTTGATTACGTCTCATCTATGCTTTTTGAGTGGGCTTACGTAGGATGTATGGAAAAGGCTTTAGGTATAACACCACCGGAAAGGGCTGAATATATCAGGGTTATAATGGCTGAATTAAACAGAATCGCCTCCCATTTACTATGGGCGGGAGCGTTCCTTTTGGATTTAGGTGCCTTTACTCCTTTTCTCTGGCTCTTTGATGCAAGAGAAAGGATTATGGATATGTTTGAAGAGGTTACAGGTCAGAGAATGACCAATAATTATTTTAAGATAGGTGGGGTAGCGGATGATTTGACACCTGAGTTTTTTAAGATGCTCGACGAGTTTCTGAATATGATCAGAAAAAGAATGGCCGATACGGAAACACTTATCGAGAGCATAATTTTTCTTGAGAGAGTTAAAGACATTGGTTTCATCTCAAAAGAAGATGTTATTAATTATTCTTTGACGGGACCTGTTGCAAGAGGTTCGGGGGTTAACTACGATTTAAGGAAAAATGAACCCTATTCAATATATACAAGGTTTGATTTCGAGATACCTCTGGGGGAGAAGGGTGATTGTTATGACAGATATAAGGTGAGGATGAGAGAAGTTATCCAATCGGTGAGAATTATAGAACAGGCAGTCAGTGCCATTCCTGAAGGACCTTTTGCCGAAAAGGCTCCCAAGATTGTAAAGTTGCCCGAAGGTGAGTACTATTTTGCAGTTGAAACCTCAAGAGGACTTTTAGGAGTCTATTTAGTCAGCGACGGATCTGCTAATCCCTATAGATTTAAACTCAGAGATCCCGCCTTTTCTAATCTCTCAATATTAGATACAATGCTTCCGGGTAATAAGATATCAGATGTTGTGGCAATACTTGGAAGCATAGATGTAGTTATTCCAGAGATTGACAGGTAAGGAGGAAGACGTGGACTTGGCAATGATCGCAGATAGTATCATAGTAAAAGTAATTTTAAGCATAGCGGGTGTGATGATTGTATTTACCATAAATGCGTTGTTCGCAACCTGGTTAGAAAGGAAAGTAGCGGGACATATACAGTTAAGATTGGGGCCGATGGAGGTTGGATTTCATGGTGTTTTGCAGGGTGCAGCAGATGGTCTTAAGCTTATAGCAAAGGAGATTATTACTCCTAAGGGGGTTGATAAAAAACTATTTGCCCTGGCACCCTATTTAGCCTTTTTCCCCACCCTTCTTATGTTTGTTGTTATACCTTTTTCAGATAAATTGCAGGTCAGGGATCTCAATATAGGTTTATTATATTTCTTTAGTATATCCTGTATAGCAACTATCGGGATATTTATGGCGGGATGGGCTTCCAATAACAAATACTCCCTCATGGGAGCGGTAAGAAGTATAGCTCAGTCGATAGCTTACGAGATACCAATTATTCTCAGTATCTTATCTGTGGTTATTATTACCCAGAGTCTTAAACTCTCAGAAATTGTCAGCTACCAGTCTAAGTTCTGGATTGTTTTGGTTCAACCTGTCGCCTTTGTTGTTTATGTAATATCTGCTATAGCAGAGTTAAACAGAACCCCCTTTGATATTCCTGAGGCTGAATCAGAGCTTGTAGCGGGCTTTCACACTGAGTATTCAGGTATGAGATTTGCGGTATTCTTCATGGCTGAATATACTAATATATTTCTTGTTTCTGCCATGGCAACAACGCTATTTCTCGGTGGCTGGAGGGGGCCATTTTTTCCTCCTGTCGTCTGGTTCTTTATAAAAACTTACGCACTTGTATTCTTTATAATCTGGGTCAGGTGGGCCTTTCCAAGATTAAGACCCGATCAGCTGATGAGTTTTTGCTGGAAGTTTTTAACTCCTGTTGCATTGCTTAATCTTCTTATAACAACTTTTTTTATGAAAATTTTTTAGGAGAAAAAAGAGATGAATGCTTCCTATTTTAATAAAGTTAATATAGGCATAAAGACAGTTATAAAGGGACTTGCCCTTTCTATATCCTATTTATTTAAGAAACCCGTCACACTTCAGTACCCCCACGAGAAAAAAAGAATCGCCCAGAGATATAGGGGTAGCATACGACTAAAAAGAAACGAAGAAGGTGCGTTGAAATGTATTGCCTGTGGAAGCTGTGAAAAAATTTGTCCCGCAGGTGCGATAAAGATGGTTACCGTTACCCCCGAAGGTTCAAAGAAAAAACAGCTTTCAGAGTTTTATGTTGATTTGGGTCTTTGCATTTACTGCGGGTTATGTGTTGATACATGTCCAGTAGATGCCATTGAGCATTCTATTGTTTATGAAGTCGCAGAAAGAAAAAAAGATGGGCTAATTTTAAGGTTAGATAATTTAGGAGAAAAAAATGTTTAGCGATATCGTATTTATAATTTTTTGGTTAATAATTGCTCTGTCAGCGGTTTTGGCGGTTTTTTTGCAGAAGCCTATTTATAATGCCTTGGCGATGGCCTGTTCAATATTTTCTGTAGCTGGTATGTATATCTTTTTAGGATATGAGTTTATTGCTGCTCTTCAGGTACTTGTTTATGTTGGGGCTATTTCAGTTGCAATAATTTTTGTAATAATGCTCTCTCCGCCAGTTACCGTTCAGCCTAAAAAAATTAATATATACAAGGTTTTGGTAGGGGTTGCGACATCTTTTGCCTTTTTCATTGTTTTTTTTGCCCTTTTATATGCCAAATATTTCGATGCAAAATTTACCATAGGTGAGGCTAAAGGAACAATAATGCAGGTAGGTTATATGCTTGCCACAAAGATGGCGGTTCCTTTTGAAATAATATCATTTATATTGCTTGTAGCTATTATGGGAGCCATAGTTTTGGCAAAAAGGGAGGATTAATATGGCGGGTAGCCTTTTTTCATATCTGCTTTTAAGTTTGATCCTAATTTCATTAGGACTTGTTGGGGTTTTTATCAGAAGAAACCTTGTTATTATGCTTATTTGTATAGAACTGATTTTGAATGGGGTTACTCTAAATTTGTTAGCTATTAATAAGTTTGTAGCAGATGGACACACCTTAGGTCAGGTTATAGCAATTTTTATCATTGCCCTTGCTGCTGCGGAAACAACCATTGCCTTAGCTCTGATCTTTTTGACCTTCAAGCATTACAAGGAAATTGACGCAGAAAAACTTAACGAGTTAAAGGGGTAGTTATGAGTCAGAATATATTGCTATCATCAATTGCATTATTTGCTCCCTTTCTTTCTATTTTTATAATAGGAATTCTCACAAGAAACAATAAAATGCTGTCAGCCTTTGTTGCCATACTGGCTATATCAGTATCTACCATTTTAACTTTCACACTATATTTCAAGAATTTTTATGGTGTAAAAGCGGAGACCTATTATTTTACCTGGTTAGTGACAGATTATTTTAATCTTAAGTTTGGAATTCTCTTTGACTCTCTGACCTTAGGTATGATGATAGTTGTTTGTGTCGTAAGTCTTCTTGTTCATATATATTCTTTAGGTTATATGCATGGTGAAAAGGGACTTTCGAGGTATTATGCCTGGCTTTCACTATTCTCATGGGCGATGCTTCTTTTCGTGGTTTCACCAACCTTATTGCAGGCCTTTTTTGGTTGGGAGCTTGTAGGTGCAGCGTCCTTTTTACTAATAGGCTTCTGGTTTTATAAACCTGAGGCAGCCGCAGCAGCAAAAAAAGCCTTTGTTATGACAAGATTCGGAGATTTTGGTTTTTTTGTCGGGCTTTTAATATTATTAGTCAGTTTTGGCAATTTAGATTTTGGTGTTTTAAATCAATTAGGAAAGTCACCTGCTATAAATCAGAGCTTTTTAACCGCATCAGCCCTTCTGATATTTATGGGTATTATGGGTAAGAGTGCCCAGTTTCCACTCCATGCATGGTTACCCGATGCAATGGAAGGTCCCACTCCGGTCTCTGCTTTGATACACGCAGCTACAATGGTCGCTGCAGGAATTTATCTTATCGCAAGGGCCTATGGCTTTTTTAGTGCATCACCTGTAGCAATGGAGTTTATAGCGGTTGTTGGTATTATTACTTCCTTTGTTGCTGCAACTATAGCTCTTGTTCAGGACGATGTTAAGAAAGTTATGGCCTATTCAACTATTAGTCAGTTAGGACTTATGGTATCTGTTTTGGGTGCGGGTGGTTATAAAGCGGGAGTTTTTCATCTTTTCTCCCACGCCTTCTTTAAGGCCCTTCTTTTTCTCTGTGCAGGTAGTCTGATCCATCATTTTAATACCAACGATATGTGGGAGATGGCAGAAAAAGGTGGTGTGAGAAAGATGAAGATAACCCTGACCACTTTAATTATAGGCTCTTTAGCCCTGGCAGGCATATTTCCAATGGCAGGTTTTTTCAGCAAAGATGCTATAATTGTCGCCTTTGAGCAAAATCACAAAGAAGCTTTTGCTTATTTAACAATGCTTATAAGTTTTATGACCGCCTATTATACCTTCAGAATGATTTTTGTTTTGCTGTCACCGGAGCCGAATGAAAATAACTCAGAAGAACAGTCCCATGATAGCGAACATCACGGACATGACTCACCCGCAAATATGACAGTTCCACTAATCGTTCTTGCAGTTTTTTCTGTATTTTTTGGTTTTGTAGATACACCTATGTTGGGTGGCTATTTTGATAAATTCCTGCTGGATAAACATGAAGTTGAACATCTTCACTGGGGCGTTATGATAAAATCAACTATCGTTGCGGTCGCGGGGATTGCCTTTGCCTATTATCAGTTTGGTGGTAAAAGCGGAAGGAGAGAGGGATTTGCGGAAAAAGTTGGCTTTATTAAGGCTATTCTGGTTAACAAATATTATATCGATGACTTTTATTTTTTGTTAGTAAGAGGGGCGATACTCCCCTTTGCTACAATTTTAAACTGGATTGACCGTAAGGTTATAAATGATACCGGTGTAAAC
>JAOAGA010000065.1 GCA_026415985.1 Pseudomonadota bacterium | reverse complement strand
CTCTATAACTGCTCTGATTATGGCAGGATGGGTAGTTATGGCACTTTCTGCTAATGATGGTTTTAATAAGTTAGGTTTGACAAGATATCTTTTGTGTTGCTCCAACGGGCGATTTATAAAGTTTAAAGAGTTGGCCAAAACCTCTTTAATTTTATTGATATCTTCATATTTTGAAACATTATTGATTTTTGTTTTAAACATTATTTTTAAGTGATTTTTTTAGGAAGAGGAAGAGCGGTTGCCATCCCCTTTGCAAGTATTTTACCTGTATTTTTACTTTCTGCTTTAACTTCTACAACCATACTGCTTCTTCCCTTGTGAATAACTTTTGACTCAGCTATTATCACATCGCCTAATCCAGTAGACTTGAATATATTGAACCCAAACTGGATGCCTACAGCATCTTCATAGGAGTTTACAGAAATTGCAAAGGCAACGTCCATTAAAGCAAAAATCATAGCACCATGGGCGATATTGTGGGCATTAAGATGTTCCTCCTTAACCTCTGCCTGAAGCCTTGCATACCCTAAATCGGTTGATAGAACTTCCATCCCGTATAAATGGAAAAGTTTATCACCTTTAATTATTTCTTCTATACGTTTCCTGTACATATATTTATTAATACTTATTTAAATTATATCATTTAATCTGTTAATTCTGTATATTTTATCTGAAATATTTTGACAAAAATAAATATTTTTTTTAACATTTAAATGTATCCGGAGATACATCAAAAAGTTAGGTTCTAAAAACCCACCACGAAGGTGCCTTTTAAATTCCGAATTTTATAAAATGAAAAAATATTTTATGAATAGAGAAAAAATTTTTTCACTAACAATTTCATTGTGTTTTCATCTTTTTTTATTTTTGTTACCAACATATAGAAGCATTCCTAAAATTCAAGTTGCTAATGATTTTATTATCGTTGATATTACTAAACCAGTAAATTCTTCTTATAAAAAACTTACTTTAAGAAATAACTCAAAAACAATAAATAGAGCAAAAGATGAGAAACATTTGTTGTCAGATGACACAAATATTGAGGTAAAAAATAATATAGAAGAGGTAATAACCGAAGAAATTAGTTTGAGACAGGAAAGTTCAGAACAAAATCTGGTTCAAAGATTTGTAGATAATCTCAAAAATGATACCTACAATAAAGAAGAAAATATAATCGAGAAAAAAACAAATTCAAGTAATATGCTTGATGGACATAAGACCTTTGACAGCAAAGCAACAGAGGATCTCATCATAGGTAGAGATAATGCTCCCAAATTTTTAAAAAAAGTGTTACCAATTTATCCGCTTCTGGCTAAAAAATTAGGGATTCAGGGGGTAGTTGTTTTGAGATTAACCATAGATGAACATGGTAATCTCTTAGAAACTGAAGTTATAGAATCAGCGGGATATGGTATGACAGAGTCTGCTGTGGAAGCAGTCAGAAAATCAACTTTTAGTCCTGCAAAAATTAATGGAAAACCAATATTATCTAAAGCATTACTTACTATCAGGTTTAATTTAGATTCAGAAAAAAGATAAGATTTCAAAAAAAAATTGACAGGGATTAATTTTTTGTTATAATGATAAAAAAAATTGATGCACGAATGCATCATAATCTATTTTAGCCATTCTTATTTATAAAAATCATCACATCACGAAGATGTAAATCTTTCCTGAAGGAAGTTCAATCAGGAGGTTTTCGTGTATTTTAAATGTGAATATCTTTCAAATTCAGTTTCTTTCTGGAATAGTTATGCAAAGTGGTATAAATTGTGGATAGAACACAATCATTTTCATAAACAGATCTTAGAACTTTTATTTAAGATTATAGAACCAAATTTTAGAGTCCTTGATATTGGTGGCGGAAATGGTGTCCTATCTCTTCCCTTGTCATCTGTGGGGTGTGACGTAACAATAATAGAACCCTCTTTGAACATGAGAAACCTTCTTTTTCAAGAGATTTTTAAGAGGGAGATCGATTTCATAAACTTTGACACAAGGAGGTGGGAGGATATACCAACATTTGAATATCGTGGTTATGACATAGTAATTGCATGTAATAGTTTGCATCTAATGGATATCCCATTTGAGTTAGCTTTGACTAAGGTTTTTTCATTGGAAGCGAGATATGTTTTTATTGTATCAGAATTAAAGAATCAAAATAATAGAATCAAAATCCAAAAAGACTATGAGTTGAAACTTTTTAGAGTTTTTACTGCCGATACTTCCTTTGCATATCACTCTCTTAAAGAAGCATACGAACATATGGAATTTTATGAAAAAAGGCCCATCTCTTGTTTTGAAAAACTGAAAATTTATAAGAATCTTATTTATGAAAATGGACATTATTGGCATAAAAGTTCTGATGTTTTTGGTATTTATATCTTTCACAGGAAATTCTGAAAGTTTTCAGGTGAATTTTGAGTTTACATATTAACAAAACCAAACTATAAGGAGGAGTAAGATGAAAAGGTTGTATCTATGTTTTCTGATTTTGTTTTTAGCAGTTTCTTATGCTTTTGGCTCTGAAAAAAACTATGCACTGGAAGACATCGTGGTCACGGAGGCAAAGATTGAACAATCTGAGATTAATGTCACCCAAAAAGTGGATATTATGACTAAAGAAGAAATAGATAAAATCTCTTTAAAAAATAATAATCTCAGTGAATTAATAACTTTTCAGCCCGGTGTTTTTATTAACCCCCTATCAAGAAATGATGCTAACTGGGGATCTTTTGGCGGATTAGGCCCTAAATACAATCTTTTTTTACTTGATGGTGTTCCTATAGATAATATGGTTGATCCTATGAGTCTTTCTGCAGTTGGAGTAGACAGGGTAGAAATATTTAGAGGTCCTGCTTCAATTCAATATTCAAACTACCTTACCGCAGATTTTGCAGGTAGTCAGTCACCCTTAGCAGGAGTAACAAATTTTATAATGAAGGAAAAAATTGAAAAAGATTTCTCAAAAATTACATTAGGAACAGGTTCTTGGAATACTAATTTTACTAACATTTATCATCAGAACAGAAAGGGTAATTTAAATTATTTCTTCGGAGCTGACTATGAGAGATCCAATTATTCAAATTACGGAACTTATAATTCCTGGCTCAAAATGATAGATGATCCTCAATATCAAAAAAATAAGATTTACGGTAAACTCACATATTTTTTTAAGCCTGATAAACATAGCTTTTCAATATTTGCAAATCACACTCAACATACTGGCGATGCTGGTAGACCTAATAGGGACTTTAACCATAACTACGATACTGTAAACTTTGATTACAAAAAGGATATGGGTGAGAACGCAAATATTATTCTTAAAGCAGGATACAGAAATTATCACAGAAGATGGGCAGAAGATTTTTACGATTACGACGGAGATGTTTATAATGACCCAAATGAGTTACAATTAAGAGAACATGGTGGGGTAAGACAAAAAATTATTCCCGTCGATTTTCAATACTCTCTCAAACATTTTGGGAATAGTATTTTTATTGCCGGGGTAGACTATCAAAAAGTTTATTATGACACATATACTGAAAGTAATGGTCTCATAAGCATTGGAAATAATTCAAAAACATCTTCTTACGGTTTATATTTACAGGAAAAGTTAGTTTTGAACAAACTTACCTTAAGATTAGGTGGTAGATTAAATAAAATAGAAAGTGATTATGAGTTGATTTCCGGTGTTGTCCCCCCTTTAAAAGAAAAAGATTGGAATAAAATACTTTTAAGCGGTGGTTTGAGATATAGTGCAACTAATAATATATCTGTTTTTGCTAACGCAGGAATGAGTTTTACCCCACCTTCCGCAAAACAGGTTGGCGGAACAATTCCCTCTGGTTCTCCTAATAGTGGTCAGCTTCCCAATCCAAACTTAAAACCCGAATCAGGTTACTCTTACGATGTGGGATTGGAAGCATTTTTTGATAAGTTTTATATGTCTCTGAGAGGATTTTATACTATAGTTGATGATGCGATTGTTGAAAATGTTGTTTCTTTATCGCCTTCTCAGAGTCGCTCTGAAAATGCAGGTAAATCTAAATCAGTTGGTTTAGAGTTAGAGATTAAAAACCAGTTTACTAATAATTTTGCATGGTTTGGAAATCTGACTCTAATTAATACTAAGGTAAATAATCCCTTCAATATAAATTTTGATAACTCTGATATAACTTTTGTTCCTGATTATACTGCAAATTTAGGTTTTAATGCTAAATTGCCATTCGAAATAAGTTTTTCTCCCTATGCAACTTTTGTTGGTAAATACTACGATAGCACTGATAAAAGCTCAAGGAGAGAGTTTGGCAGTTATGAGTATGTTAACATAAATATATCTAAAGAACTAACAAGAAATAAAGATTACTCTGTAGATTTAGCTTTTGATATTAATAACTTATTTAACAGGAAATATGAGATGCCATGGCAATTTCAGGATCCCGGATTTAACGTAAAAGGAGCTCTGTCTGTCAAATTTTAAATTTAATATATACATCTAATCCCTCTTCTTATATAGGCTCAGAGAGTTTATTCTCTGAGCCACAATTTTTTGGAGAGACTATGAAAAAAATTTTTTTGTTCATTTTTCTTACAATTTTATATGCAAATGAGTCCCATTCAAAAAAAATAGAAGTAACTGACTTTAGAGGCAAAAAAATTACCATGAATAAACCTGCTCAAAGAGTTGTCTGTTTAATAGAAAGTGCCTTGACTGGTATTTATATGATTGGTGCTCAGGATACAATTGTCGGAATATCAACTAATATTTATAGCGGAGACGTTTTCTCACAGTATTCTGTGCTCGATGAGAGAATTAAAAATAAAAAAATTCCTGCACCGGGCAATTGGGATTTTGGAAACTTAGAAAGCATAATTGCCTTAAAACCAGACATTGTTATTGTATGGAGTGAACAAAAAGAATTAATAGAAAATATTGAAAAATACAATATTCCGGTTTATGGAGTTTTTATAAAGAAGATTGATGATGTATACAAAGAAATTGAAGACTTCGGTAAGATATTTGGAAAGGAGAAAATAGCAAAAGAACTTATTGATAAGACAAGTAAAGAAATAGCTAAAATTAAAAAAGATACTTCAAAAATTGATAAAAGAAAAAAAGTATATTTTATGTGGGCTCAGAGTATCTTTAACACTTCTTGCGGTGATAGTATTGTAAACGAGCTAATTGAGATCGCTGGTGGAGTTAATGTCTGTAAAGAAATATATAAAGAACATGTAGTTATAAATGTAGAAAAGCTGAAAGAGTGGGACCCCGATGTTATTATTATGTGGTTTAATGAAAAAAAAGATCCCAATGATATTATAAATGAGCCACTTCTTAAAGGAATAAGGGCAGTTAAAAATAAAGAAGTTTATGAATATAAAAATATTTTCTATTATGATATGTGGACGCTGAAATTCATATATGCCATAAAAGCTATGTCCAAATATATTTATCCTGAAAGGTTTAAAATAGATTTAAACAACGAAGCCAAGAGAATAATGAGAGATTTCTACAGGAAAGATATTTAGATGAAGAATGGTTCTTTATTTTTCTTTTCCGTTGTTTTATCTATGGTAATTTTTTTAATAGCTATAGCTTCTGGACCATCAAAGATGGTTACTTTAGAGAGAATAATTAATATCTTTATCTTTAAAAATGTATATGACAACGATTTTCAATTAATCAGAAATATAATACTTGAAGTTCGTCTGCCGAGGGTAATTATATCTTTTCTTGTAGGTGCTTCGCTTTCCGTATCAGGAATGACATTGCAATCAATTTTTAGAAACCCTCTTGTGTCTCCGGATGTTATAGGACTATCATCAGGTTCAGCCTTTGGTGCTGCTCTTGCTGTTTCATTTCCATTTTTACCATTACAATTAACCGCCTTCTTTTTTGGTCTTATCGCTGTTTTTCTTACCTATTTTATTGCCAAAATTGGAAGCAAACCTTCAAATTCAAGCTTCATTCTGGCAGGTGTCATAGTTTCAGGTTTTTTTACTTCTCTTCTTACTGTTCTTCAGTTTATAGTTGACCCCTTTAAGTTACAGTCTATCATCCACTGGTTGATGGGTAATTTACATACCGCAAACTTAGAAAAATTGGAAAAAATCTATGTAATAATCTTAATATGTTTTTTTTGGCTTTTGCTTTTTAGTTTTAGAATGAATGTAATGGCATTAGGAGAGGATGAAGCCAGATCGGTAGGTTTGGATCCTGACACAGAAAAGGCATTAATCTTAATACCAGCAGGACTTATTGCTACAACTGCTATATCGGTTGCTGGTATTATTGGAATGATAGGTTTAATTATCCCTCATCTTGTCAAAATGATTGTGGGCCCCGATAACAGAGTATGTATACCTTTTAGCTTTTTTTTGGGTGGTAATTTTCTTGTAGTTGTTGATTCTTTTTCAAGGAGTGTCTTTGATTTCGAGCTCCCGGTAGGCGTTTTTACAACCATGCTTGGAACGCCTTTTTTCATTTATGTTATTAAAACAAAATTCGATAATCTTACAAGGTTTTGAGATGATAAGCGTTGAGAAATTACAGTTTTCCTATGGTGATAGACTAATTTTCAATGATTTAAATTGTTTTTTTGAAAAAGGAAGATTTATAGGTATTTTAGGTAAAAATGGAAGTGGTAAATCTACCCTCATCAAAATTATTGCACGTTTTGAAAGATCCTATAAAGGTGAGGTAAGATTTCACCAAAAAATTGCCGAATCTTTTTCAATGAAAGATTTTTCAAAACTTGTGGGATACCTTCCTCAAATTCACTATCCTATCTATCCTTATAAGGTTTTAGATGTTGTTTTGACGGGAAGAATGCCCTATTTCAGCTTTTATCCAACAAAAAAAGACATAGATATATCTGTTTCAGCCTTGCAAAAACTAAATATCGAACATTTTAAAGACAGAAGGTATACCGAACTATCCGGTGGAGAACAAAAGCTTGTTCTTTTATCAAGGTTGATAGCACAAAATCCAGATATAATAATTCTTGATGAGCCACTTACTAACCTTGATCTTCATAATCAGATTCATATCATAAAAATACTGAAAGACCTTGTTAAAGAAGGTAAAAGTATTATTACTGTATTACACGAGGTATCAATAGCTTACCTTTATTGTGATGATTTATATTTTTTAAAAGATGGTGAAATTATAAAAAAAGAAAAAGATGATATAGATATAGACTTTCTCGAAAAAATATTTAATGTAAGCTTCAAGATAATTTTTGACGAAAATAAATATATTGTTCTCAAGGTATGATTAATTTAGAGATTTTCTTTACCTTCATAAACGAACAAGGCAAAGTCCTTTATTTCAAGGAAAGACTTTTCCTTGAAAAAATGAATGAAGACCCTGACCTTATTGTTTTAAGAGAGGTTGAAAAGTTTGAATTTACCCCATATCTTATCCATTCTACAAGCTGGAGATACGAAGAAGATACTACCTTGACCCTTACTTATATTGCTTTATGCAAATTTGAGGGGAAGATAAAAAATCTTAATTTCATTCGCGAATTAGAAAATTTAAAGGAACCAGCTGAAAGCACACCCTTAAAGCCAAGACCTAAAAAAATTAATGAGGTAGACGTATTATCACATGCAATAAAACATATTAATTTATTAACTGAAAAGAATGAGTTTAATCATTTGAGAAAGTTGATCGACTTTTCTTGCTTAAAATCTCTTTTAAACCAAAAAGAGATATCAGGAAGATTGTTATAAAATTTTAATTTCATTGAAAAACAATCTGATAATGTTATAATTTTTATAAGAAGGCTGAGTATAATAAATCTTAACCGATATTTTGTTTTTTTTATTATTATATATTATACCAAAAGCGTGTTTTATAAGGTTATTAAGATAAGGAGATGAAGCAGATTGAGATTTGTTATTAAGTTTTTTGGTAAAAATACCGGTTTTACATTAATTGAGTTTGTAATCGTCTCGATTATTATTGCTATTATATCTTCTGCCCTTATAACTTATTTTAAATCTCCCACCGAAAATACCTTAGACTTAGCGGTAAAAAAGGTTGCCTACGATTTAGGTTATGCAAGACAAAGGGCTCTTAACACCTCAAGAACTCATAGGGTTTATATTAATACCCCCGACAGGTTAAGAATAGGCTTTGCCAATTACACAATTATCCAGAATCCCGATGACCTAACTAACTTTGATATAAATATTTCAAAAAAATACCCCGGAGTTAGCTTTTTTAAAAATTATTCAGTGAGGTTTGACCCCTTAGGCAGGAATTTATATAAAAATGTTACTTCTATTCTTCTTCTACATAGCGGAAAATCAAAAAGAATAAGGATTATTTCAGATACAGGGAGTATTAATGTCCAGTAAAGGGTTTTCCTTAATCGAGGTTATAATAATCATACTAATTACTGCAATTGTTGTTCCCGCTATAATATTTCCGGTATTTCAATCTTCAAAAGAAAGCTATAAAAGTGAAGCCTATTTAAATGCACTCTACCTGGCAGAAGGAAAGATGGAAGAGGTGACAAGGTTTAAAAATGTATCTGGTTTCAGCAGAGTTAAAGTAAAAAATTTCAATGATGTGCTGAGTAATTTCACAAGAACCGTTACATTTACAAACTATTCAAGCTGGCGTGTTATATGTGATGTTAAGGTTACTACACCGGACTTGTCAGAGATAAAAATAACCACGTGGTTTACAAACTACAGTAGTCTATGAAAAACAATAAAGGCTTTACTTTAATCGAGATAGTTTTGGTTATAATCCTCATCGGCATAATTGCAGGGTTTGTAGGTGGAATACTATTTCAGGAAACAAGATTTTTTTCTTTATTAACACCAAGAAAGGAAATCAATTTAGAAAACAAGCTCATTTTCGAGAGAATATTAAAAGAACTAAAGTATGCCTATCAAAACAGTTATACCACAGGAAGTGATGTAAGGTTTAAAATCCCCTATAGTTTGTTAAGAAATTACACCTCTGTAAGATTTTTCCTTTCCAACAACAAATTATATTTATCCACTAATAGTACAACTGCTCAGATTATTGGTGATAATGTAACATTTTTTAATGTAACCTCACTTAGATGGCAACCTAATAGGGATTTAGTGAGATTAAGAGTTAGCCATTCATTGACTAATAGTATAATTAGTTTAGAAACGGCGATTTTTTTAAGGAATAAAAGATGAGAAAGGATGGTTTTGCTCTTATTTCTGTTATTATCTCTTTTGTTATTATTTCTTTAATGGCGCTTTTAATAACTAACATAATATCTACTGAATCAACCTTATCTGTTGATAAATTTTATAGTTCCAAATCCTATTACTCGGCTCAGGCAGGTTTTGAAAACGCAAAAAGAATATTATCGAAAGTATACAAGTGGTACAC
>JAOAGA010000064.1 GCA_026415985.1 Pseudomonadota bacterium | reverse complement strand
TTTGTAGCATATCCGTATATTGCGGTATAAGAATTATTTACAAGGCATAGTGTAATTGTCAAAAAAGAAAAAACAAACAGAAAAATATTTTTTTGGGAAACTTTTGGAAAAATATTTACACTGATAGGAACGAAGCATAATTGACTGTAGATTTTAAAACAAAATTTTATTGATTTTGTTTCTTTAGGTATAAATTGAGACAGGTAACAGATATAATTTATCTTAAGAAAGAGAGAGGATAACTTCATCACGTGGTTATTCTTTTTCATTATCACTAACTGCTTATATACATTTATTACCCCTCGGCAAAAAGGATTTAAAATGTCCCTTTTATAATTATAAATAAGACTGAATTACTTCAATAAAAAAGTTTGATGCAAAATAAATGCCGTCGATAACTATCTGATATAATGTCAGGAAAAATATGATTAAGCTGAACAATATGTTCTTTTATTGGACAAAATGTGACTTTTTGGAACAGTCACTTTTTCCTGCGATAAAAGGCCTTTCGGTCAATCTTAAGCAGTTTAGATGCCAAAGTTTTGTTGCCACCACATTTCTGAAGTATAAGTGAAAATACCTCATCTATTACATGCTGGAGAGAGAAATCGGGAGAGCTTAAATCTAACGGTAGATTAAAAGTATCGGAGCTAACTTTACGGGAGTTATCTTTTTGTGCCAGTATAATATTGTCTTCATTTATCAATCCGTTGTCTGCGACTATAATTGCCCTTTCCAGGCAGTTTCTAAGCTCTCTGACATTGCCCGGCCAATCATAGCTTAAAAGCATATCCATTGCCTCTTTGGAAATTTCAATATGCTGTTTTCCGAGTGCTATCCTTAACTGTTCCAGAAAATGGTTTGTTAAAACCGGTATATCTTCTTTTCTCTCTCTTAAGGGGAGTATGTGTAAGGGGAATACATTTAACCTGTGATAAAGGTCATCTCTGAACAATCCTTTTTCCACAAGTTTGGCTAAATCCCTGTGGGTTGAAGCAATTATTCTGCAATCTGTTCCCATCTGTTTATCGGAACCTAATTTTTCATAAACCTTTTCCTGCAAAACTCTTAAAAGCTTTGCCTGTGTTTCCAACGGCATATCTCCAATCTCATCAAGCAAAAGTGTACCACCTTTAGCTAAGGCAATTTTTCCTTCTCTGTCTTTATAGGCACCGGTAAACGCGCCTTTTACATGTCCGAAAAGTTCACTTTCCAAAAGGGCAGGGGGGATAGCGGCACAGTTTACTGCTACAAAATTATTTGCCATACCATCACCGGCATAATGAATTGCTCGGGCAAGCATTTCTTTACCTGTTCCGCTTTCTCCTAAAATCAATATGGTGGTCTCCGGGTTTTTCGCAACCTTTTCAGCCAGCCTAAGGATCTTTATCATTGCAGGTGATTTTGTTACAAAGTTTTGAAAATTATATATATTTTGTAACTGGGCTTTCAGATTTTTATTTTCCATTGTTAGCTGTTTATGTTCTATCGCTCTGCTTATTGTGGCCACCAAATCTTCCACCCGGTAGGGCTTTTCTAAATAATCATAGGCGCCGAGTTTTATTGCTGTAACTGCATTTTTTATATCTCCGAAGGCTGTAAGAATTATAAAGGGGGTATCAGGACAAATTTTTTTTGCCTCTTTCAGTAACTCAATACCATCCATTTCGGGCATCATCTGATCGGAAATGACAAGATCAAAGGGTTCTTTTTGTAAAATTTCCAATGCGTTTTTGCCATTTTCACTATAAGAAATGTCAAGGTAATATTTTTTAAGTTGTTTTCCTATGAGAAGCCTAAAGGATATATCATCATCTACCACAAGTATTTTATAACGCTTCATAGATGTTCTCTTTCATATCTGATTTCCAAATTGTCAAGAAAGTATTTTAATTTATTAATTTCTTCAATAATTTTACCGGAACTTTTTTCAGAAGCGTATCTTTCAATATCTCTGCCTATTTCCATAATTTTCAGAAAACCATATCCACCAGCAGTTCCTTTTATATTATGTCCTAACCTTCTTATGGTATCATAATCTTCTGAGTTTAAACATTTTGATATTTCCTCTATATCTTTATATCTTTTCTCAATAAAAAGGGGGACAATCTCTTCAAGCTCTTCATTAATAAAAACAATAATCTTTTTTTCTTCCATCAAAGGTATCTCTCTAATTGGCGTAGTTATATAAAACTTCTAATATTTTTGATTTTTTTATGGGCTTTGTCAGATGAGAGGTGAAACCAGAGGAAATACTTTTTTCTATCTCTTCCTTCATTGCGTAAGCGGAAAGAGCAATTATCGGCAAAGGCTTCAGCCCCCTTTCTTTCTCATATTCTCTCATTAATCTGACTGCTGAATAACCATCCATCTCCGGCATCTCTATATCCATCAGGACAATATCATAGCTATCTTTTTTAAACTTTTCCAATGCAGAGATGCCGTTTTCTGCGGTATCTATTTTACAGTCTGTATTTTTAAGAAATGTTTTGATTAACAAACAGTTTTCCAAAGAATCGTCAACCAAAAGTATCTTCATTGATAGTGGTCTGATACTATGACTTACTTCAGCATTTCCATTTTTTTGGTTCTCTTCCTGAACAATCATCTTAACGGTGAAATGAAAGATACTTCCCTTGTTTGGCTCACTTTCTACCCATATTTTCCCACCCATCATCTCGACAAGGCTTTTTGATATTGCTAATCCTAAACCGGTTCCCCCGTAATTCCTTGTGATGGAAGAATCAGCCTGTGTAAATCTTTCAAAAATTTTTTCTGAATTTTCTTTAGGAATCCCGATTCCTGAATCTTTTACAGAGAAAAGAAGGGTTGCGATGGTCTGATTGTGTTCAGTAATTTTTTTTTCAATACTTATAGTTAAAAGGACCTGCCCTTTTTCAGTAAACTTAATTGCGTTATTGATAAGATTGGTTAAGACCTGACGCAGACGATGGGGATCTCCTGTAAGTCTGTCAGGAACGTCTGATGATATGCTGACCGAAAGGGTCAGACCCTTATTTTTTGCTTTAAAAGACATTGTGCCGATGAGTTTGTTTACTAACTCCCTTAAATCAAAATTTACATACTCCATGGAAAGCTCACCGGACTCAATCTTTGAAAGGTCAAGAATGTCATTTATGATATTTAAAAGACCTTCTCCGCTGTTTTTCAATATCTCTAAATATTCTTTCTGCTCCTTTGTAAGCTCTGTTTCCTCTAACAGTTCGGTCATTCCTAATATAGAGTTCATTGGCGTTCTGATCTCATGGCTCATATTTGCCAGAAACTCCGATTTGTGCTGAGATGCCAGCCTTAATTTTTCATTTGCTATGGCTAACTCTTCAGTCCGTTTTTTAACGGTTTCCTCTAAGTTTTTACGGTGGGTCTGGAGCTCCTGCTGGGTTTTTTTAAGCATTGTAATATCATTGCCTATACACAATATACCGGTAAGCTTCCCTTCTTCATAGATTCCCTTATTAGTCCAGGAAATCCATACCCTCTCGCCGGTTCTTTTGATATTCTCATTTTCATTAGTGGTAAACTTCCATGGATACTGGCAAATCTCCTTAATCATCAGAGATAAATCGGTATTATCACTGTCCCTGTCGGGGACAAGAGTGTTTAGTATATTTCTGCCAACTATCTCGTGTTCCTTGTAACCAAAAAAGTTCTGGGCAAACTCATTTATAAATGTGATATTTCCTTCGGTATCTAATTTTAAGATAATACTGTTTGCGTTCTCTACAAGCTCCCTGTATTTTTTCTCACTTTTATTCAGTGATTCCGTAGCCTCTGCAACCATCTCCCTTAACTTGATAGGAGTTCTGACAAGGACAAAAGCAAGGAGTCCGCTTGCGATCATTAAGATTATTCCACCGGTCCAAAGTATTATCATAAAGGGAGATCTTGTATCCCAGCCTTTTTTGGGTATAGCAGATATCTGCCAGGAACCGTTGGGAATGGTTATATTTAGAGAGACAGGATCAGATTCGTAAATCTTTGGGTCTCCCCAAAAGATATCACCTTTTTCTCCCAGCCCGTCTTTTCCCCTGATTGCGATGGATAAGATAGGAGATTCATAATAAATTCCTGCTTCTTTTAATAAATTTTCTACAAGGATAGTTATATCTGTTAATCCCCAGAACTGGCCGATTTTTTTGTTATTATAAGGCACCGACAGGAAAATGGGTGTATAACTTATAAAGGCAACCCCTCCCTCCACTAACTCTACAGGTCCTGCAATAAACCCCTTTTTGCTTTCTATCGTTTTTTCCACCATCTGTCTTCTCTGAGGGTGAACCATAAGATTAAGTCCGATGGCAGATTCATGTCCTCTAAAGGGGTGTATATGGGTTATAACAGCGTTTTTTGACAATGAAATGCTGTTTACAACCGCATCCTGTTTAATTAACTCTTTGGCAATCTGCTCAAACTCTTGCTGTGTTATATTCGGACGGGTAGCCACATAGGCTGCCATACTTTGTGTTACATATAATCTTGAGTTAAGGGCACTTTCAAGGCGGACACGAAAGGCACTTAAATGGTTGATTGTTTCCGCACGAAGCTCGTTTAAATATCGCTTTTTCTCAAGAATACTCATTGATAAAACGACAAGAAAGATTACTAAAACCGTTGATGCAGATGCTATATAGGGGTATGATTTATTACTTATTTTCAATCCTTTCTCTCCGGCGATTCTGTATCATAATACTATATTTTTCAGTTAAAAAAAATAATTAAAAAAACTCTGACTGTTTATCAGGATAAGACAGTTCTTATCCTTGCAATTAGCAAACCCATCTCAAACAAAGCTATTATTATAACTGAGACAATAATCTGAGAGAGTAAATCAGGAGGGGTAATTATAGCTGAGATGATAAAGGAAAGGATTATAAATGCCTTCCGCAACTCTATAAGGCGGTTTAATTCAATTATCCTGAAATGGACCATTAAAAAAATTGCGAAGGGGATCGTAAAGAGAACCCCTGCATAGAAATTGAATTTTAAAATAAAATCAATGTAATCATTGATGTTTGGATAGACCTCATAAAAATCAAAGACAAACTTACTGAAAAAGGCAAGAAATAACGGCAAAACAAGTTTATATAGAAAGGCAAAACCGGTAAAGAAGCTTAAGAAACCAATTAGGATAAATATTTTTAAAAGCCTCTTTTCATGTTCGAACAGGCCCGGTGCCATAAACATAAAAATTTGATAAATGAGTACGGGCGATGAAAGAATAAGGGCGATAATGAGAGAAGTTTTAAAAAACAAGAAAAATCCATCGGTAAGTTTCAGATAGACAAGATTTCCCCCTCCTGTGAACCCCTTCAGAGGCTCTGTGAGAAAAAAAAGGATCTCCTTTGCATAATTAAATGAGATAATGAAAAAAAAACCGATGGTTATAAGAATTTTTATAATTCGTTGCCGTAACTCAATGAGGTGTTCTCTAAAGGGGAGTTTTTTATCTTCAGATTGAGTAATCACTTTTATCTTTATCTGCCTTGGCGGATTCTACAGGCTTTTCTATCTCTTCTTTAATCTTCTGTGCTTCCTGATAAGCCTTCTCTACCTCAACTTTAATCTCTGCGTCTATATCTTTCAGAGGCTTTTCCACCTCGCTGTAGACCTCTTTTTCTATGGAACCTTTAACATCATCAAGGGCATTTTTGAGTGTCCCGATTGTTCTTCCAAGTGTCTTTGCCACCTCTGGTATCCTGTCAGGGCCAACTACAACGAGGGCGATAATGATTATTAGAATAAGTTCCGGTAAACCGATATTAAACATATATAAATTCTATTATTTCTAAATAGATTTTTCAAGGAAAACAATAGCCTTCATAAACGGGGTCATTAAAACAAAAAAGGTCTTATTTTTGGAATTTTGGACCTGTAAAAACCGAAATTGTATAGCTAAATTATCATTTCTTTCTGATTCTACAGCAGTTATAGTTTGAGGTAAGTTTTACGTTGTCTCCGTGGTAATGCCTGAGTTTTGCCTTTCTTGTGGCCTTTTTATCTTTAACCTGATCAAAAAACTCCCAGTTGTAATGCTTCGAATGGTTTTCATCTCCTTTTGCGAAGTCAGGAAAAGTTATTGTTATCAAAATAAAAATTGAATAAATTATCGCTTTCTTCATTTTTCACTTTAAGAAATAACATTATTTGTTAGAAAAAATCAATAAAAAAAATCTAATGTTAATTCTTTCTTAAAAATTTTGAAATCAGACTAATGAAGGCTTATTTCCTTATCTTTAGGGATCTTTTTAAGAAGAAAGGCAAAGCCAATTATTAAGGTTAGAAAAGAGAAGAGATAGAAGTTGTCAAGGAAACTCTTTAAATATGCCTGTCTCTGAACCTCTAAGCCTAATAAATTATAGGAAAGTAGCTTTTCATAGCCGGGGATATTGATAATTTTTTGTTTCAAAAAGAAGGTTAGCTTGTTTATGTTATAATTAAAATTATTATTTAGGCTATGAAGATTATCTACAAGCATTGTCTGGTGAAACTGTGCCCTTCTGTTTAGTAAGGTCATAACCATGGCTATACCAATACTGCCACCGATATTTCTCATGAGATTGTAAATACCCGTTGCGCTTCCGATCTTTTCTTTGGGCAGATAGGCAACTGATGCAACTGATATGGGGATAAAAAGAAATCCTAAAGATAAACCCTGAATGAATCTCGGGATACAATACTCGATAAAACTTGCCGATAAGTTTAGCGAAGACATCAAAATCATTGAGATAAAATGAAGCCCAACCCCAAGCATTATAAGATATTTGCCGTCTATTCTTGTAATAAGTCTTGCTGTCAGAAACATACTTATAAATCCGCCTATTCCGCCGGTTCCAAGGACAAGACCCGCAGTAAAGGCATCATATCCCGCCAGATTTTGTAACATAACAGGAACAAGTGTTATGCTTCCATATAGCACAACACCAAGAACAGTTATAAATATTATTGAAAGTGTAAAGTTCCAGTTTTTTAATAATGAAAGGTCAACAACGGGCTCCTTTTCCTGTCTTTCCCAGATAAAAAAGAAGGATCCCGCAATTACACAAATTATAGAAAAATATATAATTAAATCAGATTGAAACCAATCCTCTCTTTCCCCTTTATCGAGGATAAATTGTAACGTTCCTAAAAAAAGGGCAAGGAGAAAGAGTCCAATGAAATCGAAGGAAGTTTTTATCCTTTTCAGATAGGGAGGGTCTTCTATGAAGAGATATATTAAAATAAAAGAGAGTGCTCCGATTGGCAGATTAATAAAAAATGACCATCTCCAGCTGTAATTATCGGTTATCCATCCGCCAACAATAGGTCCTAATACAGGTGCTATAACTACAACAAGCCCGTAAAAGGCCATGGCAAGACCCCTTTTGTCGGGCGGATATGCTTCTAACAGGATTGCCTGTTCAATTGGTTGAAGACCACCTCCTCCTAAACCCTGAAGGATTCTCGCAATAATTAAGGTTTCAAGGTTGGGAGCGATGCCACAGAGAAAAGAGCTCGCAGTAAAAGTAAGAACGCAAAGCATAAAGAGCCTCTTTCTTCCTATAATACCTGCAAGCCATGGTGTTATTGGAAGTATAACGGCATTTGCAACAAGATAGGATGTTATAACCCAGGTTGACTCATCGGTGCTGACAGAGAGGTTTCCTGCAATATGAGGTATAGCAACATTTGCAATTGTTGTATCAAGCACCTCCATAAAGGTGCCGAGCATTGCTGCTAAAGTAATAAAAGCCAATCTTAGCCAGTTCATATATACACTTTTACCTCACAGGAAAGTCCAAGTCTGAGTTTTTTATCCTGTGGTAAATCAATTATCTTAATTCTGACAGGTATTCTCTGAACGACCTTAATCCAGTTACCGGTAGCATTTTCAGGAGGAAGTAAAGAAAAAACAACACCTGTTCCCGGAGAGATACTTTCTACAACGCCCTTTAATTTTAAATCCGGATAAATGTCTATCTTGATATCAGCCCTGTCACCTATCTTAATTTTGCCAACCTCTGTTTCTTTAAAGTTTGCTTCTATGTAAAAATCTTTCATAGGAACAAGAGCCATAAGAGGCTGACCTCTGCCTATTACATTGCCAGTTTCTACATTTTTCTTGGTTATATAGCCATCCATAGGTGCGTATATTTTAGAGTAACTGAGATATTGTTTCGCTTCTTCCAATAGCTTCTCATTTCTTTTTATTACCGCCTCTTCACCCTCTATCTTTTTGCCGATGCCTGCCAGGATAGTTTCTTTTTGGTTTAATGCTGAGTTAAGATTTCCGTTTGCCACTTTATAGTATGTTTCTGTTCTTTCTAATTGCTCCTTAGGTATTAAACCTTTACTATATAGCTTTCTTGCCCTGTTCAGGTCTGTTTCAGCCTTCTCCAATTCAGCTTTTCTGATCTCTATTAATGCATCTGTTTCTTTTGTTTTGGTTTTTAATTCGGCGATTCTGTTCCTCGCTTCATACACCGCCATTCTTGCCTGTTCAACCTTTAGTTCATAGTCCTTTGGGTCTATCTCAAGTAAAAGGGTCCCCTTTTTAACAAAATCATTTTCTTTACAATATACTGAGATAACGGTCCCGTCTATCTTTGAAGAGATAAGTGTAAAGTCTTCCTTTACATAGGCGTTATCGGTTTTTACATAGGTTTTGCTGTGTTTATATATGTAATATGATGATAGCCCACCAAGCAGGATTAGAATGAAAAAGATAATAAAAATAATCTTCTTTTTTTTCTCAGCGACTGGTTTTTCTTGAGCCATTATTTACCTCCCCATAAGTTAACGAGTTTTCCCTTTGCCCAGTATAGTTTTAGATAGGCAGTTTTGTATTCGAAAAAGGCGAGGGTGTAGTTAAGCCTCGCCCTTGATAAAAGTAGCGTTGCATCAATGAGCTCAGTGGCAGGGATCAGATGTTCTTCGTACTTGCCCTGTTGAATCTTTAAGTTTTCCTCGGCCTGTGTTATTGCTGTTTTGGCAACCTCTTTTTTGTGCTCGGCGGTTTTAAAATCGTTTAATGCTTGTTTTATATCGGTCTTTACAATATCTCTGGCTAAGCTTAGTTTTTCCCTTTCTTCTTCAATCTCTCTGGTGATGGATAATTTTTCGTTCGTTGTTGAGTTGCCTGAGTAGAGGTTAACTTTCATACCAAAGGTAAGAAAATAATTGTAGTCATTAACCCTGTATTTGTTTTCTTCGTAATTTATACCAGTGCCTGCATAAAACTTAGGATAGTAATCGCTGTCTGTTTCCTTTAACTGCGAGGTTTTTAAATAAAGAAGCCTCTTGGCAATCTCTATTTCAGCCCTTTCCTCAGTATTATAATCTTCATTGATAAAAGCTTGATCAATTTCAATGTTATCAATAACCTGATAATCACCTTCCAATCCTGTAAGTAAAGATAGGGTTTCCCTGAGATTTGAT
>JAOAGA010000063.1 GCA_026415985.1 Pseudomonadota bacterium | reverse complement strand
ATTTCTTCTATTATTTTGTTCATTATCGTTCTCGTGTTTTCGTTTTCAGCCAGTTGTCCGTAATTGCATCTGAGTATGGCCCCTAAAGGGTTTAGTGCAGAGTTATAAAGGATCTTATCCCAAAGAATCTCATAAACATCATCGGCATACTTGGTAGGTATGCCTGATTTATCAATGGTCTCTGCAATATCTTTTATTATTTTTTCATTTATTAATTGATGGGGGTTTCCTATTCTTACCGCATCTGCTATTACCGTGACCTCTGCAAAGCCTGTTTTTATCAGACGTGACCCAAAAATAACCCTGCCAAGAATAACTCTGTGAAATCCCAGTATATTACCCGCTGTCTCATAATTTCCATAACCATTCTGGGCTGACAATACCAATGTCTTTTCAGAGACAAGCCCTTTTATATCATTTACAGCCTTTTCTGTATCAAAGGATTTTACGGTAATGATAATTAAATCAAAGGGGATGTCCTTTAAGTTATCAGGGTCATCGGAAACCTTATCAAGCATTGCCTTTCTCTCGCCGAATATCCCTGTTACCGATAACTCCTTTTCTAACTCTTCTAAATACTTTCTTTTGGTCAAACCGTAAACATTATGTCCTGAAGACTTTAAAAATACGGAAAAAACGGTTCCGATTGCACCTAATCCTACAACAAGTATGTTCATATCTCCATCCTAAAAGTTTGATGTAATATTAAAGTATATCTGAGTTGCCCCATCTTTGTTTAATCCCTTAGCAATCCCAAGAATGGGAGTTATCTTTGCCCAGTAGCCTAAGGTAATGTCTGCTCTTAACTCTGTTCCTATGGCGTTTCTTACATCATTTAGCCTGAAGCTGTTTTTATCATCCCATATACTTCCTGCATCAATAAAAATTACATTATAAAGTTTTTCAAGAAAGATTGGTTTTGTACCCGGACCTTTGAAAATATAAGAAAGGGGGTATTTATACTCTAAAGATATTGTTGATATATACTGGCCTGTTTGGAAATTTTGGGGATAACCTCTTAAATAAAATGGATTAGTAAGGGAAGGTATTCCACCAAGAGAAAAGGCGTTTTGGGCAGTTTTAGTCTCTTCTGAGATGCCTAACTTATAGTTGACGAAAAGAGTTCTGTGTTTACTTATTTCACCAATCTGAAAATATTTTGCCAATGAGAGAAGAATCTCATAGCCCTTTATATCAGAGGCAAAAGATGGCAGATATTTATTATAGGTCAGTTCTATCTCATAGCCCGATTCTAATCCCAAAGAGAGGGGTGATTCTCTGAATCTCCCATAAATAAGGGAAAGATAGAAATAGTTTTTTTCTCCCTCAAAAACGGGTATGCCATAAAAGGTGTTATTATGAAGAAGAGACAGGGAGTTTTTATCTTCAAATCTTAAGCCTGCCTTAAGTTTGGGTGTTCGGGGCAGGGGAAGTTTAAAGGATGCTGAAAGGTCTAAAACTGTTTCCCTCTCCCAGAAATCGGCTATTCTATAGAATTTGTAATATAAAACAGGCTGTGAATAACTAAGTATTTTAAAAGAAGGTGCAAAGTCTTCATTGACATAGGAGATCTTATAATAAAGCTCATTGCTTTGGAGTCCGTAATCGAGTTCTAAATAGTAGGTGTGTTTACCTAAAACATCCTGATTGGCGGTAAAGGCTCCTAATACTGAACCTTCCTGATCTACAAACAGGTTTGGCAGGAAAAATTTTGGTATCATTGACTCAATGGGAGAGTATTTTTGTTCCGTGAAATTATTTTCTGTCTTTTCTAACTCTAACTTACCCTGATAGGCAAGTTTTGTTATAGCAGGTGGGGTTTGGGGGGAGAGATTTGTATTACTGATACTTCCTAAAGAGAAGCCATTAGAAGTTGGATAGATAAAATATAAGTAGCTATCTTTTTGAGCGGGTCTTAAGATACCGTTGAAGTGGTTTGTTAAAATTCTTACACTCTTTGTATCAATCTCAACCTCAGCTAAATTAAAGACCCCTGTTTTATCTGTTATAAAATAGATCTTTTTATTGTCTCTTGAGAAAAAAGGGTAATATATCAAATCAGGGCTACTTATAATATCTTTAATCTCATTACTTTTTTTGTTCAGAACAGAGAGATGATAGGTTCCTGACAGATCTTTTCTTGTAAAAACTATAGATTCTCCATCCTTTGAAATCTTTGGAGCTGAAAGGTGGTAACTTTCTTTAAAATCGGTAAGTTTTTTAACATTAAGATTTTTGTCAATAATAACAATGTTTTCAATTATGCCGTCTCGTTTTATCCCGATAAGTGAGTCATCGGCATCATCGTAGGAAAGGTCTTTAACACGAAGGTTATTTGTTAGTTTTTTTGTTTTTTTATTTTCTAAGTTTAGTTCGAAGATGTCCTGCTCACTTTTTGAGATATCTTTAAATAAGAGCTGTGTGAAATATAGCTTTTTGTTGTCTTTTGAAAAGGCCAGGCTTCCGCAGGAAGGTAATTTTCTTATATCAAAAATCTTTTCGTTGTTATCTGTATTGTATATAACGAGTCTGTTGCCAGAGTGGGGGTCATATACATCAAGGGCGATAAACAAACCATCGGAAGAGAAAGCGAATGAGTTAATACTTTCATAGGGGTAATTAATTTTCTCAAAGGGTGTAAGATCTGATCTTTTTAGGGTATCAATATTTTTTTTCTGTCTTGCAATCTCAAACCTAAGGGCATTTAAATAAATGTTTTCATAATCCTGATTGAATTTACGGGTAGCCAGGTCATTTATAAAATAGGGGAACCTGGCAGAATGATCCTCTATAAGTTCTCCGATTTTTTCAATACCATACCTGCTTTCCAGGTAATCAAAGATCTTCTGACCCCACCAGTAGGGAGCATGACCATAGGGATATCTTCCAATATCACCATTTATCTCATCTATCCTTAAGATATCATTTTTTTCTATAGAGTCTCTAAAATAGGACTCTAAGAGGGTAAAGTTTCCCCTGCCCTTACCGGTAAAATAGCCTTCTCCGAAAGTTGAAAAACCTTCCTGAAACCATTTTGGAAGAAAAACATTGGGTGGTGCAGTTATCAGGAAAAAAGGAAAGGCAGAGGGGTTTTCGAAAGGTATGACAGGTTTTCCAAAGATCTTTCTTGTTACTTCAGAATAACCTTTTTGAGAATCCATCACAAGTATGTGCAAGTATTCGTGGATGAAAAGATTAATCAGATAGTTATCAAACTCTCCTACTGTAGAAAGTAAATCCGGCGGGACTATGTTAAGATATACTCTGTTATAGGGGAGATTGGTAGATAATCCATCCATATTATCGCTGTAGTCAAGTAAAACGATATGAGTTTTTTCATAGGTTTTAAGTTTTAGTCTTTTGTTAATCTCTTTTGATAGCGGTTCGGCAAAGTTAGCTATGTAAAAGGCCTTTTCTTTTAGTCTAAGGGGGTAGTAAAACCTGAAGTTTTCTGTCTCAATAAAGTTGAACTCATCTTTAGGGTCAACTATCTTGAAGGAATAAAGATCTGTTGTCAGGATTAAAAAAAATAAAAAAAAAGGTATTAAAAAACTTTTTTTCATAGGAATATTTTAACTTAACTTTTTTGAATTAATAACATAAACTAAGAAAAATTATAAACATAAGGAGCAATAAATGAAAGCAGGATTTATAGGGCTTGGCAATTTAGGTAAGGCAATGGTCAAAAGACTTTTGTCTGAGAACGTAGAGGTTTCCGTTTGGAACAGAACCAAAGAGAAGGCTAAAGATATTAATGTTTCTGTTTCTGAAACGGTGAAAGATTTAGTTGAGCAAAATGAGATAATTTTCTTAAATCTCTTTGACAGTAATGCCGTTGAAGAAGTTTTCTGCAGAGAAGGGGGGGTTTTGTCTGCAGGGCTTAAAAATAAGATTATTGTTGATACAACTACAAATCACTATAAAAGTGTTCTTAATTTTCACAAAAAAATCAGTGAAAAAGGAGGGCACTACTTAGAAGCCCCTGTCTTAGGCAGTGTAATTCCCGCATCAACGGGAAATCTTACAATCATTGTAAGTGGCGAGAAAGAGGCATATGAAAAAGCATTACCCTATCTGAAAATACTGGGGAGTAATATCTTTTTTGTTGAAAGGGCAGGACTTGCCACCCAGATTAAACTAATAAACAATCTTTTGCTTGGTGTTTTTATGGTTGGGATATCAGAGGCACTGGCAATAGGAGATAAGGCGGGTATTGATAGAGAGCTTCTTATTGATATACTATCAAAGGGTGCGGGCAACTCGATGGTTTTAAACGCAAAGAGAGAGAAACTTATTAAGGAGGATTTTTCACCCCATTTCTCATCTGCTCTAATATACAAGGATCTCCATTATCTTCAGGACCTTGCAAAGGACTTGAAATCTCAGCTTTTTTTGGGTAGTCTTGCTAAAGAGATTTTTGGCCTAACCTATAAGAATAAAGAAGAAGAGCTTGATTTTTCAGCAGTTTTTAAGATTTTTAAATGAAATACATATATTTTTTTTCGATCTCACGGGGTATTTTTAAACTCTCTGCTATTTCGCAAAGCTTGGCTATGGTAATACTGTCGAAAATCTTTTCAATGTCTTTGGATATCATATCCCATACTGGCTGGGCAACGCAATCTTCTATGTTTTTACAGTGATAAGAAGGTTTCTTGCAGGTAACCAGTGAAAAACTTCCTTCTGTTGCCCTGTATATATCACCAATAGTTATGTTTACAGGATTTTTACTAAGGGTATAACCGCCCTTGGGCCCTCTCTCGCTTTTTACGATACCCGCCTTTTTCAGTTTATGAAAAATCTGCTCCAAATAACGAGGTGAGATATTTTGTCTTTCTGCAATGTCTTTAACCTGTCCTGTACTGCCTGCGCAATGGTAAGCAAGGTCAAATACCGCCCTGACTCCATACCTGATTTTTGTTGAAAGCTTCATATTTTATCTCCAAAATTTGTATGTAATACTTTTAAAAAAAAAGAGTAATTAAGTCAAGAATTTTTTATTTCATTTTTGTTTTTATTTATGTTACAAAATTGATTATGAAAATAGTTATAGTTCCAAAAAAAACATTACGGGCACAATCATATGCGCAGGAGTTTTGTGAGTGGCTGAGAAAAAAAAATGCCTCCGTTGAGATCTTTAAAGACAGCTTTTCTGTTTCTGATGTTAATGGTAGTAATTTTGTTGTAGTCATAGGAGGAGACGGCACATTATTACATACCGCACGAACAATAAAAGGCAGTAACATTCCCATCATTGGAATAAACATGGGTGGGCTTGGTTTTCTTACGGAGTTGTCTCCTGATGATGCCTTTAAAGCCTTTGAGGAATATTATTTAAAAGGGATTTTTCATGTCTCTTTAAGAATGATGCTTCAGGTTGTTGTTTTTAGAGAAGGCAAGGAGATTAAAAGTGATTCTGTTTTAAACGACTGTGTAATTAATAAGGGAGACCTGGCAAGGATAATTGAACTAAATACCTTTGTTAATGATGAGTTTTTATATTCCCTCAGGGCCGATGGTCTTATTGTCTCAACGCCTACAGGCTCAACTGCCTATGTTCTTTCTGCGGGAGGACCTATTTTAACGCCGGAACTGAGATGCATGATTCTCTGTCCCATCTGTCCCCATACCCTTACAAACAGACCTATTGTAATATCCAATGATTCGGAGATAAAGGCAGTGATAATGTCTGAGACAGACCTGTTTCTTACCCTTGACGGGCAGGAAGGAATTAAGCTTCAGAAAGAAGATGTTATTGTTATAAAAGAGGCGGGGATATTTACTTCCATCGTTAAATCACCCTTTAAAAGCTATTTTGAAATACTGCGGACAAAGCTTCACTGGGGTATCAGATAATGCTTGTTGAGCTTAGGGTGAAAAACTTTGCCATAATCAACTCCGCAGAGATTTCTTTTGAGAAAGGCTTTAATGTTCTAACCGGAGAAACCGGTGCAGGAAAATCTCTTCTTATTGATGCCCTTTTAATCTTTTTTTATAGAGGTGTTTCTGATTATGTAAAAGGCGGAGAAGACCGAGCGGTTGTAGAGGCTGTTTTTGAGATGGAAGAAGGTCTTTCTGACTTTGATGAGCTTAATGGAGAAGAGGTTGTAATTGTTAAAAAAATTATTCATAGGGATGGTAAATCAAAAAACTACTTGAATGGCTCTTTTATCACACAGGCAAGGCTGACATCTCTTCTTGAGAGACTATTGCACATCTATGGTCAGAGCGAAGAGAGAGAGCTATATGATGCTGAGTATCATTTAGAGATGTTTGATTTATATTGCGGTGTTAATGATTTAAAAGATAAGCTGGCAGGTTTAATAAAGAAAGGCAGAGAAATAAGAAAGGAGCTTGATAATCTCTTGTCGAAGGAAAAAGAGCGTGAAAAAGAGATAGACTATCTTACCTTTCAGATTGACGAGATAGAAAAGGCAATGCCTATGGATGACAATGAAGAAGAAACCCTCAAGCAAAAAAGGGATATTCTTCTTATGAGAGATAAACTGATAAACAATCTATCTTTAGCTTATCAGCACCTCTATGAGGGAGACGGATCTGTTTTTGATAAAATTTCTCTTTCCGAAAAGATTCTCTCAGATTTACCGTTGGATGGGACAGAGATAGAAAAGATACCACAGGAATTAAATACAAAGAGAGAAGAAATAAGAAGCCTTTGTATAGATATTAAAAGCTTCATCGAAAGGATAAAAGAAGAAGAATCTCCTTTGGAGGAGATCGAAGACAGACTCAACCTTATATTTAAACTGAAAAAAAAATACGGAAAATCAATTCCGGATATAAAAAATTATCTCCTTGAGATTAAAGAAAAGCTTGAAGTAATTAAAAATCTGGATATCTACAAAGAGGGCATTGAAAAAGATCTGCAGAAAATCAGAAAAGATATCATGAGGTTAATGGAAGAACTATCAGCAAGGAGAAATGAAAAAAAGGCATCCTTTGAGAAAGAAATAATAGAAGAGCTTAAAGATCTTGGAATGGAAAAGGCAGATTTTGAGGTGAGGATAGAAAAAGAGAATCTTGATTTTGCTGAAGAGATGCAGGAAAAAGGTAATGAGAAAATTGAGTTTTATTTCTCTGCTCACAAAAGCGAAGACAAAAAGCCTCTTAATAAGATTGCATCCGGTGGTGAGCTTTCAAGGATTATGCTTGCCATAAAAAATGTTATCCCAAAGGAGAAAGAAAGGACGCTGATTTTCGATGAGGTTGATAGCGGAGTAGGAGGCATGACTGCTGAGATGATAGGAAAAAAGCTTAAAGAGATATCAAAAATACATCAGGTTCTTTGCATTACCCACCTCCCTCAGGTAGCGGTATATGCGGACAACCATATTACAGTAGAAAAGAGAGAGATTAATGGTAAAATAGATGTGGTGATAAAAAAGGTGGCTGGAGAAGAAAGGGTTAGTGAGGTTACAAGAATGCTTGGCGGTGATATAAAGTCTAAGGGAAGAGAGTATGCTTTAGAACTTTTGAAAAAAGGAGCGCTAATTGATTAGAAAGGCAAAAGTCATTGACGGTAAAAAGATTCATCAGTTATTGCTTGATGGCTCTAAAAAAGGAGAGCTTTTACCCCGTTCACTAAACGAGATATATGATAATATCAGAGATTACTTTGTCCTTTTTGAAGGAGAAGAGTTGGTTGGGGTATCGGCCCTTCATATATGCTGGGAAGATCTGGCAGAAGTCAGGTCTCTTATGGTGAGAGAGGACAAAAGAAGGCACAAATATGGTTCACGGCTTCTGATGGCCTGTCTTGATGAAGCAAAAGAGCTGGGGTTAAAAAAGATATTTGCCCTAACCTATCAGGTTGAGTTTTTTAAGAAGTTTAGTTTTCAGGAGATTGACAAAAGAGAGCTTCCTCACAAGATTTGGTCTGATTGCATAAAGTGTTCTAAGTTTCCCGATTGTGACGAGGTTGCGGTTATAAAACTTTTATATTAAAAGTTAACAGAGAAAATGCAGGGATAAAAATGGAAAAGATTATTAATATAGTTAATAAGGAATATAAAGACTTTGAGATATGGCGGGAAAAAAAGGTTGTCAGAGTTGTTGAAAATACCGATGATAGCAACAAAGAGGATTTCATCGCTTCTTTAAATACAGCGGTAAGGGTTTTCAAGGACGGTAAGAGAGGTTTTATTTACATAAGCGGGGAAAGCTACGATGAAGATCTGATTCTTGAAAATTTAAGTTTTGCATTAAAAAGTTCCTTTGAAGATGAGGCCAATGTTTTGCCCGTCCCTGATATAAAAGATGGTCAGGAGTTCAAAACTGATTTGACGGAATATGATGGCAGAAGGTTAAGGAACAAAATAAGACCAATCCTGGAAGTTAGGAAAGAATACCCTCACATAAAAAAGATAGAACGTATTTCGGTAAGCGGAGAAGAAGTAGATATTGAGTTTTATAACTCAAAAGCTGGTTTAGCAAAACAAAAATACCAGAAATACTCACTTGGCGTTGTTGTAGTGGTTGCAAAGGGAGATGATGAAAAGATCGAATGGGATTATTCAATATCAGATGATTTAAAGGATCTTGATGAGAGGGAGATTTTTAAAAAGGCATACCAAAGGGGGGTAAAACTACTTAACTCAAGCCCTTCTAATACCGGAAGATTCAATATTTTGATGGAAAGCAGATCTGTCTGTGATTTTCTGGAGGTCTTTGCGAAAAGCTTTATCGGAGAAAATTTATATAAGAAAAAAAGCCTCTTCGATGAACAAAAAATTTTTTCACCCTTACTTAATATCTTTGAAGATCCTTTTGCAAAAAATGGAAGTATAAAAGTTTTTTTTGATGGCGAGGGTTTTATTACATCTAAAAAGAACTTACTGTCAGATGGTAAGGTTGTGGATTTTCTTTATGATAACTTTTATGGGATAAAGTTGGGGAAAAAATCAAACGGAGGGTCAATCAGAAAAAATGTTATAGTCCCTCCTCAGAATGGCTATACAAACATATATATTGCCCCTAACCAGACCGGCAATATTTCTCAGAGAATTAATGAAACAGAGGAGCTTATAGTTATTGTAAGCTTAATAGGCATGCATCTTGTAAACCCTGTAACAGGTGAGTTCTCCGTTGGGTTTGATGGTTACCTTTTGAAAAAAGGCGAGTTTGTTAAATCACTTTCTCAATCAACCATCTCAGGAAATCTAAAGGAACTCTTCAGCAATATTACAGAAGTAGGAAATGACTTAACATTCTATGGTAATACAGGAAGCCCATCCATCCTTTTTTCAGGAATTTCTGTTTCGGGAGTATGAAGCTTGAATTAAAAACTAAAATCAAGGAGGATTTGTGAGTCCTAAGCCAACCCCCAGTTATAGTGCCACTTTAAGGATTGAATATCCTAATACAGTCGGGATGTTAGGAAAGATAACCTCTGCCATAGGGTCAGCAGGTGGTGATATAGGATCAATAGATATACATCAGATAGGCAAAAATACCATAGTCAGGGATATAAATTTTTCTGCATCCAATACTGAAC
>JAOAGA010000062.1 GCA_026415985.1 Pseudomonadota bacterium | reverse complement strand
CCTATCACCTATCACCTATCACATATCACATATCACGTATCACGCATTACGTATCACATTTACCTATATTCCTGCCTTTTTGATAAGATCTTCAATCTGTCCCTTAGGTACAGCACCGACTACGGTGCTAACGACATTGCCATCTTTAAAAAGAATAAGAGTAGGTATACCTCTTACACCATATTTTTTGGGCGATTCCGGATTTTCATCGACGTTTACCTTGCAGAAAATAACCTTGTCGGAATACTGATTTGCAACCTCTTCAAAAACAGGCGCCATCATTCTGCATGGTCCGCACCAGCTTGCCCAGAAATCAACAAGAACGGGCTTTTCAGATTTTAAAACCACCTGTTCAAAGTCTGTATCTCTTATTTCTCTTACATTTCCTGCCATAAGGCCTCCTCATAGGGTCTTTAGTAAAAATTTAAATTATTTTTCAAAAAAGTCAAGTTGAGCTATAAAATGACTTTTAGCTTTAATTCTTTTTCTCTTCTATCAGCTCTGCAAAGGTTTTAGATGACAGGATTTTTTTTAAACTGTCCTGTGCTTCCGACCATAGAGGATGAATAGGACACAAAGGTTCTCTGTTACAATCATAACCGTGTATGAGGCATTTGTTTAAGGCAATTTCACCGTCAACTGCCTCAACTACACTTAAAACAGTGATTTCAGAAAGACTTTTCTTTAATTTAAAACCACCGGTGGCTCCTCTTGTTGAACTCAGGATACCCTTTTTTGCCAGTCTCTGTAAAATCTTTGCAAGAAATATTTTCGGAACGGAAATTTTTTCATATAACTCAGAGGGCGTATAGGTCATCTCCGGATTTTTTGCCATCTCTAAAACCGCCCTTATGGCATACTCTGATTGATTGGTAATTCTCATATTACTTTCCTCCCCCGTTCACCCACCAGTCACTCGATTTGTCAAACCACCAGTGAGTGGAATCTGTATTTAATATAACCTCCCCCAGTTCTTTCCCCTCGTTAGTTATAAGCCTTTGCATTGTAAATTTAATCCAATCATCGGCATAAGGATTGCCAAGATCTTTCTGTTCCTTAAGCTGAAGAAGGAGCTCTAAGTTATCGGCATCTTTTGCCAATTTTGCTTCAAGACTCTTCTGCTCTATATAATCAATAATCAAATCAGAAAACTCGTCCTGAAAAGGCAACCCCTTTATTGCATCTTCCAGGGCTTTCTTTTCATCTACCGTCACATACTTTTTGTTCATATAGTTTAAATCACCTGTTCGTGCTTCCAGAAAATCATGGAAAAGCGATATTAATATCAGCCTTTCCCTGTTTATATCTTTTACCTTATTTGAAAGAACATAGGCTATATAAACTGTCCTCAGACTATGTTCCGCTACTGACTCATAACCACTGCCAAGAAACTGAAAGCCTGTTCTTGGTGTTCTTTTAAGCATCCCGACTTCAAAAAGAAAGTTTACGATATCAATCATTTTTTTGTAAACATTATATCATTTTTATATTAAAATTAAGAACAAATAAATGAAAGGATTTTGTTATTATGCAAAGAGGAAACAGATTTCTTGATACCACATTAACTTCCGAAACCCAAAAATATTTAGAAACATTGGCAAAAAAATCAAGAGTGGATATATTAACAATGACAACCCTCGCAGGATCCGGCCATCCCGGCGGGTCTATGTCTTCGATAGAGATTTTTCTTTCTCTTTACTACTTTTTAAACATAAATCCCGAAAACCTGAAAGATCCACATAGAGACAGAGTTGTGGTCAGTCATGGTCATACATCACCGGGGGTATATTCTGCCTTGGGTAATTTAGGTTTTTTTGATATTGAAGATGCGATTTCATATTTTCGTTTAGCAGGAAGTCCCTTTGAAGGTCATATAGAAAGGCATATTCCCGGTGTTGAGTGGTCAACGGGAAATTTAGGACAAGGTCTCTCAGCGGGATGTGGCTTTGCTGTTGAATCAAAAATTAAAAAACTTGATAATTTGGTTTTTGTCGTGATGGGTGATGGAGAACAACAAAAAGGACAATTATCAGAGGCGAGAAGGTTTGCAAAAAAATATAATCTGAATAATCTTTTTGCCATTATAGATTATAATAGACTGCAAATTTCCGGTTCCATCGAAAATGTAATGCCTCAAAATATTAAGGAAAACTATCTCGCCGACAACTGGAAGGTCTTTGAAACGGATGGTAACAATATAGCAGAACTTTATAACACCCTTTATAAAGCAATAAAAGAAGGCGGGCCTGCAGTTATAATCGCCCGCACTGTAATGGGTAAAGGTATCTCTTTTATGGAAAACATAAAGGACTATCATGGGAAGGCTTTAACCATTGAACAATATGAGAAGGCTATATCAGAACTTGGTTTTGAAAATAAGATAGACTTTTATATGAACAGGCGTAAAAATTTTATTTTCTCGGAAGACCCCTTTAAAGCTAATCATACCTTTACTAAACTAAAAACCCCTTCAGCAATAATATACCCTCCCGACAAAAAGATTGATAATCGTTCTGCCTTCGGTGAGGCACTTCTGGCATTTTCAAAAGAAAATCATAATGGTGATTATCTGCCTGTTGCGGTCTTTGATTGTGATTTAGCTTCTTCAGTGAAGGTTGATGCTTTTGCAAAAAACTTTCCGGACAATTTTTTTCAGAGCGGGATACAGGAACACAATACCGCAACAATCTCCGGTAGTTTATCCACAACGGGTATATTATCTGTCTTCGCAGACTTTGGTGTCTTCGGGATAGATGAGGTTTATAACCAGCAAAGATTAAACGACATAAATAACACAAACCTGAAGGTTGTTTGCACCCATCTTGGCATAGATGTTGGCGAGGATGGGAAAACCCATCAGTGTATAGATTATCTTGGTCTTCTGAGAAATTTATTCGGTTTCAAGGTTATTCTTCCCGCAGATGCTAATCAAACCTATAAAGCCTGTTTAAGTGCCTTTTCTGACAAAGGAAACTATTTCATAGGGATGGGGAGATCCGTCACACCGGTTATTACAAAAGAAGATGGCTCTCCTTTTTTTGATGAAAATTATAATTTTATCTACGGGAAGGCTGATGTAATCAGAGATGGAACTGATTTAGCCATCTTATCATATGGAGTTATGTTACACAGAGCTTTAAAAATCAGAGAGCTCTTGCAGGAACTTGGAATAAATGCTATGATTTTAAACATACCTACCCCTAAGGAGTTAGACCTGATAGCTATTAAAAGGGCTTGTGAAACAGGCAAACTCGTTGTTTACGAAGATCATAATATAAATACTGGTCTCGGTGATATAATCTCTTCCTACCTCTATGATAACAGAATCTATCTGCCCCTTCTAAAATTAGGAGTTAACTTTTACAGCTATTCGGGAACTCCTGATGAAGTCTTTAAATTAATAGGTCTGTCACCAGCTAAGGCATGCGATCGTATTATTGATTTTTTTGGTTTTAATAAAAACTAAAGGAGGGCTCTATGGATTTAGTCAAAGATGAAGCTCTGGTAAAAAAACTTCTTGAAGAAAATGAAGAGTTTAAAAAGCTCTATAATGAGCATTTAGAGCTTGAAGAAAAGATCGCAGAGATTGATAAAAAACATTTTCTTACCGCCGATGAGGAGGCCGAGAGAAAAAGATTACAAAAGATAAAATTAGCTGGTAAAGACAGAATGTTTGAGATAATAAAAGCATATCAAAGTAAAAATTAAATTTAATTCAGAGGTATTAAGATGAAAAGTGATGAGATAAAAAAGGGCATAGAACGTGCCCCCCATAGGGCATTACTTATGGCCTGCGGGCTTCCAAGGATGGAAATGGATAAGCCCTTTATAGGTATTGTGAGTAGCGCCACCGATTTAATACCCGGTCATATAGGTATGCGTGATTTGGAAAGATTTATCGAGAAAGGTATCCATACGGGAGGTGGTTATTCTTTTACCTTAACGGTTCCCGGTATATGTGACGGTATAGCAATGGGACACTCCGGGATGAGATATTCTTTGCCAACAAGGGAACTAATTGCCGATATTATTGAATGTGTGGTCTCTGCACATAAATTAGATGGTCTTGTCTTTCTTACTAATTGCGATAAAATCACACCTGGAATGATAATGGCTTCTTTAAGACTGAATATACCATCTATCTTTGTAACTGCAGGACCTATGCTTGCAGGCCATTATAAAGGACAGAGACTGTCTCTTGTTAGCGGAACCTTTGAAGCTGTAGGCAGATACAAAAAGGGAGAGATTAATGATGAAGATTTGGTAGGCTATGAATCAAACGCCTGCCCCGGTGCAGGTTCATGTCAGGGGCTCTATACCGCAAACACTATGGCTTGCATTACTGAAGCGATGGGGCTTTCTCTGCCTTATTGTGCTACCGCATTAGCGGTATCAAGTAAAAAGAGACACCTTGCCTTTGAAAGCGGTAAAAAAATAGTTGAACTTGTTAAAGCCAATATCTGCCCCCGTGATATAGTAACAGAGAATGCATTGAAAAATGCGATTATGGTTGACGTTGCCCTTGGTGGCTCCACAAATACGGTTCTTCATTTAACGGCCATCTCTAATGAAGCAAAAAAACCTATAAAGATTGAACTTTTTGATGAGATTAGCAGAAAAACACCACATATAGTTAGTATGATACCCGGTGGTAAACATTATATGGAAGATCTGGACAGGGCAGGCGGAATACCCGCTGTTCTCAAGAGACTTAGTGGTAAATTGTTAAAAAATCAAACTGTATCAGGTAAAAATATTCAGGAAATAGCCAAAAATGCAGAAGTCTATGATGATGAAATCATAAGACCACTGAACAAAGCCCATCACAAAGAGGGCGGTATAGCTATTTTAAAGGGAAATCTTGCACCTTTAGGTGCGGTAGTCAAGCAATCTGCTATTTCAGAAGAAATGCTCAAGTTTAAAGGGAAAGCCCTCGTTTTTGAAGATGAGGAATCAGCCATGTCAGCAATCTTAGGCGGAAAGGTTAAAAAGGGCAATGTTGTCGTTATAAGAAATGAAGGACCTAAAGGTGGTCCCGGAATGAGAGAGATGTTATCACCTACTTCAGCCCTTATTGGTATGGGGTTAGGTAACTCTGCAGCACTAATAACCGATGGCAGATTTTCCGGTGGAACTCAGGGACCTTGTATAGGACATATCTCTCCGGAGGCAGTGGAGGGAGGCTTGATTGGTCTTCTTAAAGATGGTGATGAGATAGTTATAGACATCCCTAACAGGAAACTTGAAGCACTTGTCTCAGAAAATGAAATAGAAAAACGAAGGAAAAAATTTAAACCTCTTAAGAAAACATTATCAGGCTACTTAAAAAGGTATAGCGAGTTTGTTACTTCAGCCGCCTATGGTGCGGTATTAAGGGAGGATTAGTAGTGAAGTTAACAGGTGCAGAAATTTTTGTTGAGTCATTAAAAAAAGAAGGCGTGCAACATATTTTTGGCTATCCTGGTGGTGTAGTTTTACCTATTTTTGACGCCCTATATAACCAAAAGGATATAAAAGTTATTCTGCCAAGACATGAACAGGGTGCGGTCCATATGGCAGACGGCTATGCAAGATCTACCGGAAAGGTCGGTGTTGCCCTTGCAACTTCTGGTCCCGGGGCTACCAATACGGTAACAGGACTAGCTACTGCGTTTATGGACTCTATACCAATCGTTGTTTTTACCGGTCAGGTTCCAACCCCTATGATTGGCGTCGATGCCTTTCAGGAAGCTGATATTGTCGGAATAACAAGACCTTGCACCAAGTATAATTATCTTGTAAAAAATGTAAATGACTTAGCCTATATAATAAAAGAAGCCTTTTATATAGCATCAAAGGGAAGACCTGGACCGGTTCTTATTGATTTGCCAAGAGATGTCATTGCCTCAAAGACAGATTTTTACTATCCACCTACTGTATCTTTAAGAAGTTACAATCCAAACTACATTGGAAACAGATGGCAGATCAAAAAGGCGGCAGAAGCGATAAAAAAGGCTAAACATCCTGTTATTTATGCAGGTGGCGGGTGTATTCTTTCAAATGCATCAGAAGAACTAAAAGAATTAGCAGAGCTTACTGATATCCCGGTAACATTAACCCTTATGGGATTAGGGGCTTTTCCCGGTGAACACAATCTTTTTCTCGGTATGCTTGGCATGCATGGAACTTACACCGCTAACATGGCAATACATAACTCAGATATGATAATTGCTATTGGTGCCCGGTTTGACGACAGAGTAACCGGAAGGGTTAAAGACTTCGCCCCAAACGCAAAGATAATTCATATAGACATTGATCCTACTTCCATCAGAAAAAGTGTCCACGTTGATATCCCCATTGTTGGTGATGTAAAACTTGTTCTGATAGATCTGATTAAAGAACTGAAAGCCTTAACAGAAACAAACGAAGTGATAGATGAAGCAAGGAAGCAATGGAAAAAACTGATAACTCAATGGAAAAAGGAACACCCTCTCACTTACGAATACAGCAAGGATGTGATTAAGCCTCAATTCGTTGTTGAAAAAATTTATGAGTTAACCAAAGGCGAAGCAATTATATCAACAGAAGTTGGGCAAAATCAGATGTGGGCAGCCCAGTTTTATAAGTTTAATAAACCGAGACACTGGCTTAGTTCCGGTGGGTTGGGAACTATGGGATATGGTTTTCCTGCAGCTTTAGGTGCCAAGGTTGCTAATCCAGATAAACTTGTAATTACTATAGCAGGGGATGGAAGTATTCAGATGAATATTCAGGAGCTTGCAACAGCTGTGGTTGAACAGCTTGATGTTAAGGTGGCGATCTTAAATAACTGTTGCTTAGGAATGGTAAGGCAGTGGCAGGAGCTGTTTTACGGTGAAAGATATTCTTCTTCACTTCTTTGTGAGATTCCTGACTTCGTTAAGGTTGCAGAGGCATACGGTGCGGTAGGATTAAGAGCGGTGAAGCCTTCCGAAGTAGAACCTGTAATAAAGGAGGCCCTAAAGATTAAAAGACCGGTTTTTATGGATTTTAAGGTAGATATGTTTGAAAAGGTTTATCCGATGGTACCTGCAGGGGCAGCAATAAACGAGATGATATTACCAGAAAAAAAGGAAAAGAAAGAAAAACTTAAAGCCATTAAATAAAAATAAACATTTTATTTTTGAATAAGGGGTTATTATGACTCATATACTTTCATTGCTTGTAGAAAATAAGTTTGGTGTTCTTTCAAGAGTAGCAGGACTTTTTAGTGGCAGAGGTTTTAATATAGAATCAATTTCAATTGCTCCTACATTAGATCCTTCAGTTTCACAGATGACAATAATTACTTCCGGTGATGACAGAGTTATAGAGCAGATTACAAAACAGCTTAATAAAACCATAGATGTTATCAAAGTAAGCGATTTTAGTGATCAGGATTATATCTTAAGGGAAGTGGCACTGATTAAGGTTTCTGCAAGAGGGGCAGATAGAGAAGAGGCATTACGAATTACCAATATTTTCAGGGCTAAGATAATAGATTCATCACCAACTACTTATACAATAGAAGTTACAGGCGATGAAAAGAAGATAGAAGCAATCGTAAACCTCTTAAGGCCCTTAGGTATTAAAGAGCTCGTCCGATCAGGACCAATTGCTATCCTAAGGGAAGAAAAAAATAAATAAATCGGTAAGGGGCATACCCTTACCATAATCGTATCTGTTTTTCTGCTCTAAGCACCAAAGGCATCGAGACCCGTTATATATCTTCCGATAATGAGCTCGTGTATATCGTGAGTACCCTCATAGGTATAAACTGACTCTATGTTTAACATATGCCTGATTGGCACATACTCATCGCTTATACCATTGGCTCCATGGATCTCCCTCGAAATTTTTGCGCAATCTCTTGCTACCTTTACATTATTCATTTTGGCCATAGATACCATAGCAAAGTTATATGTTCCCTTGTCTTTCTCTCTGCCAACCTGAAGGGCAAGCAGTTCTCCCTTTACAATTTCTGTAAGCATATTGACCAACTTGTGCTGAACAAGCTGGAAACTTCCGATTGGTTTGCCAAACTGAATTCTCTCTTTTGAATAACTCAATGCAGAATCATAGCATGCCTTTGCAGCGCCGATAGCACCCCAGGATATTCCATATCTCGCCTCTGTCAAACAGCTAAGCGGAGATTTCAACCCACCCGATAGAGGAAGTATATTTTCTGCGGGTATCCTGCAATCATTGAAAACAAGCTCTGACGTGACGGAAGCCCTTAATGAAAACTTTCCATGCATCTCAGGTGCTTCAAAACTAGGGGTCTCTGTTTCAACTATAAAATCTCTTATATTTCCATCTTCTGTTTTTGCCCAAACAATTGCTAAATCTGCTATTGTCCCATTTGTTATCCACATCTTTGCACCATTTAAAATATATGTATTTCCATCTTTGATTGCCTTAGTTTTCATACTTCCCGGATCGGAACCTGCATCGGGCTCTGTGAGACCAAAACAGCCTATGAGCTCTCCCTTTGCCATTTTCGGTAAATACTTATTTTTCTGTTCCTCTGAGCCATACTTCCATATAGGAAACATACATAAACTCCCCTGAACTGAGCAAAAGCTCCTGATAGCGCTATCTCCCCTTTCTAACTCCTCCATTGCTATACCATACTCCACGTTTGTTCCGCCAGGACAGCCATATCCTTCTAAGTGCATGCCCAAAAGCCCCATCTCACCAAAGGCAGGGACAAGATCTTTTGGAAATGTGCAATTTCTATGGTGCTCTGCAATTGTCGGCATAATTTCTTCTTCTACAAACTTCCTTACAGTCTCTCTTAACATTTTTTCTTCTCTTGTCAGGAGATTGTCCAAATTGACAAAATCAACACCTTTGTACTTACCCATAAATTCCTCCAAGAATTTTTATCAAAAGATTATGTTCATTATAAACTATATATTTTGCTATCTTGCTTTAGCTCCGTTCTTAATCAATTTCACCATTTAATTATTTGAAATCACCCGCCTAAATAGGCCCTCTTAATTTTTTCATCATTAATCATGTGGGAGGAATCGCCCCAACCGACAACTTCTCCGACTTCAAGGACGAAACTGTAATGAGACAGCTTTAATGCTGCCCTGGCGTTCTGTTCAACCATGATAATACTCATTCCTTCCTCATTAAGATATTTAATAACTTTAAATATTTCCCTGACTACAAGCGGAGCAAGTCCCATTGACGGTTCATCAAGCAAAAGCAGTGATGGATCAGTCATTAAGGCCCTTCCTATTGCAAGCATCTGTTGTTGTCCTCCACTCATAGTTCCGGAAATTTGTTTTTTTCTTTCTTTAAGTATAGGAAAAAGTTCGTATACTCTGTCTAACTTTTTATAAAGCTCTGTTTTTGAAATTTTCCTGTAATAACTATAGCTTCCCAATAATAGATTATCTCTGACAGTTAAATGCGTAAAAAGCATCCTGCCTTCCGGAACAAGGCTTATTCCCGCCCTGACTATGTCCTGAGTGGACAATTTATCTATTCTCTTATTTAAAAAATAAATCTCTCCTGATTTAATTGGCACAAGTGTCATAATAGCCTTAAGAAGAGTTGATTTTCCAGCACCATTGGCACCAATGATACTTACGATATGTTTTTCCTTTAGATTTATATTTACATCTTTTATCGCATGGATACCACCATAAAAGACGTTTATATTTTTCACATCAAGCATTAAAAAAGTTCCTCCTCTTCTCCCAAATAGGCATCGATTACGCTTTTATTGTTTTTTATCTCATCGGGTGTCCCTTCCGCTAATTTTTCTCCAAAATTAAGAACCACAATATTATCAGAAATGTCCATAACAAGATTCATATC
>JAOAGA010000061.1 GCA_026415985.1 Pseudomonadota bacterium | reverse complement strand
GGTTTAGGATATTTACAGGCACAGAATCTACATCAAGCTCCTTCAATGTAATGGCAAGCTCTATACGATGTTCTATTTTTTCTCCTAAACCAATTATTCCGCCACAACAGGTAGATAACCCGACAGATTTAGCATAAATAATTGTATTTACATCCTCCTGATAATCGTGAGTCGTGCAGATATTTGAAAAAAAGCTTCTCGATGTTTCTAAGTTATGATGATACCTGAAAAGCCCTGCCTCTTTAAGATTTTTTGCCTCTTCTTTAGTAAGTATTCCCAATGATGCACATGCTTTAATTCCAAGTTTGTTTATCCTTTCTATTGCTTTATAAATTTCTTTCCATTCATTTTCTGTTCTGATTTTTGTTCCGCTGGTAACGATACCAAACATAGGTGCACCATCATCCTTTGCAGAGCTTGCCTTATTTGCAATCTCTTCGGCACTTAGCAAAGGGTACTGCTCTACACCGGTATTGTAATGGGATGATTGGGCACAGAACTTACAGTTTTCCGGACATTTTCCAGACTTTGCATTAACGATACTACAAAGACTGATTTTTTTTCCTTTGTAGAACTCTTTTATCTCATTGGCAAAGGCCATCAGCAGGAATGGTTTTTCCATTCCCATCTTGTATAACTCAAAGGCCTCTTCTGATCCAATTGTTTTTTCCTGTATAGACCTTTCTTTTAAAGAGTTTAAAAAACTTATAATATCCATTTTAACCCCTTTAACAAATTATTACCTTTGGATTTGTGACGAAAGTTATTGTTAATTGTAGAATAGATTAAATTTAAATTGCCTTTTTGTCAACCATAATTAAAAACACAGTTAACAAAAATTATGGTTTTAGCTCGTCCTCAACAAAAGATATAAGCTTTTGTATCTTAAGATAAAGCCTTTCAAACTCTTTAAAATTTAGTGACTGAGGTCCGTCAGACAGTGCTTTCTCCGGCTCAGGATGAACCTCTACCATAACCCCCTGAGCACCTGCAATTATTGAAGCAAGGGCCATCGGAGGAACAAGTTTACTCTTTCCTGTAGCATGGCTTGGATCATATATTACCGGCAGATGAGAATTACCTTTGATTAAAGGTATAACAGAAAGGTCAGAAGTATTTCTCGTTGCGGTCTCAAAGGTTCTTATACCTCTCTCACAAAGAATAACATTCGGATTACCTTCTAAAAGTATATATTCCGCCGAGGCGAGCCACTCTTCTACTGTGGCAGACAAACCTCTCTTTAAGACAACCGGCTTTTTTATCTTCCCCACTTCTTTCAGTAAATCAAAGTTTTGCATATTTCTTGCGCCGACCTGAATAATATCGACCTTTTCTGCCACCAAACCAAGATGTTCCGGACTCATAACCTCCGTTATCGTATAGATTCCAAGATCTCTCTTTACATCTTGCAATATCTCAAGCCCCTTCTCTCTTAATCCCTGAAAACTGTGGGGGCTTGTCCTTGGCTTATAGGCACCCGCCCTTAAAACCTTAACGCCCAAATCTTTAAGAAACTTTGCTGTTTTATATATCTGTTCGCTACTTTCAACAGCACAGGGGCCTGCGATTATCAAAAATGGGTTTTTACCACCTATTTTAAGATCATTCGATATCTTTATCACCGTATCGTGGGGATGAAAGTCTCTACTTACTAACTTGTATGGTTTTGTTACGTGAATTATCTCAAGAATACCCTTAAGACCTCTGAAGGGGGCATCATCTACCCAGCCCTGATTACCGATCACACCAATGGCAGTTCTCTCTGCACCGGGTATGGCAACGGGCTTGTAACCCATCTTCTCAATAGTCTTTTTAACCGCCTCAATATCTCTGTCTGTTGCAGAATGATGCATAACTATCAACATATTGCCCCCCTTTTATTCTTTATCTCTCTCTCAAACTCTGCCAACGGGTGGGTATTAACCACATCACCTTTGATAAGCATTGCCCTTCTTGCCTGACCGATACCAAATCTGATATTTTTTAACTGACTGGTGTTATGCGAATCTGTCCCGATAACAAATTTAACTCCATACTCCTTTGCAATTCTTACGTTAACATCGTTCAAATCAAGTCTATCAAAATATGCATTAATTTCAAGAAATGTATTTGTCTCTTTGGCCTTTTTAAAAATCTCTATGAGATTAACATTGTAAGGATCTCTGGTATTTAAAATTCTACCTGTCGGATGACCTATTGCGGTTACGTAGGGGTTTTCCATAGCCCTGATTATCCTTTTTGTAATAACTTGTTCGCTTTCCCTGAAACCGGAGTGGATTGACGCAATAACAAAATCAATGTTTTTTAATACATCATCGGGATAGTCAAGGGCACCGTCACTTTTTATATCCACTTCTGTGCCTTTGAAAATTTTAAAATTACCAAGCTCCCCACTTTTATTTATCTTATCTATCTCTTCCCACTGTTTATAAAGCCTTTCAATCTCAAGTCCTTTAGCAATTTTGAGGCTCTGAGAATGGTCTGTAATCACTATATATTCATACCCTAATCTTTTTGCAGAAATTGCCATGGCAATTATAGTTTCTCCGCCATCACTATAACTGGAATGGCAATGAACATCGCCTTTTATATCATCATAGTCAATTAACTCTTTAAGGATATCCTCTAACTCTCCCGCCTGGGCAAGCTCAATCTCGCCCTTATCTTCCCTCAACTCCGGAGGAATCCAGATAAGCCCGAGGGTTTTGTATATATCTTCCTCATTCTCACCCGCTATAAACTTGTCCCCTTTAAAGATACCATACTCATTTATTTTAAAACCTTTCTCTTTTGCTATCCCCCTTAACTTTACATTATGTTCCTTTGAACCTGTAAAATACTGAAGGCAGGCACCAAAGGATCCACTCTCAACAACCCTTATGTCTACCTGCAAACCATTATGCAAAATCACTGAGCCTTTCGTATCGCCCTCAGATATTATTTCTTTAATACCGTCAAGTTGAGTAAAATTCTTAATTATTCCTGCTCCATCCTCTCCGGAAACTTCTATGTCAGCATCGCCTATGGTTTCTTTCATTCTTCTGAAACTCCCCGCAACTTCTGCCCTCTTTACTCCCTTAATCTCTCTGACTCTCTCAAGAAGGTTTAAAACATCTTCATATACAAGACCTATGGGGAATCTAAAAACAGCCTCTTTAGTTCTTAGTAAACCTTTTAGTATATTCTCTTCTTTCTTTGGCCCAAACCCCGGTAGTTTCTGAACTAATTTATCCTCGCATGCCTTTATGAGCTCATCAAAGTTCGTAATATGGAGATTATCATAAAGTGCCTTAAGTCCTTTAGGACCTATGCCGGGGATGTTAAGCAGTTCCAGTATGCCTTGAGGCACCTTTGCCTTAAGTTCTTCGTAATTATGTATCTTGCCGGTCTTTAAAAACTCTTCAACCTTAGAAAGAATACTCTCACCAATCCCTTTTATCTCTGCCAATTTCCCTGATTTAAACAATATCTCTATGTCATCGGATAAGCCATAAATTATCTGACTGGCTCTTTTATAGGTTCTGACCCTGAAGGGATTTTCTCCGAGAAAATCCAGAATGTCTCCCATCTCATCAAAAATCTTTGCCAACTCATAGTTTTTCATTAATTAAACCTTATTTCTAAGTTTTCTGCCTTCCTGTAACCTTATGGTAAACTTAATGCTATCTAAATACTCCAGTATTGGTATTGTATATTTTCTCGACAGATTAAATATTTCCTTCATATCCTGTGGGGTCAAAAGATCCTTTTTACCAAAATGATTTAATATCTTCTGTTTTAAATCTTCAAAAACCTTTTCGTGTATATAATAGTTATCCTTAATCCTGATTAAAGTCCCCTTTTTAATCAAAGTTACAAGAATATCTTTTAACACCCTCTCGGTAACCCCAAGCTTCTTTGTGAGTTCAGGAATATTGTCATCGGGCTGTAAACCCGAGTTCCTGTAATAGCTCTCTATTTTTACAAAAAGTGGGTCTATGGCTGAATCACTTTTATTTATCCCTCTGGTTTTAATGAAGTTCCCGTCAATCTCTAACTTTTTATCTTTAATAAGTATTGATAATGCGGTCTCAAACAAACCTTCATTGACAGAAATCTTTTCAAATAGCTCACCTTTGTTCATACCAATTTTCAGTGGATTTTTTTTGTGAAAATCCTCAATATTATCAATAATCTGCCTTTTTATATCATCAATACCTGCCGAATGATACAATCTTTCCCTGCTGTCCTTAAAAACAATCTCACTGCTTAATAAGCCTGCGACACAAGTTTCTATATCCTTTTCTGCCATATTAATAATACCGCTTAATTTCCTTATTGTAATACCTTCTTTTTTCTTTTCCCTCAGGAAAAGCTCAATAAGCTCATTGGTACCGGCGGTAGCCAATTTTTTCAGATATTCCTCTGAAATATTTCTATTAATGGTCGCTAATGCGGGGTTAATTATCTTTCCACCCCCCATAGTGGTATAAACACCAAAACCTCTTACAATAAACGGATCCCCATAGGAGGCATAAACCGGCTTTTTAAGCCTTATAACAGCGAAGGATCTCTCACCGGGATTGAGCTTCTCCCTGTTAATCAGAAAAAACTCACCCTCAACTCTATTCGTATATATGTGGAACTGACTTACAAATCTTGACTTAAGCGGTTTCTGATTATAGGGGAGATAAAAAAACTCAACCAATAGCTTATCAGTTACTTCAAAATAACCTTCTTTAGCAACCAGCATCCCCCTTTCTATCTCTTCCTTCCCAATCTCCGGTAAGTTAAGAGCAACCCTTTCACCTGCATATCCTGTGGTTATATTCTGGTTATGACTTTGAATACTTCTGATTCTTGATTTATAACCTGTGGGAAGAAGAACAACCTCATCTTTGACAGAAACAGTACCTGATATAATTGTTCCTCTTACTACCGTTCCAAAACCTTTTATTGTAACAATATCATCGATGGGTAATCTGAAAGGCTTGTCTGAAGGCTTTTCTGTTATCTCTGAAGATAGTCTTTCGAGCTCTTTCAAAAAATCATCCAAACCATCACCGGTAATTGAAGATACCGGTATTATTTTTGAGTTTTCAAGAAAAGTTCCCTCTATAAAATTTTTTATATCTTCCAGCTGTAAACTCAAAAAATCATCATCTACGAGATCCTTTTTAGTAACCACAACGATGCCTTTTTTTACCCCTAAAAGCTCACAGATATATAAATGCTCCCTTGTCTGTGGTTTAATACCTTCTTCTGCAGAGATGATAAAGGCAACTATATCAATACCAGATGCACCGGCAACCATCTTGCTGACAAATTTTTCATGTCCCGGCACATCTACAATACCAATCTTAATACCGGTAGGAAGGGTAAGATGGGCATAGCCAAGCTCTATGGTTATCCCTCTTTCCTTTTCCTCCTTTAATCTGTCACAATCTATGCCTGTTATGGCCTTTATAAAGGTAGTCTTTCCGTGATCTATATGACCCGCTGTTCCTAAGATAACCCTTTTCATACTATCTCCATTTTTTTAAACAAAATCTCTTTCAAGGATCTCCATAGCAGAGTAGTTTGTAAGGTCAAGATGAATAGGGGTTATAGAGGCATAACCATCTTTGATTGCTTCAATATCACTGTTTCCAAATTTTTCATAACCCGTCTCTTCTGCTGCCAACCAGTAATATTTTTTTCCTCTTGGATCCGTCTTTTCCATTATATTATCGCTATATCTCTTTTTACCCATTCTTGTTATTTTCACACCATTAAGCTCATTCAACGGGATATTGGGCACATTGATATTTAGTAGCGTATCAAAGGGAAGCCCCCTTTTAAAAACCTTCCTTACAATCTGTAATGCCACCTCTCCTGCGGTATCAAAAATAAAATCCTCTCTCGCAACAACTGAAACTGCAATTGAAGGCACACCGAGAAGCAACCCCTCCATCGCTGCTGATACAGTGCCGGAGTAAGTAATGTCTTCTGCCAAATTACCGCCTCTGTTGATGCCAGAGACCACCATGCCGATCTTTCCTTTAAAGAGGCCGTTAATGGCTAAATTAACACAATCTGTTGGTGTTCCATCGATACTGAAGAAATTTTCTTTGATCTCATTAACTCTAAGGGGTCTGAACAGGGTGAGGGCTCTGCTTATGGCGCTTCTTTCCCTGTCTGGTGCAACAACAACGACCTTATACTCCTTTGATAACTTTTCGTAAAGTGTAATGAGCCCTTCTGAATGAATTCCGTCATCATTGGTAACCAAAATCATAATAAATTATGATAAATACTTAATAAGAAAAAATAAAGTTAATTATGGTGAATATAGGGCAGATGGATAGTAAACTTTGTCCCCACACCTTCTTTACTTTCAACGGTTATCTTACCGCTATGTCTTTCAACGATCTCCTTTGAGATAGACAAGCCTATACCCGTTCCCTCCCCCGGTGGTTTCGTGGTAAAGAATGGTGAAAAGATTTTATCTAAATTTTCTTCTTTTATTCCTTTACCCGTATCTTCAATCTCTATGATTGCCTCTTCGTCCATTAAAAAGGTTCTTACATAAATCTTCCCGCCCCTTTCCGGCATTGCCTGTGCTGAGTTTATAATAAGATTAACAAGGACTTGCTGAATCTGACCTCTGTTAAAATAGAATGGCCTGATTCCATCAGAAAGCTCATAACTGATTGATACATTTTTAAATCTTGATAAGTAATGTTCGGTAAGGTTAACGGTCTCTTTAATAAGCAAGTTAAGGTCATTAAGTTGTTTCTCTGTCTCCTTGGGTTTATAATACTCCCTGAGCCTTTCCATAATACCCTGAATTCTGTTAAGTTCCGTCTTTATTATCTGAAAATACCCCTGAGCCTTGCTATCAGTGATTAACGGTTCCATTCTTTCCATCATACCAAATATTACTATGAGAGGGTTTTTAATCTCGTGGGCAAGCGATGCTGCCATTATTCCAAGGGTAAATAATCTTTCATTTTGAGACATAATAGTCCTTGTCTCTTCTATTGCCCTGTCCTTCTGTCTTATCTCCAAAATTTTTTTTCTTAGCTCCTCGTATAACTCCTTTTCTTCTTTCAGGTAAGACAATAGTATTTTTTCCTTAGCGTTAGCTACGGTAAGTAAGTGCTCGTAAAGGTCTTTAATCTCAAGTAGTTCCTTTTTTTCATCCATATTAAAACAACTCAATGACAAACTCACAAAAGCCATCACCCATTGTCCAGCTCTTTGTTTGAGTACCCTTAGCTTTTGTATTTGTTATCTTCTCATATCCACCCGCAATGAACCCGCATTCTAAATCACAGATAAGCTCTCCGGTAATAGGAAGTCCCGCACAGGTCATACATTCAAAAAGATGAATAACCACAATGTCATCGGTCTTTTTAAAAACCTTAGGTATCCCTATCCCAAGCTTTTCGATAAGATTTAATAGATCACTTTCGGTATTTATTGTAAATTGAGATGTAAGTATCTTTCCTAATCTGTAAAGAACCGGCCCTGTGCTTTCTCCGAATAACTCTTTCATCCCCGAGACCCTCAAAAGCCTGTATGTTTCCAACGGCAGAAAAGACTTCAGAGTTGGCCTGACAGATGATGTAAAAGCTTCAAAGTTATATTTATCAATCATTTTTATCTCTCCTGTAAAGAGAATTAAGCACAACTTACCCCATAAAACTTCTCAAGCTATTCTTTATAGGCATAACAAGTATTTTTAAGATACTGTTTAGATAATTTTATCTTTTCATCGTCAGGAAGTTTTTTAAAATCCTCGGAGAAATAATTAATATGTTTGCCAATAAGAATTGTGCTTGCAAGTTTTATGGCATTTTCAACAAGCTCATAAAGGTGAACACATCCGTTCTTACCGGAAAGAATATTCTGAATCTCCTTTAATATACCTTTATTAACAGTAAGTCCCTTTAGCTTAGGTATCAGCTTCTGTGTTTGCTGGCAGATTTTATAGGGTGTCTTATAATAGTTCCCCTTTGCTTCGACAATCTTCCTTGTTTTTATATCAACCGCAAGCATCACCTCAAAAATATGAGCAAAATCAGTTAGTTGTGACATTATAACAATTGTTTCTTTGTTTATCTCCTGCACATTTGAGTTAATAGTCCTGAAAATAAAGTCCATAGATAACTTCATATCAGATAATTAAAGAAAAATAAAGATAAAAATCTTAAAAAAGCCAATTGTAAGTAATTTTTATAAAGATATTTACCTCCTTTTTTGTTATCTTAATCTTTATGATAAGAAACCCCAAACCCTATCTTGTCTATAGCGATGAAAGGGGCAATATATTTGAAGACACTGACTACTTTGCTTTAGGTAGGTTTGGTAATAGTTTTAAACCCCTCTTTGAAGAGAATTTAATAGAGCTACCAAAGGGAAGTGATCTTTTTGTTTTGCAGGGAAGGTACCCCTTAGGGATAAACAGAAAAACAGGAGTAGTTACCTTACTCGATGACGTTTTTGCTGTTTCAGCCTTTTTAGCACCCGCCCATACCCAGTTATTACTCTCCGCCTACAAAAAGGAAGATTCTGCGCCGGTACTTCCGCTTTTTGCTTATACTGCCATTGGCTGGTATGAGGGGAGGTTTTACGTCCCCGCTTTAAGAATTGATCCCGATAAGAGGCAGGAGCCCTATCTTTTTGATCAGAAAAAAATAATTAAGTCTGGCAGAGAAATTTTAAAAAAGTTTCCGAAAAACAGGCTCATATCCCATATTGTTAAAAACTGTGCTTTTACTTATCTTTGCCCTGCTGCAAGGAATTTTTGCTTAGGAAGGTATGAAGCCCCCCTGCCCACATCTCCATCCTGTAACTCCCGATGTCTTGGCTGTATATCCTTTCAGAAAAAGGGAGAGTCGCCCATATCTTGCACTCAACCAAGGATTACCTTTACTCCTTCTCCCGAAGAGATAGCTCAAACGGCACTTTTCCATATAGAAAGGGTTAAAAATCCGGTGGTTAGTTTTGGTCAGGGCTGTGAAGGCGAGCCTTTGTTAGTGGCAGATGTATTGGTAGAAGCAATCAAGTTAATAAGAAGGAAAACTGACAAGGGCATCATAAATTTGAATACCAATGGTAGTTTACCTGAAAGGGTGGAAAGGCTCTTTAAGATAGGATTGGATAGTATAAGGGTTAGCGTAAATAGTTTCAGGAAGGATATTTATAACAGGTATTACGAGCCTGTTAACTATAGATTTGACGATGTCATTGAAACCCTTAAATTAGGTAAGGGATATAAAAAATGGGTTTCTATTAACTATTTTGTTTTTCCGGGGCTTACTGATGATAGGGATGAATATGAGGCATTAAGAGAGGTTTTGAAAAATGTAAAAGTAAGTATGATCCAGTGGAGAAACTTTAATATCGATCCAGACTGGTATTTAGAAACAATAAAAGCGGACCGCAGTGGTAACTGTATGGGCATTAAAAATGTAATGGCCCTACTTAAAAAAGAGTTTCCCCATCTCTACTACGGCTACTTCAATCCAAACCAAGAAGTGATGAGAAAGTATATTCAAAACAAACATTTTGACATTTCTTAAATTATTAGAAATAATTATTTATAAAAGTTAATCAGAGGGGAATATGCCAAAGGGATTAAGAATTGCTATAAACACCGGTGGTGGAGATGCTCCAGGACTTAATGCGGTTATTGAAGCGGTTACCATGTCAGCCTATCACAGAGGCTGGGAGGTATTTGGTATCAAGAACGGATATCAGGGGCTTTTAGACACCGATGAAATAATCAGGCTCACACCAGAAAAGGTAAGAAATATATCAAGCACTGGCGGAACAATCTTGGGAACTACCAATAGAGGTAACCCCTTTGCCATGC
>JAOAGA010000060.1 GCA_026415985.1 Pseudomonadota bacterium | reverse complement strand
GTCAAACTCTTCATATAAAATTACCTCTTCTCCTCTTTTATCTTTTAACTGGTTAATATGTCTATACCTATTTGGGGCTATTTGTGGTAAAAATCTTGACTTTTCTTGCTTTTTTGACATATTATTTCATAATGCCTTTTGAGAGATTATTAAAAGAATTGGTAGAAAAAGTTGATGCAAAGGGAGCTATTCTGCTTGATTGGGAAGGAGAGAGCGTTGTTCATTACGGTAAAATTGATGAGTATGATTTAAAGGTAATGGGTGCCTATCAGGTTATAATATTAAACCATTTTAAAAATGCAAGGAATAAAGACGAAGTAAAATTTTTTCAAATGAAGTTTTCGGATTCTGTAATTCAGTTTTTGCCTGTTAATAATGATTATTATGTATTTCTATATTTTCAGAATAAAGAATCCGCTCCAAGGGCACTACACAATCTACAACAAGTGGTAGATATTTTTGCCAGAGAAATAGCATGAATTTTTTTAGTAAGATAAAAGAAAGTCTTTCTAAAACCCATGATAGACTGGTAATTGGTTTCAATCAGATTTTTAGCAGGAATACTATAGATGATCAGGGATGGGAAGAACTTGAAAATCTTCTTATAACTTCGGATATCGGCTACAAAACTACAGAAGAAATTATAACCGAGTTAAAAAAGAGGAATATAAAAAACTTAACAGAACTGCAAACTAACCTCATTGTGTTAATTACCAATATCTTAAAAAGATTTGAAGGAACAATTAACATTAATCCGCCCTACCCCTATTGTATTTTAGTAGTTGGTGTAAATGGTGTAGGCAAAACAACAACAATAGCCAAGTTAGGAAGATTTTTTCAGAATCAAGGGAAAAAGGTGGTTTTCGGAGCAGGAGATACCTTCAGGGCAGCTGCTATAGAACAATTAGAGATATGGGGAAATAGATTGAAAATAGACGTAGTTAAGCAGAGAGAAGGTGCAGACCCCGCAGCAGTTGCCTATGACAGCCTGAAATATGCTCAGTCAAAAAACGCCGATGTTCTTATTATAGATACTGCGGGAAGGCTTCATACCAAATCTAACCTTATGGAAGAATTACGTAAGATTAAGCGGGTTATAAACAGAGAAAATCCTTCATATCCTCAGGAAACACTGCTAATTCTTGATGCGACGGTTGGTCAAAACGCCCTCTCTCAGACAAAAACGTTTAAAGAGCTCATAGATATTTCTGGTATTATAATGACAAAGCTCGACGGAACAGCTAAAGGTGGTATTCTTATTAATGTCTCTCGTGAGTTTGATATCCCTATAAAGTTTATCGGCACTGGTGAAAAAATTGATGATTTAGAATATTTCAACGCACAAGAATTTGCAGAGGGACTTTTTAAATAATGGATGAGATGTTAGAAAAACTATTTAATAACAACAATATAGATATCAGGGAAAAGCAGTACGTTATAGATGCCATCAAAGTGGGTGATACATGGAGGATCTTTCGTGTCCTATCCGAGATGGTGGAAGGCTTTGAAAAACTTAGCAATATTGTGCCAGCAGTTACTGTTTTCGGTTCAGCAAGGGCAAAACCCAACAATAAATATTACAGAATGGCAAGAAATATCACCGGTTGTTTGGCAGAATACGGAGTCTCTACTCTTACCGGCGGGGGGCCGGGAATTATGGAAGCGGCAAACAGGGGTGCCTATGAAAAAGGTGGAAAATCAGTAGGTTGCAACATAGAACTACCGTTGGAGCAAAAACCTAACAGATATTGTAATGTTTTAGTAAGTTTTCACTATTTTTTTATAAGGAAGGTAATGCTTGTTAAATATTCCTCAAGTTTCATTATTTTTCCCGGTGGTTATGGAACAATGGATGAGCTTATGGAGGCTCTTACCCTGATACAAACGAAAAAGATTAAACCATTCCCTTTGATACTTGTAGGAAAAGACTACTGGAGTGGCTTACTAAAATGGCTGAAAAAAGAGACTCTTGCTAAAAAACTTATTAGTAAAGAAGATATGGATCTCCTTGAGATTATGGACAATGAAGAAGAAGTGGTATCAAAGGTTTTAAGATTCTTAAAACTAAAATAGGAGGTTTATATGAAGGTATATCTTATCTTTGACACCCGTTACGGCAATACAATGAAACTAATAAAAAAGGCAAAAGAAGGTCTCGAATCTGCAGGATGTGAAGGCGTACTTAAGAGAGTAAAAATATATGAACCAGAGGCAATAATTGAGAAGAACGAGAGATGGAAAAAAGCCTATGAAGAATATTCTGCCCTGCCGGAAGCAACAGCAGAAGATTTAAAGGAGTGTGACGGATTGATACTTGGTTCACCAACAAGGTTTGGAAATATGTCTGCCCCATTAAAGATGTTTATAGACTCTACTTCCAAAGTCTGGCTTGAAGGTGCTTTAATTGGAAAACCAGTCAGCTTCATAACCTCAACCTCATCTATGCATGGTGGTAACGAGACAACTTTAGTTTCCATGATGTTTCCCATGATACATCACGGTGCCATTATCGTTGGTATTCCTTACTCTGAGATGGGTTTAATAACCACTAAAAAAGGGGGGACACCTTACGGAGCAAGCTCTGTTTCCGGTCCGATGGCAGACGTTGAACCAGATGAGACAGAATTAAACCTTGCCTTTGCCCTTGGCAAAAGATTGGCGGAGATTACAAAAAAATTAAAAAGTTAACAGAAAGGAGTTTTAAAGATGAAAGAGTTTAATGTGGCGGTAGCGGGAGCTACCGGTGCTGTAGGTGATGTTTTTTTAGAGATTCTGGCACAAAGAAATTTTCCAATTAAAAACTTAAAGCTTTTGGCATCAGAGAGAAGTGTTGGCAAAAAAATTAAGTTTAAGGGTGAAGAGTTCGTCGTAGAAAAATTAGACAAGGACTCTTTTCAAAATATTGATATTGCTCTTTTTTCTGCAGGTGGGGATAGGAGTAAGGAGTTTGCACCCTATGCTGTTCAATCAGGTGCAGTCGTTGTAGATAACAGCTCCGCATTCAGAATGGATCCGGAAATTCCGCTTGTTGTACCGGAGGTTAATCCCCAGGACATCGCTCTTTATAAAAAAAGAGGAATTATAGCAAACCCCAATTGTACTACAATTATTATGGTGGTACCTTTAAAACCATTACATGATTATGCCAAAATTAAAAGAATCGTCGTTTCTACCTATCAAGCGGTATCCGGTGCGGGAGCAAAGGCAATGGCTGAATTAGAAAGTCAGATAAGACAGTATGTTAATGGTGAAGAAATTAAGGTATCAGCCTTAGCCTATCAGATAGCCTTCAACCTGATACCTCAGATAGATATCTTTACTGATAATCTTTATACGAAAGAAGAGATGAAGATGGTAAACGAGACAAGAAAAATAATGGGTGACAGCTCTATAAACATTACCGCTACCACTGTAAGAGTTCCGGTTTTTAGATGTCATTCCGAATCGGTAACTATAGAGACGGAAAAGAAAATAACCCGCCAAGAGGCAGTTGAGCTTCTCTCTAAGGCACCGGGGGTAACTGTAATAGATGATCCTCAAAACAAAAAGTATCCCATGCCCCTCTTCCTATCCGGAACAGACGACTGCTATGTAGGCAGAATCAGAGAAGATATTTCCTGTGAGAAGGGGTTATCAATGTGGATAGTAGGTGATCAGCTAAGAAAAGGAGCTGCATTAAATGCTATTCAGATAGCTGAAATTTTGGGAGAAAAATATTTATAGTTTTACAAGACAAAATTAAGGCAAGATTATGAAAGAACTAAAAAACATATTATCATTAGGAAGAGTTTTCTGGGATTCGCAGGTTTTGCTTACTTCCGTCAAACTTAAGATATTTGATTATTTAGGTGACTTTAATGATCCAAAAGCCCTTTCTAAAAAACTAAAAGTTAATGAAAGGGCTTTGAAAATGTTGCTCGATGCCCTGTCTTCCTTAGGCTTTTTGGAAAAAAAGGATAATCTCTATAAAAATAGGGATAAATATGCAGGTTATTTAGTGTCTGATTCTGAAGAATCAATAACCTCTATACTAATTCATTACTACAATATGTGGAACGACTGGGGAAATCTTATAGAATCAATAAAAACAGGCAAACCCAATGATAGGAAAAAGAAGGATCAAGAGGAAAGTTATCATTTTATAAACGGTATGGATAACCTAACCAAGTTTTATAAAAACAATCTTATATCTAACATAGATTTTATGAACTCAAAAAGAATTTTAGATATTGGTTCCGGTCCCGCCACCTATCTGAGAGAAATGTTAAAAAAGAATGAAAAATTAAAAGGGGTTATCCTTGACCTACCTCAGGCAATCTTGGTGGCAAAGCAAAAACTTAAAAAAGAAGGTTTAATTAACAGAGTCAGGTTCATAGAAGGTGGGGTAGAAGAGAAGGACTTCGGCTCTGACTATGATATTATATTAATATCTCAGGTATTGCACGCCCTAAACAGGTCCGTCTGTAAAATAGCCTTGGAAAAATCCTTTAATGCCCTTAAAAAGGGAGGAAAAATCTATATCCACGAGTTTTATTTAAACGAAAGAAGGACCGCACCTAAGGATAATGTTATCTTTTGTCTGAATATGCTTATCCACTCCGATGGTGGTGATAATTTTACCATCTCGGAACTAAAAGATTTAGTAACCAGCGCAGGCTTTTTTATAACCAATGTTATCAGATTTAAGAAACCACCTACCGTTCTTGTTGAAGGGGTAAAAAATAATTATTACTCTAATCCGAAACCTATCTCCGGAAAATAACAACAGTAGGAATTACAGGGATGATTAAAGCGGGTCTTATATAGCTTTTTAAACTCCTTTACAAGCACCTTTTTTTCAGCTATTTCTCTTTCTAAAGATAAAGCTTCTTTTATCATCTTTATATTTTCTATCTTAAATCTTGTTGAACTACCTCTACCTACAATCTTTAATGCCCCTATTCCAATGCTTAACAGATAGGGGATGCCACAGATACCGCAGGATTGAGATCTGTAAAAACCTTGCCAGTTAGACTGAACCTTAATAATATCTTCCGAACCTTTAAGCCTGTAATTTTGCTCGCAGGGCCAGATTTTATCTGCATTTGTATGTAAAAGACTACAAAAACCCTCCACATTAGGACATTTCCCTATGAGAATAAAGGCATCAAACTCTATGGCTTTCGAATTACTAATTATACCCCTGATCTCCTTTAGTAAAAGAGACCTTTCGAGGGTTACCCTTCTGATATTCAGATTTTCATAAAAGGAGATTGAATGATGGTTTAATGCCACACCCATTGTGCTTAGATGTATGGGAAAATCAGGAAACCTTTCCCTTACATTTATAATTAACGGGAGACTGCCCATAATGAAGGCTGAAACTCCCAAACTTATTGCAAAATCAGCTAATTTCATGATAAGCGGTAGTTGCTTATGTTTAAAATAAAGCTGATTTATGGTAAGATAAAAAGGAACGTTTCTTTCTTTACAAAGCTCTAAAATCCTTTTTAACTCCTCTTCATCCATCTGAGCTTCTCTGAAGGTTCTCTGGTTAGGTGAGAGAAAATAGGGATAATCCCTAAAAAAAGACGGAAAAAGTCCGCCATAAAGCTCATCAGCACCTTCTTCAACAAGAGCCTTTGCTTCCAAAAAATTATCAACAGGAGAGAGAATCTTTATTTTTTTCTTTTGTCCCATATCTGTTTTTTTCTGTAATCCCAAGAACTTATTGTTGCTTTTTTGTTTAGAACATAACCTACGATCACTAAAGCCATTGAGGGCTCTTTTTTGCTTTCAAAATAATCCTTTTTGACCTTACTTGCTATATTTTTTAAATTACCGATAACCACCTCTTCTTCTGGTAAAGAGACCTTATAAACGATCGCTATGGGACATTTTTCACCCATATAGGGTATTAATCTTTCAGTAAGTTCCTTCAGTGGGATATGGTTCATAAACAGGACTAAAGTCACGTCTCTACTTAAAAATCTTATAAAATTATGATCCTCAAAGGTTGATTTAAGAGAACGGGAGCTTGTCAAAACTATGGTATTGGACACATTGGGTAGATCGAGGGTCTTTTTTAACAATGCTGAACTTGCATTCACGACACCAACACCCGGAACTACCTCAGAGATTTTAGAATAATAATCAATTATTGGCTGAAAGGGGGAAAAAACTGTCTCATCTCCCGGTAACAGAAAAGAAATATTTGTTGAGATAAGGTGTTTTTCGATAAGTTTCTTTAAATCTTTAAAAAGATACTCCATTGGATCATAGACAGTTTTCCCTCTCAGAAAAGGTTTATATGTAATTTTATAAATGTTTGGGGCAAAAACTACACCGCTTTTTTGCAAACACTTTCGACCTTTTAATGTCAGATAATCGGAATTTCCGGGCCCCGCACCGATAAAAAAAATTTTATTCATATAAACCTCTGTCAGTTATTCATAATCTTTTTCAATTTTTATTTTCAACACTTTTAATATTCTATCATATAATATAAAAGACCTACCCATTCAATAATAACTATCTTTCTTAAGAACCGAGTTTGCCACCATTTATTCAAATCAAGATTTTTAGAAACCGCTTGATGAACCATTACCTTAATCCCTTCTTTCTCAAGAAGTTTTTTAAATATGTAAGAGGTTCTTCTTGTGTGATAATTAGATGTTACAACGATGACTGATTTATAACCTTTATTTAATGCTACATCTCTTGTAAAAACTGCTTCTTCATAAGTATTACTTAAAAATCTGACAGGATAAATAAAATCTTTATCCTTAAGACCATATCTGTAATAGTCTTCCTTTTCTATCTCAAAACCCGTAAATAAGATTTTTTTTCCATAGCCCTTATTAAAGAGTTCGACTGCCTCTTTTTTCCTGATGTTTTCGCCTCCTAAAGCTACAATAAGGTCAGCATCTTTTATCTCATCAACAACGATTAGTTTTCTCCCGACATAAGTTAATATTTGCTCTCCCTTTAATATAAACATTACCGTCAAAGCTGAAATTATAATAAATAAGAGAAAAACGATCTTATGTCTAATCCTTTTCAAAACTTACCTCCAAACTTTTATAAAATGCCACTATACCTGCGGTTACCGATACGTTTAAGGAATCGACACCTCTTTTCATCGGAACAGCAATATCCTCTTTTCCTTCAAAATCAAAATCTATTCCCTGCCCTTCCTGTCCCAATACAAAGACATTCTTGTCTCCGAAACGCACTTTAACAATTTTTTTAGCAGTAGTTGATGTGGTCAGAAAAAAAATTCTGTAACCTTCTTCTCTAAATTTATATAAAAAACAGGTATCACCTTCCAAACAGGGCACTCTTAAGATGCTACCTGCACTTGCCCTTACAGACTTTTCATTATATGGAGAAACCCCTCTTTTCTCAAAAACTATCCCATCGAAAGAAAAGGCATCGGCAATTCTTACAATGGCTCCGACATTACCGGGGTCCTGTAATCCCGCAAGATAAAAAAAATTTTCCCCCTTTTTCAGAACTTCATCTAAACGATAACTGGGTTTTCTTATCATTCCCCCTATCCATTGGGGAGATCTGGTAAAAGATAATTTTTGGAAAACCCTTTTCGATACTAAATAGCCATCTTTGAACTTAAGTGATATTTTATTACCTAATTTTTTAAGATAAAACTCTTCTTCTACAAATAAAATCTCAACTTCAATCTTTTCTTTTATAATCTCATTATAAAAGTTATACCCTTCCCACCAAAAAAAATCATCTTCTCTGAGCTTTATAACATTTTTTATGGTCTCGTTTTGCACAGAGCTTATAAGTTTCATCATAGATCAAATTCTATAACACTCGTTGTATCAGATAAAAAGGGGCCATAGATTTTAAAAAATTCAGTCTCGCCAACCTTTTCCTTTAATCCTTCTCTTAAAACTATTATGTATCTTTTTCCTCTGTAAAGATTAATAACTTTTTCGTTTTCCTGAATATCGATAATATAAGAGGGACTTCTTTTAATATCCTCTCCTTCGTAAACAAGAAGTTTCAATCTTTTATTGAGGTTACCCTTTAACTTAATTGTTATTTCTATGTCTCCCAAGGGCATTTTCTTCTGAAAGAGTGATGAGGAAGGTGGAAGAATGATTTTTACGTTAGATACATGGTTTGGTTTAACTTCCACAGGATTTTTATTATAAATGGCGGATCGGTCTCCTTCCCTTAAAGGGCCTGCATCACCACCCTTAATTCTTTTTCTTGCTATAATATAGTATTTCCCTTCGGGCACATCAAAATAAAAGTAACCCTTTTCATCGGTCTTTTCCATAAAATCCGAAGGTCCAATGAGCCCCGATGATATAGAGCGGTACAAATAAACATAAACATCTGATTCAGGCATATTATTAACGGATACCACTGTTCCTTCAATGCCTGTTTTGTCTTTTTCTACGTATAAGGAACCTGCACAGGAAAAAAACAAAGATAAGAAGACTATTAGGAGATACCTCATTATGTATTATTATAGGTTTTTGAATGATTAATTTTCAACAGATTTGAAATAATTTGATACGTTAATGTTTATAAACACTTTGTTTTAAATATCTTAATCTTAGTTTTATCATATTTTCAAAAGATTAGGGGAATAGATCTCAGTAACAAAAATCTATTCCCCTCAAATTATGTTAAATTAAACAAATCACTAATTTTTTAAACTTACTTCTGTGCCCCCTGCTTTTCTTTAATCGCCTTATCAAGAATCTCTATACCCTTTTTTGAGGCTTCGATAGAGGTAGCAATTGACTGCCTTGCCTGATCCGGGTTATGAAAACCGTCAGAGTTTTCTGCAGTCCACCATTCCCAATGTGTATGGGCTATATCATGCTGTTTTCTTGCTTCCTTTAATACCTCTTCAGAGACTCCTGCCTTCTTTGCCTTTTCAAACTTATCTATAAACTGAGATAGCCAGTACTCAGATTTTCTGATTTTACCCTTAATATAGTTTTTTACACTGTCAATGGTATAGAGAGCCTTTTTCTCATCCCAGTCTTTGTGGCATCTTAGACAGGTATTTTTAAGGTCCTCTTTCGGACTGACAACAAAATGAGACGTGTAAACTTTGCCAGCCTTATTCTTTGTCTTAGCCATATGACAATCTGCACAGGTTACACCCGCTCTGTCATGTTTACTGCCAAAGTGAGTCTCTGCTTCTGGATGCTGAAACTTAATTAAGTTTGCTTCAGTAACTGGATGTCTGTAATCCCTGAAGTTTATATCGTCATAAAATTTAAGAACATCGAATACATTTTTCCATGGAAATATGTTCGTTCTTGGATCATTAAAACCAATTTTCTTATTGAAATCATCCTTTTCAAATCCGGGATTACAAGCATATTCTACATGACACTGAGCACATTGTAAAACCGAATCTTTTTTCTTAAGTATGCCTATTTTTCTATATCCTCTGAATTCTTTAACATCAAGGGCATTCTTATCATTATTTTTACTATAGGGTCTATCACCATCTCTTTGAACTGCCTGTATAAGAGCATCTCTTATTACCCTATCTTTTGCAGCGTGAGGGTCATGACATTCAATACAACCTGCTGGATTTTGAGCATCTTTGATAACTTGCAAGACATCTGATGTTCTATCCCATTTTGCTTTTGGGTTTTTCTCCCCTAAATATGCCCACTTAAGACCAAAATCTGAAGTCTTGCATTGTAAACAAGTTGGATTTGCTGCTTTTGCTGTTTCTGGAAGTGTTTTATTTGTATCAATTAAGATATCCCATGCTTTCCCATACTTAGTTATATCCGCCCAATTTTTATACTGAAATCTTCCACCATAGGCTCTATCAACTGTTATATGGTCAATCAACATATAGGGATGACTCCTTGGCTCTGCATGTTCCTTTGTAAAACCATGCCCCAAAAGAAGCTTATCAAGTAGTGGTGCTCTACCATCAGGGATTGCTTTTTCTTTCTTTGCCCTTTTGTGATAATTAACACCGAAATAGGAATCATATTGATCCTTGTGACATCTTCCACAGTTTTCTAAACTCAGGTTAGTTACTGGTTTGGTATCGGAATTGTCCAAATGTTCTTTTAAACCACTATGACATTGTGCACAATCCAATTTTGCATGTTTTGACCCTTCTTTTAAAGACTTAATCTCCTCATGACACTGATAGCACTGCTTACTATCCGCCTTTTCCATTGAGTTTTTCTTTGCTCCCACAGCATAGGTGGAAAAAGCAAAAAGAAAAATCACTAACATTAAAAAAAACTTTCTCATATGTTTACCTCCTTATCATAAGTTCTAATTAAATTATTAGCAGGTTTTAAGAATTGTGCAATGTTAATGGTTGTAAAAATTTGTAAAAAGATGTAAATATTAAAGTTAGAAATACAGGAAAAAGCTCAAGTCTACAGGCAAAAGAAAGATAAAAAAATTTAGCTATAAATAAAGTTTTATCTTAGAAAGAGAAATTTTAAATTTTTAAAATTTATTTTAACTTTCCTAAAGCCTCTTTTAATCTTCTAATTCCTTCAATAATATTTTCTTCAGATGTGGCAAAAGAAAATCTTACATATCCAGGCGCACCAAAGGCTTCACCCGGAACTATACCTATTTTCGCTTCTTCTAAAAGATATTCGCATAGTTTTATTGTATTTTGAATCTTTATTCCATTAGCCTTTTTACCAACGAAACATGAAAAATCAGGGAAAATATAGAAACTTCCTTGAGGTTTTTTTAATCTAACACCTTCTATTTCCATAAGCAATTTTGCTATTAAATCCCTTCTTTTATTGAACTCCCTTAACATCTCCATAACAGAATCTTGTGGACCAGTTAAAGCC
>JAOAGA010000005.1 GCA_026415985.1 Pseudomonadota bacterium | reverse complement strand
GGTTTAGGTCTGCTTTTATATGTGGTGTTGATCTTTCTTACTCACTTTTAAAGGAAGGCAGAAAAATTCATAAATTATCCGTGTTTAACTGCTCTGCTTTAACATTACCCTTTAAGAACCATTCCTTTGAATTAATTATCATGAACGGTACTTTTAACCAAATCAAAGAAAAAAAGAAGTTATTAGATGAAATTAAAAGGATAAGCAGTAATATTTCCGGAGATTTAATTGTCTGTGATATCTATAAGAAAGACAAGATTGTTGAGATAGAAGAAGGAACAACTTTTAACATAAACTGTGCTTTTACAAAGGATGGGTTGTTATCTTTTTTTGAAAAATCGGGGTTTAAATTTATAAATGCAGTTTTTGCCGATGATTACACAAAAGATTTAGGAGTCTTTTCAGGTCTATGGAAGGTCCACTAAACCCGGATAATAACCCTCTTTTTTCGAATCCAGCAAATATACCAAAAGATTATTGGCAGAGACTAAAATACGATTTTTATAAAATTATTTTTTTAGGATATGAGACAGAGGTATTTAGAAGTGAAAGGTTAATTAAAATTCCTTCATTCCCTTACAGACTAAACTTTCAGATATATCTTATCATATTAAAATATTTGTCTGTGATAGATGAAAGAGAAATTTATTTAACAAATAACTGGGTACTTGCAAAGGATCTTGAGGGTGGACTTCATTTTTTTGACAAATCCCATCCTCTTAACGTGAGAGAAATTTTTGAGAGGTATGGAAATATTGATGATATTAAAAAAGCCTGTCAGATATTTTCCGGAGTTCCAATCTTTTTAGGTGATTTTGCCTATGATTTTTTTGTATTTCCTGAAGTAAAGATCAGATATATCTTCTATGAAGGAGATGAAGATTTCAGCCCACAGATTACGGTTAATTTTCAAAAGGGATTAGATGGTTATTTCAATCTTGATGTTATCTGGGCAATGGTTAATGTTATTACTAAGGGTTTGATTGAAAAAAAATAATAAATTTGGTATCTTTTTAGTATGATTAAAGTCAAAAAGGTGGCTAATATGAAAAAACTATTATTTTGTTTCATTTTTTTGGTAGGAGTTTATGGGTGTGCATCTAAAATAGAGCCTCTTGTTACAAAGGATGTTACCCTTATCAAGGAAGAAGAGACATTAACTTCTACTTTGGAAAACAAAAAGGTTGATGTTAGGATCTCTTCGCCAAGCCCGATTTTTTATGGTATGACAGATAGTTTTATAATTTTTTATCTTAAGATTGAAAATCTTTCCGATAGTGAGGTTGCTGTTAATAAAGAAGATTTTGTTTTATTGGATGATAAAAAGAATCAGTCCTATGCCTTGACAACCGATGAGATAGCAAAGATTGTTGAACAAAACTTATTTTATCTCATACCATATCCCTATGTTGGATATTATTCGGAAAGTCTTAACTATTATGAAGGCAGATATCTATATAATCCTCAGGCACCTCATGTATATCCCGTTTCACCAAGAGAGATGTACTTAGAGGCCCTTCCCTTTGAGAAGATTTTGCCAAAGGCAAACATAAAGGGGAAGATATATTTTAAGAAAAGACTGTCTGAAGCCAAAAGTCTTAATCTAAAGGTATTTAAAAAGGATAAAGACTATATATTTGATTTTTATTTCAATGTAAAATAACCAATGTCGTTAGCATTTCTTGACATAGGAACAAATACCCTCAGAGTTCTCATAAGAAAAGGTGAGGACGAAATATTCAGAAAAAACTATTACCTCTTTCTTGGCGATGAGGTGGTAGATGGAAAGCTTACCTATCAGGGCTTAAAAAAGCTTGAAAATACTCTTTCGGAAATATCTCAGATTTTCTCAGAAAATGGGGTAAATGATCTTTTCGCAGTGGCAACAGCCTTTGCAAGAAAACTAAATTGTGAGAAAGAGCTTCAGGATGTATTTTTTCATAATTTAGGTAAAGGAATTAAGGTTATAGATGGAAAGGAAGAAGGTGAGATTGTATCTCTATCTATAAAAAACAGGTTTAATATTGATAATTTTTCTGTATTTGATATTGGTGGCGGAAGTTCCGAGATTATAGTCAGAAATGGGAATGATGTTTCAGTAAAAACTTTAGATATAGGCTCTCTGTTTTTAAAGAGGCAGTTTTTTGGAAGCTTTCCCCCTACTTCTGAGGAAAAGAATGAGCTATGTAATTTTGTAATGAAAAAGTTTCAAAAGGATCTTAAGGATGAGATTTTAAACCCCGTCTTTGGTGTCGGTGGAACAATAACTACCATCGCTTTTATACTCTCGGGAGAAAAAATATATAATAAAGAAAAAATTAACGGCTTTGTAGTAAATGTAAAAGATCTTGAAAGACTATATCACTCGATAGAATATCTGAAACCGGAAAAGATTAAAGAGTTATATCCTATCGAAAATGGCAGGGAAGTTGTTTTATTATCAGGTGTATTGTTGGTATTACTTTTTATGAATCACTTCTCGTTAGATAGTATTATCGCTTCTGATGCTTCACTTTTAGAGGGACTTTTTTTTCACTTTTTCCAGAAAAAATGATTTTTCCAGAGAAAATAGCTTATTAGGAGAAGAAAAAATGCAATGAATAATGGTGGTATCACAAAGAAAAGATTGATGCTTCTTGAGAATCTGAATATAACAGTCTCAAATATTGAATAAGCAGTAAGAATTATTATACTTAAGAAGACAACCTCAACATTTTTTTTCATTCTTCCTAACTGTATTCCCAAAGGGAAAATAAGAATTGTCAGTAAAATTAAAGAAAAGAAAGAAAATATTTTTTTTGTAAGGGTATATATGTAATTTTTTACGTTTACCCCTGATCTCAGTCCACTTATTACAACTTTCTGGATATCCCTTAAGGTTAGCCATTCAGGTTTATAAGATACAGCGGTTAATCCTTCAAGTTTATTAAGGACAGGGAGATTTAGAAAGGATATAAAAGTAGTGTTTTTATCTCTGACATCGTATTTTTTTATGTCCATCCCAACCCACCCCGATGAGCTTTTTTCCACCCTCTTAGCTTGTATAATCTTATCTATCTTCTTATTATCATCAACATTAACAATATATGTATTAAGTAATATGTTTTCAGCTGGTATCATTAAATCAACAAAAATGAAGCCTTCGTCTGTTTTAAAAATTAGATCATCTATTTGTTCAAAGGCAATTTTTTTATTAATTTTTTTTTCTGATTTTAACAAAAACTTAGGTGATATGTAGGAGATAAAAATAAAATTTACAAAGCCGATTATCAAAACAAAATAAAGTACATTCGAAAAAATTTTTTTTAAAAAAACTCCCGAGGTAAATAAAGATACTAACTCGTTTCTCTGAGACATTATATTAAGTGCTATTACAAGTGCTATTAACACAGCATAATTTGAGTATTCCGAATGGAGATATACACTTCTGTATGCAAAAAATATAACAGATTCTGATATTGAAAGCTTTGCCTTTAAAATATCATCGAGCTTATCTATAAAATCAAAACTAAAAGTTATTGTGAAGAAGACAAGATAAGTTATAAAAAAGGTATTCAAAAGTTCCTTAAAGAAAAATTTAGCGAGTATTTTCATAGATTTTTATTAATTAACCCCTTCTTAAGAAAGATTAAATAAGAAAGTAAAAAAAGAAAAACATAGATTAATAGAAAACCAGCAAAAGGGCTAATTTTTCCTTTAATTGATATAGTATCGACAAAGGAAAAGAGTAAATAGAATACTAATCCTATAGATATGCTTATTATAATTCCCTGTGTTTTGTAATGTCTTGAGAATCCTATTGAAAGTGGGAAAGCAAGAAAAAGTAAAATTAGGGGTGCCAAAGGATAAAAAATTCTGTAAAATATCTCCGTTTTAATCACTTCTAAATTAGCACCTTCCTTATAAATATTTATAAGTTCTCTGAGAGGAATTGACCCTCTTTTAAATTCTTCCGGTTTTTTTTCTAAGTCTTGGGTTATTTGGAGAGATAAACTATCGAAATCAAGGATTTCTGTTTTCTCTCCCTTAACCTGGATCAGGTTTCCGTTACTGAAGTTAAAGATACCTTTATCTATGGAACCACTTCTGGCAGACACAGTTAAAAAACCATCGTCTTTAAAATCGGCAAAGACAATACTATCAATTCCTTGACCCGCTTCTTCTATAAAAATGTATTTTCCCTTTGATATTTTTGTAAAAACATTCTTTTGAGGTGAGATTATAATCTCATTTATTCTGTGGGTTAAAAGCTCCCGTAAAAATTTATTTGACATTGGCTTAATAAGAAGAGAGTTCAAAATATTAAAAAATATAATAGGAATGGTTATAATAAGCAATATTTGAAGTACTCTTAAAGAAGATATACGGGAATTGTTTAATGCTATAAGCTCATTTGTGCTGGAGAGTTTTGTCAAGGTAATTGTTACCGCTAAAAGATAAGAAATAGGTAATATGACATGATATATGGAAGGCAAAAGCAGAGTAGTTATTGTTAAAAATTCTTTTAAGGAAAGGTTAGTCTGAGCAGACTCAAATATTTTTACAAGCCTGAGCGAAAGTATCATTATACTCAATCCAAAAAAGGCTGGATTAAAAATACTGTAAAACTCTGAATTTATAAAAGAATAGAGATTTTTTCTCATAATACTGTAATATGTTAATAAAAAAAGCCTCTTTAGTAAACCAAACAGTTTTAATTTAACACTAATAGTAAAAAAATGATAAAATTTTCTTATGAAGATAGATGGTGTTTCAGCCTATATTCTTAGTGGGGGGAAAAGTCAGAGAATGGGTGAGAATAAAGCCTTTCTCTCCATCAAAAATGAGAGATTCATAGATATTCTCTACAGAAATTTATCCATCCTGTTTCATAATGTTTTTATAATAACCAAGGAAGATTATGGCCATTTATATAAAAACTACGACATTATTTATGATATTTATAAAGATCAAAGTCCTATCATTGGCATATTAACTGCGCTAATTCACAGCAAAAACAATTATGTTTTTATAAAAAGTTGTGATAACCCCTTTTTTTCTGAAAAGTTAATAAGAATGATGAGTGATCTGATTAAACGATATGATGCTGTTGTTCCGAACCTTACGGATGGTTTACATCCTCTTTTTGCAATCTATTCTAAAAATTGTATCAAAGCTATAAAAGAACAGATAGAAAAGAATAACTTTAAGGTGGTGGATTTTTTAAACCGTCTCGATGTATATTTTTTAAGGGAAGAAGAAGTTATAAAATTTGACGAAAATTTGATATCTTTTATAAATATAAATACTAAGGAAGATTACGAATCTTTCAAAAGGAACTATCTATGAAAAAAAATTTACTTTTTGTTTTTTTATTATTGTTAATTCTTACATCATGTCAAACTTTTAAAACCGTTGAAAATAATAATATCACGCCTATGATGTTAACATCCGATGAACTTGCTTTATATATGGCCTATAACTCTGCAATGTCTTCGGGTGATTTAAGCTCCGCTGAAAGATATGTTAAGGAGTTTCTTGAGAAAGTTCCCGATTACGATGAAGCGTTAACTGATCTGACTTCCATATATACCTTTACAAAGAGGTTTGATGAGGCCTTTGAAACAATAGGCAGGGTTCTCAAAAAAAAACCAAATGATATTAATGCCCTAATCACACTCGCCAATATCTATATTATAAAAGGTGATAAAAAAGGGGCCCTTCCTGTTCTTGAAAAGATAGTAAAAAGAGATGTAGATAGAGAAAACTATTATGTATTTCTCGCCAATATTTATATTGAAAACAAGGAGTTGGAAAAGGCAAGAGAAGTTCTTGAAAGGCTTATTGCAAAGTTTCCCAATAGTTTTTTTGGTATGATTGGTTTGGCAAGAGTTTACGAAGAACTGAATATGAACGAAGAAGCTGCAAAGCAATATGAAAGGGCCTTTTCAGAGAGAGAAGAAGATGAGATATTAATTAATCTTGATAATATTTATGATAAGTTAGGCGATAGAAAGAAGTCCATTGAGGTATTAGAAAAGTTTGTTCAGAGAAATCCTGATTATCCCAAGGTAAGGGAAAGACTTGCCATGCTCTATCTTGGAGAAAACGACTACGATAAATCACTTAACCATTTAGAAGTTCTTATTAATCAGTTTCCCGACAATCTTGACTTACTATACAAGGCGGGGTTTGTTGCCATAGACGGTGAAAGGTTTGAGATGGCAAAAAAATATATAGATAAAATTCTCTCTTTAGACAAAAAAAGTGATAAAGCAAGATACATGGCAGGTATATATTATAAGGAGATCAAAGACTGGGAAAAGACCATATATTATCTTAAAGATATTACCGATAGTGAATATTACAAATCAGCTAAACTTAATTTAGCCATTGCCTATGAAAAAACAAAAAGATTTGATGAAGCCTATGATGTTTTAAGGCAGTTGTGGGATTTAGAAAAAGATACTGATGCGGGATATTTTCTGGCTTTATATCTGAAGGGAAGAAAAAAATATAACGACGCACTGACAATTCTTGATGATTTAATAAAGATGGGAGAGATGAAGGGACACAGAGTTATATTTGTTAAAGCAGAAATTTTTATCAAATTAAATAGATTCGATGAAGGTATAAATTTGATTGAAAATATCTTAAAGTCAGAACCTAATAATTCCGATGCACTAAACTTTGTAGGATATAGTCTTGTGGAAAAGGGGAAGGAATTGGACAGAGCCTATGAATATATAAAAAGGGCATTGGAAATTAAACCGGAAGATCCCTATATACTTGACAGTCTTGCCTGGTACTATTACTGGGTGGGAAATTATAGCAAAGCCTATGAGCTTATCTTAAAGTCCTATGATAAGTTAAAAGAAGATCCTACTGTTTTAGAACATATGGGAGATATATTGTTAAAGATGAATAAACATAAGGAAGCGAAAAGGTTTTATGAAGAGGCACTGAAGTTTGAGCCTGAAGATATCGATTCGCTCAAGAAAAAGATTGAAGAACTGAAAAATTTCTGAAAAATTAACTAATCAAGCAATTACGATGAGTTCAAAGATTATAAAGTTTGTAACGTTTTTTATTATCATTTCTTTCTTTGCGGGATGTGCCAGAGAACTTGTTAATATTAATAAAAGCAGTGAGCTTATTATTAAAGGAGTCGGTTATTTAGAACTTTATTGCGGGGATTATTATTTCTATGGCGATATATTAACCAATGGTAATAAAGATTTCTTTGAGATTTCTATATACAACTTCGGTAATGAGATATTAAAAATTAATGAGTTAAATGATAAAATCAAAATTTTGTATCTTGGCGGGGAGATAAAGGATGATTATTTTCAGTTATTTCCCATGGACATAAATTTTTTAGTGAAAAATCTAAAGAGATATTTTTTAGAACAGCCTTTAGATAAAAGTGACAGCATTTTTTTTGAGACAGAAAATGATAAAAAAATTCTCAATATTATTAGAGATAATTGCCGAGTAAAAATTTTTTTGGCTAAAGAGTCATGAGAGCATTTTTGAGCATAATCTTTTTCATGCTCCTTTTGGGATGCAAGGCAGAAAAGGTTGAAAAAAGAGCTGTATCATCGGTAGATAGCAAGGATTACGGTGATAAGCTTATAGAAGGAACTATTGGTGATGCCAGCAACCTTATTCCTTTTCTTGCCTCCGACAGTGCTTCTCATCAGGTTGCGGGTTTGATATACAATGGTCTTGTAAAATATGATGAGAACTTAAATATCGTTGGAGATTTAGCGGAATCTTTTGATATTTCTCAAGATGGTCTTAAGATTACCTTTAAGCTCAGAAAAGGCGTCAAATGGCACGATGGTAAAGAATTTACCTCCGATGACTGTGTTTTTACTTATAAAATAATTACTGACCCTGATACTCCTACCCCTTATAGCGGTGATTTCTTAACGGTAAAAAAAGTATATAATCCTGACAAATATACATTTGTTGTCGAGTATAAAGAGCCCTTTGCACCCGCTCTTTCAAGCTGGGGGGTTTCTATAGTTCCTAAACATCTTCTTGAAGGAAAAGATATAACAAAATCTGAGCTTGCAAGAAAACCTGTCGGAACAGGACCATATATCTTAAAAGAATGGATCGCGGGAGACAAAATTGAGCTTCAGGCAAATGAAAATTATTTTGAGGGACGCCCCTATCTTAACGGTGAGGTTTTTAGGGTTATTCCGGACACTGCAACAATGTTTTTCGAACTAAAATCTGGAAATATTGACTTCACTTCCCTTACGCCTTTGCAGTATGAGAGACAGACAAATGATGAAAGTTTTAAAAACAGATTTAATAAATACAGATACTTAGCCTTCGCCTATACCTATTTTGGATTTAATTTAAACAGGAAACCCTTTGATGACAAGAGGGTCAGAAAGGCAATTGCCTATGCCATAGACAAAAAGGAGATTATAAAGGGTGTTTTATTGGGGCATGGTGAAGAGGCTACAGGTCCCTATAAACCTGATGTCTATTGGTATAATCCCAATGTTGAAAGATATGGCTTAAATATTGAAAAGGCTAAAAATATATTGAAATCGGCTGGATTTGAAGATAGGGATGGAGATGGTATTTTGGAAAAGGATGGAAAACCATTAAGGTTTACCGTTTTGACTAATCAGGGTAATGATGCAAGAATAAAAACCGCTGAGATAATTCAAAGAAGACTGAAAAATATCGGAATAGATATGAAAATACTTGTCCTTGAATGGGCTGTTTTTATTAAAGAGTTTATAAGCAAGAGAAACTTTGATGCAATAATACTCGGCTGGACGATTCCGCAAGATCCGGACCTCTATGATATCTGGCATTCCTCAAAGGCAGAAAAGGGTGGGCTCAATCATTATTCCTATAAAAATGATGAAGTGGACAGACTTCTTATAGAAGGTAGAAAAACCATAGATAAAAAAAAGAGAAAAAAGATATATGATAGAATTCAAGAAATACTGGCGGATGATGTCCCCTGTGTTTTTCTATATGTTCCCTATGCGTTACCGGTAATTGATAAGAGATTCAGGGGTATAGAGCCCAAGCCTGCTGGTATAACTTATAATAAAGAAAAATGGTATGTTCCCAAAATAGAACAGAGGTATTAAATGTTAAAATATTTGATAAAGAGGCTTTTAGCAACAATACCGGTGTTTTTTGGAATTACGGTCATCTCGTTTTTTATAATTAATCTGACCCCCGGCAGTCCGACAGATTTACAAACGGAACTAAACCCGAGAATTACCCCGGAAATTGTTGAGAAACTTAGAAAACACTATGATTTGGATAAACCAGTTTATGTAAGATATATAAAATGGGTTAAAAATATAGCTCTGTTAGATTTTGGAAACTCCCTTTCTCCCGATGGCAGAAAGGTCATTGACAAGATAAAGGAAAGACTACCTGTTACGCTCCTTATCAGTCTTCTTTCTATGATAATAATGTTAATTTTTTCTATTCCATTAGGAATTTATATAAGCGTAAATAAGGGTAAGCTGAGAGAGAGAATAATAACGTTTTTATCTTTTTTCTTTTATTCTATGCCATCTTTCTGGCTTGCCGTAATATTGATAATAATTTTTGGTATTTATCTGAGGGTTTTACCAATTTCTGGACTTAAATCGATAAACTACGCCTATCTATCTACCTTTGATAAAATAATAGATATAGCTAAACACCTTATTTTGCCTTTAATTGTTGCAACCACGGGAAGTATCGCCTATCTTTCAAGATATGTATCATCAAACTTAGATGAGGTCTTAAAACAGGAATATATTCTTCTTGCAAGAATAAAGGGGCTTCCTGAAAAGGTAATATTGAGAAAACATGCCTTGAAAAACGCGCTTATTCCTGTAATAACTATACTTGGTCTGTCTGTGCCGGGTCTTATAGGTGGTAGTGTCATATTTGAGACAATATTTTCTATACCCGGTATGGGGCAACTTTTTTTCCAATCGGCCATGTCAAGAGATTATCCCGTTATTATGGCTTTACTTGTCCTGACCTCAATTTTAACTTTGGTAGGTAATATTTTAGCCGATATTGGTTATGCCCTGTCAGATCCACGTATAAGATATGGCGATTAGTAATGGATATGTTTCTAAATGCTGATTAATGATTTAGCATCGGAGAGATGGTTAAAAATGTTTGAAAGTACCTATTCAAAAATCATATTTAAAAAAATCTCACAAAAAAAGACTGCCAAATATTCCATCTATTTTATTTTAGCTCTTATTTTAATTTCCTTTTTATATCCAATCTTTTCCAAAACAGGTTACGATGAGATTAACTTAGATAAGGTATTGCTTCCTCCATCTGCCGAGCATTGGTTTGGAACCGATGCTTTAGGAAGAGATGTTTTCACAAGAGTTATCTATGGAGGAAGGGTTTCCCTTATGGTTGGTTTTGTGTCAGAAGGTATTGCTATATTGATCGGGGTTATTTTGGGCAGTCTTAGCGGTTATTTTGGCGGTAAAATCGATAGTTTAATAATGCGTCTAACCGATGTAATGCTTTGCATCCCAACCTTTTTTCTGATTATATCTGCCACAGCCTATGTGGAGCCAAGTATCTGGAACATAATGATAATCATAGGTTTGACGGGATGGATGTCCATAGCAAGGCTTGTAAGAGGTGAGTTTTTGAGTTTGAGAGAGAGAGAGTTTGTAATGTATGAGAAAGCAATTGGTAATAAAAATTTTATTATAATGTTCAAACATATCTTACCCAATGCCTTAAATCCTGTAATAGTGTCCGCTTCCTTCGGTATAGCGGGAGCAATTCTTACAGAGACTGCCTTAAGCTTTCTGGGATTGGGTGTCCAGCCGCCTGTTCCAAGCTGGGGAAATATATTAACTTCAGGGAAAGATATACTTGAGATAGCATGGTGGATCTCTTTATTTCCCGGACTGTTTATTCTTTTGTCTGTTTTATGTTACAATCTAATCGGTGAAGGGTTAAAAGATGCTCTGAACCCAAGACAATACGATTAATGGAGGCAATATGAAGCTCAATCCACTCTGTATCCCCTGTTTTTACAAACAGGCAGACATAATAGCTAATTTATTGAAATCTGATGAAAAAAAGAAGTTAGAGCTTTTTAAAGGTCTGTCTAAAATAATTTATGAAACCCTTAATCCCGATCTGACACCCGCAAAGATGGCTTCATCAGTTCATTATTATATAAAAAATTTTTATGGCGTTGAAGATCCCTTTAAACAGTTAAAAGTGGATTCAAATAAAAAAATTAATCAGTTCTATAACGATTTTAAAAGGTTAGTTGTAGAGAGTAAAGATGAGATCGGAACTCTTGCAAAACTTGCCATAATTGGAAATCTTATAGATTATAGCCTCTTTGAGAATATAAATTTAAATAACATTAAAGAAGAGATAGAAAAATTTTCTCCTGCAATTTATCAGATAGACGATTTTAAGAAGGATTTAGAGAAATCAGAAAGAATACTTTACATAACCGATAACTCCGGAGAAATAGTCTTTGATAAGGTTTTTATAGAATATCTGGTAAGCCGAAGAAAAAAGGTTATAGTTGTGGTGAAAGAAGAGCCAATTCTTAACGACGCAACGATGGAAGACGTAAAAATGCTCGGAATTGATAGGCTTACAAAGGTTATCTCCATAGGTAACGGAGAAGTTGGAACGACCTATCCGACCAAGAATGAGTTCCTCAATAAGGCTATGAAAACCGCAGATATAATAATCTCCAAGGGACAGGCAAATTTTGAGACTCTCTATGGTAGCAAGCTTTCTATCTATTATCTTTTTGTGGTTAAATGTAAGGCAGTTGCTGATTTTTTAAAGGTACCGGAAAAAAGCCCCGTTTTAATTAAAGAAAAACAGAGGTGATTGATGAAATATTTAATAGTAATCGCAGATGGGATGGCTGATTATCCTATAGAATCTCTCGGCGGAAAGACTCCTCTCGAGTATATTGATAAGCCATCTATGGACTTTCTTGCTAAAAACGGTTTTTGTGGAATGGTAAAAACTGTTCCCGACGGGATGTCTCCCGGTAGTGATATTGCAAACTTAAGTATTTTTGGATTTGACCCAAAAAAATATTTCACCGGAAGAGCACCTCTTGAGGCGGTTAGCATTGGCGTAAATATGAACTCCCAAGATATAGCCTTTAGATGTAACTTGGTGACTTTCAGGGAAGAGAACGGATTAAAGGTAATGGATGACTACAGTGCGGGACATATAAGCACTGATGAAGCAGAAAAATATATTAATTTTATCAATGATAAGATTAAACTTGCTGGGATTAGTTTCCACAAAGGGGTTAGTTACAGACATTTAATGATCTGGAAAGATGGTAAAGATGATTTAGATCTTACTCCGCCCCATGACATTCCCGATAGACCTATTGATGATTATTTACCGAAGGGCGATGGTGCAGATTTTATTAAAGGTATTATGAAAATTTCTCAGGAAGTTCTTAAAGACTGCCATTTAAATAAAGAAAGGAAGAAAAATGGAAAAAAGGAGGTATCTTCCATATGGTTATGGGGACAGGGCAGGAAACCTTCCCTCCAAAGCTTTGAAGAGAAGTTTGGATTAAAGGGGGGAGTGATATCTGCGGTTGATCTTATAAGGGGAATAGGGATTCTTGCGGGATTAAAACCAATAAAGGTTGAGGGGATAACTGGTTATATTGATACTAATTTTGAAGGCAAAGCTGACTCGGCTGTTGAAGTTCTTAAAAAAGAAGATATATGTTTTGTCCATATAGAAGCCTGTGATGAGGCATCACACGAAGGTAGTTTGGAAAAAAAGATGTTGGGAATTGAATATATTGACAGGAGATTTCTCAAAAGGGTACTTGATGGTCTTTCTGATCTTGATGATTATAGAATCTTATTATGTATTGACCATCCAACACCTGTAAAGAAGAAGGTTCATGTTGCCGATAAAGTTCCCTTTGTTATATATGAGAAAAATAAAAAACTTAATGGAGTAGCAAGCTTTTGTGAGAGATTATGTGATGAAAGGGGGTTTTACATAGAAGAGGGATATTTACTCATAAATACATTGATTAACGGAGACTACCATGAATAACCTGAAAGTGTTTATTCTTGCAGGAGGAAAAGGTACGAGGCTTTGGCCTCTCTCAAGGGAAAACTATCCGAAGCAGTTTATTAAGTTTTTTGATGACACCTCTCTTTATCAGGGCACACTTAAAAGGGCAATGAAGCTTGTACCGGAAGAAAATATTTTTGTCATTACTTCCAAAGAGTTATATGACCTTGTAATGAGCGATACGGTAAAAATTTCTGAAAAAGTTACAAAAAATATAATCTGCGAGCCCGAAGGCAAAAACACACTTCCTGCGGTCGTTTTAGGTCTCTATGAATGTAAAGAAAAAGACGTTTTTGTAATAATGCCTTCAGACCATTATATAGAAAGAGAAAAGGAGTTTGTAAATAATTTAATTACTGCTTATAAAGAGGCAGAAAAGGGAAAATTTGTAACCATAGGTATAGTTCCTACAAGACCAGAAACAGGTTTTGGCTATATTGAAGGTGATAAACTGAAAAATGGGGTTTATAGTGTAAAGGCTTTTATTGAAAAACCAAATCTCACAAAGGCAAAGGAGTTTATAAAGAAAAAGAGTTTTTACTGGAACTCTGGTATTTTCGTATTTAGAAAAAGGGAGTTTTTGTCAGCCCTTAAGAACTCAGAAAAAGAGCTCTATGAGTTTTACAAAAACGGTAAAGAAAGTTTTTTAAGGGATTATAAAAAAATTAAATCTCAGTCAATAGACTATGGCATAATGGAAAAGGTTGCTATTGATTCGGTGTCCATGATCCCATCAGATTTTATATGGAATGATTTGGGAAGCTTCGATGCCTTCGAAAATATTATTCCTCAGGATGAGAACAAAAATATCTTCAAGGGAGAATATGATTATTTTCCTTTTGATAGTAAAAATAACGTTGTTTTAAATAATCAAAAACTAACTGTCATGATAGGCTGTGAGAATATTATGTGCGTTGATTCCGAAGATGCTTTACTTATTATGAAAAAAGGGGAAGGGCAGAAAATAAAGGATGTTTTTAATTTTCTCAAAAACAGGGGCGTAAAAGAAATAAATTATCTCAAAACCGGTTATAGACCATGGGGGAGTTATACGGTTCTTCTTGAAGGGGAGAGATATAAAATTAAAAAAATCTCTGTTAACCCCCAGTCTTCACTTAGCCTTCAGATGCATCATCACAGAAGCGAGCATTGGGTTGTAATAAAGGGAACTGCAAAGGTTACCATTGGGGAGGAGGTTCACTTTGTTCATGAAAATGAGAGTATTTATATACCAAAATCGACATTACACAGGTTGGAAAATCCTGGAAAAGTTGTTTTAGAGATTATAGAAGTTCAAAACGGAGAGTATCTGTCTGAAGATGATATAATAAGAATAAAAGATGATTACGGAAGAAGTTGAATTATAAAACATAATTTTATTATTGACATATTGCGGGGAAAATGATAAATTAAAATCATAATTACATTCATTTCCCCCCAAGGAAGGCTTAGCCCTTCCTCTTTTTTTTTGCTATTTATAAAACATTTTTTTAATTTTTAAAATTTTTTATTCTTACTTAAACTTAATTTTAAATATTACGGGGGGATTATAATGGTAAGAACAAGATTTGCTCCAAGTCCAACTGGTTATCTACATATTGGTGGTGCCAGAACCGCCCTTTTTAACTTTCTTTTTGCCAGAAATCAGGGTGGTAAATTTATTTTAAGAATTGAAGATACCGATGTAGAAAGATCAACCGATGAATCTGTTCAGGCAATATTAGATGGTATGAACTGGTTAGGCCTGAGCTGGGATGAAGGTCCTTTCTTTCAGAGCAAAAGAATGGACAGATACAAGTTATACGCAGAAAGACTGCTTGAAGAGGGCAAGGCTTATTATTGTTACTGCCAGCCTGAGGAGCTTCAAGAAAGAAGAGAAAGGGCGTTAAAAGATGGAAAAAAGCCAACTTACGACAGGAGATGTCGGGAAAGAAAAGATGTTCCTGCAGGTTTAACACCGGTAATAAGATTTAAGGCACCTCAGGAAGGGCAGACAATTGTTGAAGATCTTATTAAAGGAACGGTTGTTTTTAATAACAATGAGTTAGATGACCTGATAATAATAAGGTCTGATGGTTATCCAACTTACAATTTTGCTGTTGTTATAGATGATGTAGATATGGCCATTACACATATTATAAGAGGTGATGACCATCTCAATAACACGCCAAGACAAATCCAGATTTATAATGCCCTAAATTTTCCGGTTCCTAAATTCGCCCATGTACCGATGATACTTGGAAGTGATAAAACGAGGTTATCCAAAAGACATGGTGCCACTTCTGTTATGGCTTATAAAGAGATGGGATATATAAACAAGGCTTTAATTAATTATCTTGTCAGGCTCGGCTGGTCCTGTGGAGATCAGGAAATTTTTTCAATGGATGAGATGATAGAGAAGTTTAATATAGAAAATATAGGTAAGTCTGCAGCGGTATTCAATCCTGAAAAGCTACTTTGGTTAAACAGCCATTATATTAAGACAATGGATATAGATGAGTTATTGGAAATTTCTCTTGAATATTTTAAAAGGAAGCATGAAATTCTGCCTGAAAGGGATGTGATGAAAAGAATTATTAACTCATTAAAAGAAAGATCAAAGACCCTTGTTGAACTTGCCGATAGCAGTGGTGTCTATTTTTACGATGATTTTGATTATGATACCGAGTCTGTAAAAAAATTTTTTCCTGACAGGAACTCAAGCATTTTATCTTATATTTTAGAACAAGTTAAGAAAAAAGGTCTCGCTGATGAAAAGGATTTTGAAAGTTTAGTCAGAGGAACCGCAGAACTCTTTGGTGTAAAAGTAGTTGTTGTGGCACAACAAATAAGGATAGCCCTGTCTGGTAAGACCGTGAGCCCATCCTTGTATGATATTATCTCAATAATTGGCATAGAAAGAACAATAAGAAGGTTTGAAAGGTTTATGGATTTTTTATCTAAAGGTTAGTTTATTAAATATATTGGTTAAACCTTAAAATTTTTCATTTCTTTTGTATTCCTTTTTTTATATTCGTCGGCATTGACAAAAGGTTTTTTTTGTGTTTATCTTCTAAGAAAAAGCTATTAATCATGAGGAGGTTATTATGATTATGAGAAATTTAAGGCTATTATTTTTTGTAGCCCTGTCCATTTTTTTTATAAATTCAGGTGTGATTTTTTCTCTCGAAGTTTTATATGTTCAGTCTGAAAGCGCGAAAATCTTTGATAAACCTTCCTTTGATGGTAATCTCATAAATACCGTGACAAAAGGTTATAGAATTGATGTTTTAGAAAAAAAGGGCAACTGGGTCAAAACTTCAGTAAACGGAAAAGAAGGGTACATCTCCTCTTTTATTTTGGCAAAGAATCCACCTTCAGAAAAAATTTCCTCTAAAAAGGAAGAGACCGTGGAAAGTCCAAGAAAAAGGGCTTCAGAACATACAACCGCTGTAGCGGGTGTTAGAGGACTTACGGAAGATGATAGAAAGAGATTGAGTATTGAAGGAAAGGTAAACTTTGAGGCTCTTGAAAATATTGAAAATATAAGAATAAGTAAGGATGATATAAGAAAATTTATTGAGGAAGGCGAAAAATGAAGGTAAATATTATCATTATTATAATTATATCCTTTTTTATTGCAAGTATATCATCGGCAGGGGAGTCCTATAGGAAAAGGCAGTCATTGGCTGAGGATAGATACACTCAGTCAGACGTAGAAGAGGAAATAAGGTTTGGAAGAGAGATATCGGCAAGAATTTTAGGTAGGATACCTCTTTATAACAACAAAGAGCTTACAAGCTATATTAACCTTCTTGGTAAGGCACTTGCAGAAAACTGTTCTCGTTCCGATTTAGAGTTCTATTTTGGCATACTTGACACAGAAGAAGTCAATGCCTATTCTGCTCCGGGTGGCTATGTTTTTGTTACTAAGGGTGCTTTAAAATATGTTAACGATGAGTCAGAGTTAGCGGGAATACTTGCCCATGAGATAGCTCACATAACTGAAAGACACATTGTTAAAGAGCTTAATATTAAAGGTATTGAGGACGATCCAGTCTCTGGTTTTGCAAGGTTTATCGGTGGCGGAACGGATGTAGCCAAAGTTGCCTTTGCACAGGCAGTAGATAAGGCACTTGACATTTTGTTTAAAAACGGTTACAGAAGGGAAAATGAGATTGAGTCTGATAAAATTGCAGTTTTTATTACCGCGGGCACCAACTACGATCCAAAAGGATTACTAAGATACTTAGACAGAATTTCTGCCTTAGAGGAAAAAAGGATTAATGTTGGCAAAACCCATCCTTTGTACGAAAAGAGATTGTCAGATCTGGAAAATTTCATAAAAGATGAGGTAGGAGCAGGAAGCTTCTATAAAAACAGGTCTCGTTATGAAAGTATTATCAAAAGGGCTAAAATTAAATAGCTATTGGGATAAAAGGAGGGATAATGAAAAAAATCCTTGTAATTATATTCATTTTGTGTTTTGTATCAGCTGTTTTTGCAGACGATTTTCATTATGAAAATATTATTGTTGGTGATAGGGCATCTGGTATGGGAGGGGCGTATATTGCCGTTTCCGATGACGCAGCAGGTATGTATTACAATCCTGCAGGTATTGCCTATTCGGTAGGAAGGAATCTTTCTGCCAGTGTTAATGCCTATCATAACCTTGAGAAAAAATTTGATGGGGTAATTGGTAACTATGGTTGGAAAAGGAGCTCTTCCGCATTGATACCTAACTTCTTTGGTATAATTCAGCCTGTAGGTAATTTTAAGTTAGGTTTGTCCTATGCAGTTCCTGACTCAATAAAAGAAGATCAGGATCAGGTTTTTCTAAACGTAAATGCCAATGTTAACAGATATGTCATTAATCTCAATAACGATGATAATACATATAATATCGGTGTTACCATTGCCAAGGATATTACAAAAAAATTCGCTACGGGGCTAACACTGTATTTACACAGGAGAGAAACACAGATGATTTTCAATCAGTTTATAGAAAGGACTACGCCACCGGCCTATGAATGGACAAATAACTACTTAGAGGTAACAGAGACAGGAATAAAGCCAGTTTTAGGTTTTATGTTTTCACCAGTAGATAAAGTATCTTTAGGGTTAAAGTTATCTAAAATATTTATAATTGATTCGAATTCTGTGTATCAAGAGACCTTGGCAAGAAACGGATACTCCTCTGCACCTACTAACTTACCGGATGTTACTCCCACTGCAAAGTTTTCTACCACCGATTCAAAAAGAAAATATCCCTATAATATAGGATTCGGGGTAGCCTATTTTCCTTCCAATAGTCTGATAGTATCTGCAGATGTTAACTATTATACAAAGGTGGATGACGATATTTTCGGTGATAAAAAGGCAACACTAAACCTGGCTTTAGGAACAGAGTATTATTTTTCAAAAACATGGGCAGTAAGAGGAGGATTATTTACCAACAGATCAAACTCCCCTAATCTGCCCAATGGTGGCAGAACTGCTTTCTCTCCGATCCCGGAAGATACTGACATTTATGGTGCAAGTTTAAGTATAAGCAGATTTACAAGAAATACATCGATTACATTAGGTGGTAATTTTTCATACGGAACTGGTGAAGCTCAGGTAGTGAGCGGAAGTTCGTCTCTTCAGGATGAAACGATAAAAAGCTGGACGATATTTATCTCCTCTTCCTATTCCTATTAGATTCTGTTTTGAGAAATTATGTATGAAGGGGGGCGAATCCCCCCTCATATTTCAGCATTAATTACTTATCATTTACTCAACTTAGTTTATCCAGTTTAAGTTTAACGAGCTCCGTTGTTTTGCGGAAATCTATCTTTCCGCTACCCATTTTGGGCAGTTCTTCTATTATTATAAAACTTTTGGGCAAGGCAATATTGGGCAACTCTTCTGACATCTTTTTAAGTATTTCCTTTTCATCAACAGGTTTTGTCAAAGCAACTATTATTCTTGCACCTTTTTGGGCATCGGGAACCTCTACCACACAGCATTCAGTGTCCTTTGGTAGAAATTTTTCAAGAACGTTTTCAACCCTTACAAGTGATACCATTTCACCACCGATTTTGACAAATCTCATCAGTCTTCCGCAGTGCCATAAATATCCATCTTCATCAAAATAACCCATATCTCCGGTATCATACCAGCCACCTCTGATTCTCAAAGAAGTTTGTTCCATATCATCCAAATATCCTTTCATAACGAGATTTCCCTTGACGAGTATCTTACCAATCTCCTTTGGTTTACACTCTTCCCCGGTTTCGTAATTTTCTATTTTAACCTGAACATCGGGAATTACCTTGCCGATACTACCGGGCTTATTATATTTTGGTGTATTAACAGAGACAACCGGAGAAGTTTCTGTTGTACCGTATCCTTCATATATAGTTATATTATGTTTGTTAAGATAACCCTCTCTCAAAAGATCGGGACATTTATCGGCACCACTTATAACAAATCTCAACGAATCAAAATCACCGGGAGAGGAAACCCTTAAATAACCAGATAAAAAAGAGGGTGTACCTACCATAACAGTAGGTTTTTCCTGTTTGATTATATTTACAATGTTTTTGTATTCGATAGGGTTTGCATAGGTTACAATAGTCATGCCAAAATGAAATGGCGTCCAGAGATTAACTGTTAACCCGAAGACATGAAAAAATGGCAGGTTGGCAAGCATTACATCTTCATCGGATAAAGGGAAGGTCCTTATAAAACTCAGTATATTCGAGGATATATTCTTATGAGAAAGTTGAACCGCCTTTGGCTCTTTCTCGCTACCACTTGTAAATAATATTACTGCGGTATCTTCAACATCTCCTTTATGTACCTTATTTAATAAAAGATTAGTGGGCATTTTTGAGAGAATGGCGGTAAGTACCCTGTCCTTTGCAGATATACTGTTGACTATATCTTCTAAAAAAATCATACCCTCGATAACCGGACAGTTTATCTTTTCTAACAGAGCTTTTGATGTAATTACCGTTTTGAAATTACATTTTTTTTGGGCGAATCTTACGTTATTTTCTGCGCCAGTTGAGTAATTAATCATAACAGGCGTTTTCCCGCTCATTAATGTTGACAAAATTGCCAGTGCACATCCTCCGGATGTCGGTAACATAATACCGATAAAACCATCTTTAAACCTTTTGAATTTATTGGTCAAAATAAGCGCAGCTATTAACGCTCTGCCATAGGTAATATCTTTACCTATTGTTTTGTCTTTAATAGCAATTTTGCCGGAGTATTTTTTTGCGATCTTAATAAAGTTTTGGTGTAAAAGATACATAATTTCTCTCTTTTTTGGATTTCAGTTTATTTCCATTTGTGGGCTTTACCTTTAACCTTTTCTGAGTCATCGGACTCACTGAGCTTGCCCTTTTTTAGTTCCTTGAACTCCTTTGAACCGGGTTTTATGCCAAGTTCTTTGGCAATCTTGCCCCAACCTTGATTTTTATTTTTCTTATATACCGTTACAACTTCCTCAACTGGTTTTTGGGAGATTTCTGCTACTCTGAAAATCATATAGGCATCGGCAGGCTTTTCTGAGACAGATATAACTGATTCTACTTTTGTCTTTTCAACACCAAAAGACAAAGACAGTTTTGATTTAAATCCTCCTAAATCTTGCTGGGCAGAGACATTGATCTCGGATAAGAAATCATCGAACTCATCCTTTGCAAAAAGTAAGGTTGGCATCAAAGACAATAAAAATAACAGATATATAACTCTTTTAAACAACATAATCTCCTCCTAAAGAGTAATAAATAATTTTAGTTTTTTTTAAAGAAAAAAATAAAGTAAAATATTACTAATCTTTTGAGATAATGATTTTGCGATAGCTTTTAGGGATAAAAGTACAAATATTTTCATAGTATCCTGATATATCAGCAACTCTATAATTTAAAAAAATTTCAAGATCTCTTAAAGAAATACTTTCTTTATTGTTTTTATCTGCTTTCTTTAACAAACCTTCGATAATTGTGTAAGACAAAAAACTGTGTCCTAATTTTTGAGCCTCATTGACAGCTTGAAAGTTTTTTGTTGAGATAAAAATTGCAAAGTTATTATTTTTAGCGTATTTAAACAAACCTTCATAATCGGGTTGATTTAATCCGTCATAACTAATATCGTATAAATCTAATATGAATATTTTTTTAGAATTGAATTTAAGTGTTTTTAAAGTTTCTATAAGATTTATAACTTTGGGGTTTTTTTCGAAGTTTCTCTGATTCTTCTCATCGGGAACAACTAAATAGATATTTCCGTAGTCATCGGTGGTACTATATCCCGATAAATATAAAATAAACAAATCTTCCTTAGAAATTTGTTCATTTATTTTCTCAATAGTTTCTTTTAGTTGGATTTTTATGGGGTTTTTGTTGGTAATATCATTTATTGTAAAAGAATAAACTTTATTAAAAATCTCCTTTCCTGAATTTTTAAATAATTTTGAGATTGCCAATGCGTCTCTTACAGGAAAACTTAGTTTATTCAATGATTTATCATTTAAATAGGATATTCCCATAGATATTAACCATAGGTTTTGGTGACTTTTTAATTGTTTATCCTTTGAGTAAACCAATCTTACATCTGATGTTTCTGAGTAATCGTTAGATGCAAATATTTCAATTATTTTCTCTTTTCCATTAATATCTAATAAGTTTTTTTGTTCTATAATATCAGAATGTTTAGATACATGCTCTAATTTGTGTTCATGAATTATATGACCATCTTCAAATACTTTAACTGCTTTTAAAAAATTCTTTTTACATTCAAAATCTATTGCCAGTTTTTCATTATCTAAATTTATATTTATTTCAGGCGGGGTGATATCTAAGGGATTTAAAGATAGTTCATAAGAATTATAATCTGAAAATTTTTCACCCTTTAATATATCTTTTACAATCTTACTGCTACAAAAACCAGAATGAAACTGATTTAAAAAATATTTTTTATCTTTATTTTCAATAAAGAAGAAACTATCTCCGTTACAGGATGTATTATAAAAACCTTTGGAAGTAATAAATAACCATTCTTTGTTTTTAAGATTGTAGATAGTAGCAAGTTCTGCAAAGGGCTCGAGATTATAAATCTTTATAATATTTTTCTTGCCCCCGATAAGTAAAGTATTTTTCGTTAAGTAGAGAGAAGACAGATCCAAATTAGTTAATATATTTTTTAATAATTTCCCAGAGTAAGTGTCCCACACCTTTACAGTTTTATCTTTAGATATAGAGACAATATTGTTACCATCGGACGTAAAAGAAACCCCTATAACGGTATCTCTGTGTCCTTCAAATATTTTTTTTTTATTATTTATAAAATCAAATAAATATAATAAATTATCTTTGCCACCTGTAACTATTAAGTTATCTTTGGGAGAAAAAGCAATACTTAAAATTTCTTTTTTATGTATTTTTTCAGATAAAACAAAGGTGTTTTTTTTAACATCCCAAACACTAATTAGTCCTTCCGATCCACCAGTAGCAATATATCTGTTATCTTTAGAAAAGCTTGCTAAAATAAAGTTGTTGTCTGAAATATAAAATTGTTGAATTATTTTATAATCCTTCCAGTCCCAGAGAGTAACTATTCCGTCATATCCACTTGTTAATAAGTATTCCCCATCTAACGAGAAGGTCATAGATGTTATACCGGTTGAGTTACCGGGAATTAATTTAATCAAATCCCCTGTTTTTATGTCCCAAACTTTTATTAAATTTTCAATACTTCCTGAAAGAAGATAGTTGTTATCAGGTGTAAAAACCAGAGAAGTAATCGGATGGTTATGTCCCGCTAAAGTTGCTATTTTTTTCCCCTTGCGGATGTCCCAGATATTTATGAAATTGTTTTCATCATTGCAAGCCATTAATCTCTCATTGTTTGAAACCGTAACTATAGTGGCAATATTCTTTTCCCCTAAAGTTAGGATTTTATTACCATTTTTTATGTCCCATATTTTTACGGTCCTATCACAACTACCTGACAGGAAGTAAAGGTTGTCAGATGAAATTGTTAAAGAGCTAATCCAGTTTTTATGAGAATATATTTTCCTGATAGCTTTATAGGTTTCGCTATCCCATATATAGATATAGCCATCAGTATCACCGGAAATTATATATTTACCATCTTCTGAATATATTGCAGATAACACCCATCCTGAGTGGCCCCGTAATGAAGTGATAAATCTTTTGTTCTGAAGATCCCAAACCTTGACAGTTTTATCGTATCCCGAAGAGATTATCTTTTTACCATCAGGTGAAAAATCAACAGAATGAACAAAATTGATATGACCTATAAAGGTATGTAACTCTTTTTCTGAAAATATGTCCCAAAGCTTAACCATCCCGTCGAATCCACCAGATACAACAAATCTGCCATCTTTTGAAAATCTTGCCGATTGGACAAAACCTTGATGCCCTTCCAGTATTTTTTCTATTCGATTTTCTGCTATATTCCATATTTTTAAGCTACCATAACCTGTTGAAAGAAAATATCTCCCGTCGGGAGAAAAAGAAACGCAGGTTGTCCCCTCCATGTTATCAAATTTTTTAACCTCGATACCTGTTTCGAAATCCCAAAGTCTGATTATATTGTCCCAGCCACCTGACAGAATATACTTACCATCAGGAGAGAACACTACTGAACCGACCCAGTCGGAATGACCATATAATGTCTCAATCTCGTCTTTGGTATAGATATCCCAAATTTTAATCACATTGTCTCTTCCAGCTGATGCAACAAATCTGCCATTTGGTGAGATTGCTACAGAAAGTATCCAATCTTTATGATTTAGGGTAGGAGAGATAGAAAAATCGGAAAAGCACCATCCTTGAGTTATAAAAATAACCCAAAAAATATCAAGAGCTTTAAACAGATTCAAAAATATTTTTATGACAGGTTTATACATTGTTTTATGAAGATAAATTATTTCATTTAGTCAAATTATAATGTTGATTTTTTTTAATTTCAAATCATGTAAACAATTTTTCATCTTTGACCTTAAGCTATAGATATGTTAAATTTTTTCCTATGAGAATATTTGCGGTAGGTGATATTCATGGTCTCTGTGAGAAATTGATGGAACTGATTAATAAGATTCCACTTGAAGATGAAGATCTTCTTATCTTTCTTGGCGATTATATTGACCGTGGCGATGAAAACAAAAAGGTTATTGATTATCTGATACAACTGAAGAAAAACAGGAGAGACGGATTAACTGTTTTTTTAAAGGGTAATCACGAGGTTATGTTTCTTGATTATCTCCAGGGAAGAAACATTGAGCTTTTCTTTTATAATGGTGGAAGGGAAACAGTAAAAGACTACACATCTAATGGTGAACTTTTTATACCTGAGGATCACCTGGATTTTTTCAAAAATCTCTTACCTTATTACGAAACGGAAAGTTACATCTTTGTCCACGGTGGGTTAAAACCGGGTGTATCTTTGGATAATCAAAGTGAGGATGATCTCTTCTGGATCAGAGGTGATTTTATCTTCAGTGATTATAATTTCGGTAAAAAGATTATTTTTGGGCATACACCTTCGAAAACCTTTATGCCATACTATGATAAATATAAAATTGGAATTGATACCGGTGCAATATATGGTGGAACTTTATCTGCCATAATGTTACCGGATGAAAAAATTTTTTCTGTCTGAAGGAGGAGTATAACAATGGGAAAATCAACCGTTTATTTTGCTAATTTAAGGACTAAAATCGGAAGAAATCTCCTTGATAAGGTTTCAATTTTACTTGACAAACTGTCCATTGGGCACATTTTCAAAGAGCAGGAGCTAATAGCTGTAAAAATTCATTTTGGTGAGAAAGGAAATTTGTCTTATATCAGACCTAATTTTGTAAGGATTGTTGTGGATGAGTTAAAGAAACTGAAAACGAAACCTTTCGTGACCGATTGTAATACACTTTACAGAGGAACAAGGGCAGACTCGGTAAGTCATATTGAAACTGCTATAACAAATGGTTTTGATTATTCTGTTGTTAATGCGCCGATAATCATTGCTGACGGGTTGACTGGCGGAAGCGCCAGGAAGATTGAGGTGGGGCTTGAAATTTTCAAAACTGTATCAATTGGTGCGGAAATAGCAAGAGCAGAAGGGTTAGTCGTTATGTCACATTTTAAATGCCATGAGTTGACCGGTTTTGGGGGTGCCTTAAAAAATTTGGGAATGGGTTGTGCAAGCAGAGAAGGAAAACTCGCTCAGCATTCAAATATATCGCCTGCTATTAAAAGGAAAAACTGTATAGGTTGCGGGCTTTGTGTCAAAAACTGTGCTCATAATGCAATTACAATGGTAGACAAGAAGGCTCAGATTAATGAAAAAACCTGTGTTGGATGTGCGGAGTGTATTCTTGTGTGTCCGAAAGGAGCAATTGTTATAAACTGGAATGAACAAGTTCCGATACTTCAAAAGAAGATGGTTGAGTATGCCTTCGGTGCTCAGAAAGACAAAAAGGCTGTTTATTTAAATTTTCTTACTCAGATTAGTCCAGCCTGTGATTGCTATGGCCACAATGATTATCCTATTACAAGAGATATAGGGATTTTAGCATCCACTGATCCGGTAGCTATAGATAAGGCAAGCGTTGATTTGGTCAATCAAGAGTTGGGACATAACAATTCGGCGTTAAAAAGCGGATTTAATAAAAATGAGGATAAGTTCAGGGGTGTTTATCCAGAAATTGATTGGACCGTTCAGCTTGATTATGCTCAGAAAATTGGTTTGGGAAATATTGATTATGAACTCCTAAGCATAGATTAGCTATGAAAAGAAAGGGAGTTCTTTTTTTATTCTTATTGCTATTTGCTCTGTCTGTGAAGAATCTGTATGCAACGGAGTTATTAGCTGAAAAAACTGGTAAAGATTGCAGTTACTGTCATAAAGATATATCTAAAGGTAAAGATCTAACCAGAGCAGGAGAAAAGTTTCTTGTTGAGTTAAAGGGATTAACTCCTGCCAAAAGAATAATAAGATTTATAACTTATTTTATTCATCTCTTCTTTGCTATAACCTGGTTTGGGACAATCTTATATGTCCATTTAATACTTAAACCAAGCTATGCTGCGGGTGGCTTGCCGAGAGGAGAACTTTTGCTTGGCTGGACATCTATTTTTGTAATGGCTATTACAGGGACTATACTTACCTTTTTCAAAATAGATAGTTTTTATGATTTCTTTGATAACAGGTATGGAATAATCTTATCTTTAAAGATTTTCTTCTACCTGATTATGGTCTCATCTGCCATCTTTGTAACGCTCTTTTTGGGGCCAAAAATGAGAAGCAAGATAAACAGAGAAAAAAATGCAGGGCTTGGTCATTACGATGGTAAGGAGGGTAGGCAAGCCTATATTGCCTATAATGGTAAGGTTTATGATGTAACTAACAGTAAGCTATGGCCGATGGGTGTTCATATGGGCAGACATTTTGCCGGAGAAGATCTTACCAGGGTTTTAAAGCTTGCCCCTCATGGAGAAGATGTTTTAGAAAGATTTAAAAAAGTAGATTTTACCTTCCAGAGCAAAGTTGAAAAGGATAAGATTATAAGGGTTTTTTACTTTCTTGCCTATACAAATCTTGTTATTGTGTTTATAATAATCTTTTTAATAACTCTATGGAAATGGTAAAGATAAACAAAACAAAGGTAATAGACATAATAGGATTTATAACAGTTATTTTATTCTTGTCCTATTATCTTGGTAATATCATAAAATTAGCTACTTTAAAAGAGACACTACCTGAGAGTCAAAAAAAGCAGGAGCCCCAAAAAAATACTTCAAAAACAATAAATGATTATGCCTTAGTCGTAGATAAAAACATATTTTCTATAAAAGGTGCTACTTTTTCCGTTATAGAGAAAAAAGCAGAACAGTCTGTAGCGGTTGATTCAACAGGTTTAAAGCTTAAAGGAGTTATTACACTTTTTCCTGGTTATGCCTTTATTGAAAATAAAGAAGGAAAACAAATCCTTTTTAAGTTAGGAGATGATGTTTTTAATACAGGAAAACTTAGTATGGTGACAAAAGATTATGTCTATATTTCTCAGGGGGGCAGAGGGTTTAAGGTTCCTTTAGAAGGAGCGGTTTTGGAAGATAAAAAAACATCGTCAGGTAATCCACCTAACTTGAGTTCTCAAACTCAACAGGCACCGGGGCAGGGGCAAACCTTTAGCAGAGATCTGATAAAAAGGTTTCTTGAAGAGCCAAGAGAGATTCTTACAGATGCGAGGTTATTGCCAAATATTGTTGACGGGAAACAGCAGGGATTTGTAGTCAGGGAGGTTAAGCCTAATGGCTTTTATGATAGTATTGGGTTAAAGAATGGAGACGTAATCTTGCGTGCCAATGGTATTGAGTTAACATCACCTAATGATGGTATTAAGATATTTAATCTGCTAAAAGAGCTTGATAAAGTAGAACTTGATATAATGAGAGATGGTGTTAGAAAGAGTTTGGTATATTATATAAATTAGATAATGGGTGAGGGGTTGGGGAATGGTAATTGCAAACTCAAAGTCTAAACTTAACCGTATTATTTTAGGAGGGTCAGTGAAGAGAATATTTTTAATAATATTAATATTTTTGACAATGGGCACTGGTCTATATGCTGAACAGAAAAAAAAGTTGATTACGGTAAATTTACAAGATGTTGAGATTACAAATGTAGTAAAGTTTATAAGTGATGTTACAGGAAAAAATTTCATCTACGATGAGAATGTTAAAGGCAAGGTTACTATAATAGCACCATCTAAAATATCTGCCGATGAAGCCTACAGTCTTTTCACTGCCGTATTAAATCTTAAAGGTTATACCGTTGTTCCGTCTGCAGGGAATCTTTTAAAGATAATTCCTTCGAGAGATGCCAGGTCACTATCGCCTGATTCAGATAAGATAAATGAGAGCTATGTTACAAAACTCATACCTGTTCAGTATGCCAATCCGGAAGTAACAATGAGGTTTTTGCAACCTCTTATCTCAAAAGACGGACATATCTCAATATTCGGTTCAGGTGAGTATTTATTAGTGGTAGAAAGTGCTACCAATATAAAAAGGCTTGAACATATCTTAAGTTTTATTGATAAACCCGCTCTTAAAGAGACTCCTGAGATTATCTATTTGAAAAACGCCTTTTCTGAGGATGTAACAAAATTTTTAACTGACACGGTGCTTAAAAAAGATAAACCCGATTTAAAAGAGGATATAAAAATATTTTCTGACAGCAGGTTAAATGCGCTGATACTTATTGGCTCACAATATATGAAAGATTATGTAAAGAGGGTGTTAGAGCTTATTGATGTTCCCGCAAAGGATATAAAAGGCAATATCTATGTATATTTTCTTGAAAATGCTGACTCAACAGAGCTTTCAAAGGTAATGGAGTCAACAGTAAAAAATCTGGAAGAGGTCAGGGGAGGGAAACAACCTCAGGATAAATCTAAAATTAGTATCACTCCTGATAAATCGACAAATTCTTTGATTATTAGTTGCCCACCCGCTATATATCCTCAGATTGAAAGCATAATAAAAAATTTAGACAAGAGAAGAAAGCAGGTTTTCGTCGAGGCTATGATAGTGGAAGCTTCAATTGATAAGTTGAAGGAGTTAGGGTCAAAGTGGAGAACTGTTGTAAGAAAAAATAATGAGCCTGTTGCAATAACAGGTTTTGGGACTGTTGATAGCGGAACGATGCTTTCGGTAATCAATGGACTCTCTGGATTTTCTGTAGGTGGTATTGGAAACTTCTTTGATATACCTAATCCTTCAGGGAGCGGATCTCTCACAATTCCCGGCTTTACCGCTCTTTTCAGCCTTAATGAGTTCAAGGATGCTATCAATGTGCTGTCGACACCACAGATACTTACCTCAGATAACAAAGAAGCCGAAATAGTAGTGGGCGAGAACGTACCTTTTATATCTAAAAGGGAACAGACAACAGGAACATCAAGTCTGCAGTCCTATTTTAATGTCATTGAGAGAAAGGATGTCGGGATAAACCTAAAGATAACGCCACAGATAACTGAAGGTGAGTATGTAAAACTTGATATATATCAGGAAATCTCTTCATTAAAACAGGTAACAAAAGATGAACTGTTAACATTAGGACCATCTACAACAAAAAGATCAACAAAGACATCTGTTGTTGTAAAAGATAAGCAGACTGTTGTAATCAGTGGACTTATGCAGGAAAAGACTGAAGAAATCATAACTAAAGTGCCCTTTCTTGGAGACATTCCTTTGATAGGTTTTCTTTTTAGATACAAATCTTATGAGACAAAAAAGACTAATCTGCTTGTCTTTTTAACACCTCACATTATAAGGGATTCATCAGAGCTTGCTATGCTTACAGATAGAAAAATAACCGATTACTCAAACAAGATGGGGGAGGAAAGCTTCAATGAGGCAATTGTAAAAATCAAGGAAAATGTTTCCGCCGATGAGTTTGAGAAGTTTTTGAAAGACAATAAGATGTCTATCAAGAAAACTCTTATGGAAAGAATGTATCTCATAGAAATACCACCCGACAGAGGGTTTCAGGAAATAAAAGAGATTTTTCTCAAAAGGGGTATTATTGAGTATATAGAACCAAACTTAAAGGTGAGAAAGGCTGAATAAAATTCAAGTTTAAAGGTCTTTAAACTTTAGGGTGTATATTCTATACAGAGGTGCTATGGAAGATAAAAATATTGGTATTTCAGACATAGATTTAAACTTACTTAGGGAAATTCCCTATAAATATCAGAAGAACAACAGGATACTCATATATAAAAGAGAAGAAGATAAGATATTGGCATTAATATCTGATGATAACGGCCTTTTTGCCTTGAGAGATTTTTCAAAAAGGTTAGGGCTCTCCTTTGACTATGTAAGGAGGAATGAGGCAGAGATATTGGCACTCTTAAATGAGGCTTATAGTCTTGTATCATCGGCACAGACAGTTATGGGGGAGATAGAGCAGGAAGGTCTTGTCGGATTAACTCAATATGGAGAGCTTCCTAAGGATCTTCTTGAGTTAAAAGATGACGCTCCCATAATAAAGCTACTTAATGCCCTCTTTCTTGAGGCAGTAAAAGAAAGGGCATCGGATATTCATATTGAACCATACGAAAAAGATTTGGAGGTTCGGTTTAGAGTTGATGGTATATTAAGAAAGGTTCTGCAACCACCAAAGATAATCCATGAATCACTGATTTCGAGAATAAAGGTTATAGCCAATTTGGATATCGCAGAAAAGAGGCTCCCTCAGGATGGAAGAATCAGGTTAATTGTAGGAGGAAAGGATATTGATATCAGAGTATCAATAATACCAACTTTTTTTGGGGAGAGAGCTGTTTTAAGGATCCTTGACAGAATGAAGGGTGTTATGAGTCTGAACGAGTTGGGTCTTGAAAGAGATAAACTCTCCGATTTTGAGAAACTTATCTCCCGTTCAAACGGTATTGTTCTTGTAACGGGTCCTACAGGTTCCGGTAAAACTACAACTCTATATGCAAGTCTTTTAAAAATTTATTCCGAAGAAAAAAACATAATAACCATAGAGGATCCCGTAGAATATCAGATTAAGGGAATTGCTCAGATTCAGGTAAATCCTAAAATCAACCTGACCTTCGCTGCCGGACTGAGATCTATTTTAAGACAGGACCCGGATATTGTAATGATCGGAGAAATAAGAGATAAAGAGACCGCAGAGATTGCTGTTCAGGCGTCGTTAACGGGTCATCTTGTTTTGTCGACCCTTCATACAAATGATTCTTCAAGCGCCGTTACAAGATTAATAGATATGGATATAGAACCCTTTTTGGTGGCGTCTTCTCTCACGGGAGTTTTGGCACAGAGGCTTTTAAGAAGACTCTGCTCTTATTGTAAAAAGGAGGTTCCTTTAAAAGATGAGTTTAAAAGGGTCATGCCGGAGCTTTCTAACCTTGATTTTGTCTATAAAGGAGAGGGTTGTAAGGAATGTAATGGCAAGGGCTACCTGGGCAGAACAGGTATTTACGAGCTTTTGGTGATTGATGAAGATATCAAGGAACAGATTATGTTAAAAAGTGATGCAAGAACTATTAAAAGTTTAGCTATAAAAAAAGGAATGACTACTTTGTTCAGTGATGGTATTCAAAAAATAAGAGACGGGATAACAACAATAGAAGAAGTGCTGAGAGTAACTAACGTTGGTGATATGTAAGTTTGGCCATAAGATTGATTTATAATACACATGTGCTGTTAAAAAAATAAAAGTCTTGTTTAAATTAGATCTTACCTAAAGATCTGGTCTTTTTTTATGGGGTAATTAGATGCCAAAATATAGATATATAGCTTATGGAAGTGATGGCAAGGAGGTAAAAGGGGAAATATTTTCCTCCTCTAAGGAAGAGGCAGTTTCTGTTTTAAAAGAGCGGGGCATTTTTTTAAAGGAGATTTATTTATCCAAGAAAAAAAGACTTACGGTAGAAAAAGGCATTGGTATTTCAGATATCTTTTTTAATCTTTCTGCCATGATATCTGCGGGTGTTTTGGTCCCTGAAGCAGTTAAATCTTTGTCCCTCGAAGCAGATGGCAAGACTAAGGCCATACTTGAAGATATTTATAGCAACCTTATTAAAGGTATGAGCCTGTCTTCTGCAATGGAAACAAGACAGGACTTCTTTCCTCCCTTTCTTTGTTCAATGGTAAGGGCTGGCGAAGAGTCAGGAACACTTGAAAGAGTTCTTTCTGACCTGTCAGCATTTCTTGAGAAAGAGAAGGAGGTAAAAGACAGAGTTAAATCTGCTTTAATATATCCGGTTTTTATGATTGGTGTAGCGATAATACTTATAATATTTATATTCACCTTTGTCTTTCCGAAAATATCATTAATTTTTATTGAGCAAAAGATACCCTTACCTTTCATTACAAGATTTTTCATAGCCTTTAGCAGTGTTCTCCATAATTTCTGGTATCTCTTTATTCTCTCACTCGTCGGGGTTTTTTTTCTGATGAGAACTTACATCAGAAGAAGAGCCATAAATTTTCATAAATTTTTGTATTTTTCTACTTTTAAAGCGGTAAAAGATTTATATATCTCAAGGTTTTGCAGAATTTTCGGGCTTCTTCTGAAAGGCGGTGTTCCAATCATATCGGCGCTTCATTTCAGCAAAGATGTTACCGGCAATGCCTATATAGCAGAAAGGGTTGAAAAAATCAAAGAAGACATTAAGGAAGGGATGAAGTTATCAGATGTTATTGACTTTCTGCCACCGACCTATCTTCAGATAATTCAAACCGGTGAAAAAACAGGCGGACTTCCGGAAGCCTTAATGAAACTCGCCGATATGGCTGAAAAAGATTTCAGAAAATCTGTGGATAATTTATTAAGAATATTAGAACCATCAATTATCCTTTTTATGGGGGTAATTGTTGGACTTATGGTAATTTCCATATTATTGCCAATATTTGAGATGAATCAGGTAATAAGATGAGTTAAGCAAGTTAATAACAATAAAGAATTAGCGATAAGAAGAAACAGAGGATATAAATATGACATTAGCTGATAGTTTGTCGGAAAAGTATCCGTTAATTAAAATTTTAAGGGGGTTTTATGAGAGATAAGAGAGGGTTTACACTAATAGAGATTCTTGTGGTTGTATTTATCCTGGCGCTTCTTGCCGCCCTTGTGGGCCCCAAGGTTATCGGAAGAACAGATGACGCAAAAATTGCAGAAGCAAAGATTCAGATAAAAAATTTAGAGACAGCACTTAAGTTATATAAATTAGACAATGGTTTTTACCCAACAACAGAGCAAGGACTTGAAGCCCTTGTAAAGAAGCCGGCTTCAGCCCCTGTGCCTGAAAAATACAGAGACGGTGGTTACCTGGAAAAAAGAAGTGTTCCCAAAGATCCGTGGGGAAATCCATATATATACCTATCACCGGGTTCCCATGGTGATTTTGACCTTTCCTCCTATGGAGCCGATGGAAAGGCTGGAGGAGAAGGTAAAGATGCAGATATAAACAACTGGGAGATTGATTAGAATTATAAAGTGAAAGTAAATATCAAGGCTTTTACACTTATAGAACTTCTTGTTGTAATCTTTATTCTTACTATGGTTTCATTTTTTACCATTCCTGCCCTTTTCAGAGAGACTATTCTGAAAGATGAGATTGCATTAGCCTCTTATCTCAGAGCCTTACGGGAAGATTCGGTTACATCAAAAAAAGAAACCCAACTTACAATTAATTTTAAAGATAGATACTTTTCCTTTAAATCGGACAAAAGTGAAAAAAAGCTTACCATGAAAGAAGATGAAAGCTGGGAAGTTTTAGTCCCTGCAAGGGGTGTTATAAAAGACGGACAGGTAACAATAATTTTTCCACCCTTTCCTTCCGAAGACTTCCTTGCCTTTTATTTAAACAGAAATGGAAATGTTTTTACAATATTATTAAACAACATTACCGGTGAAGTGGAAATTTTCAAGGAAAAAAAAGAGTTTTATGATTAAAAGAAATGGTTTTACCCTCATTGAGGTAATGATAGCCCTTTTTATCGTAACATCAGCATTACTTGCAGTTTTATCCTCTTTCTCATATCATTTGGGGGTTTACAACGAAAAAAAAGACAATCTTAAGCTTATTTTACTGGCAAAAGAGAATCTGTATTTATATGAAAAAAATAAATTACCAAACAAGGCTGGTCAGAGAGAAAACATTAGCTTTTCTGTTGTGGAAGAAGAATATATTTTTGGCCTGAAAAAGGTGCTATCTAAAGCCTCCAACGGAAAAAGTGAGGTAACGGTATTCAGTTATGTTAAAAAGTAAGAGAGCCTTTACTCTCATAGAGGTTTTAATAGCGGTGACAATCTCAATAGTCGTAATTGCTTCTGCCTATACGGTCTTTTTTGCGGTTAAGAGAGGTGCCTTTGACGTCTATGATTCAATGAGGAATAAGGAGAGAGTATACAATCTTTTCAGCATGATGAGAAAGGAGATGGAAAGCATTTATTATGAGAAAAAGCTTAAATATTCAGGCGTTAAGATAGAAGAAAACGATTATTATGGTAATCCCGCCAGTAAGATTACCTTCACAACTTTTTTCAAAGATGGTCTTAAAGTGATCAGTTATTTTGTAGAAGAGGAGAAAGGTAATCTAAACCTATACAAACGTCTTTATGATCCCCTTATGGAGGACAGACCGATAAAGGTTTTAGTATTGAGAGACATCAAGGGTTTTAAAGTTTCCCATATTGAAAATGGAGAAGAAAAAAAGGTTTTTGATAGTCAAAGCGCACAAAAAAACCCGGAATACATAAAGGTGAGCATATTTTTTAAAAAAAATGATGGCGAAGCTGAGGAGTTGTCACAGATTTGCAAACTCATGGTGGAAAGATGAGTAACAGAGGCAATGTTCTAATTGTGGTCTTACTTGTTTTTACAATTACCATTTCTCTTCTGTTTGATTTTATAAGAAGAGTGTATCTGTTTATTAATATAACTGAGAATTATAAAATATCAGAGACAATGTCTGTAGTTTTAAAATCAGGTTATACCTACGCAACGGAGCAGTTGAAAGAGTATTTAAAAAGACTTGATTATACTGACAAAGGCAGTCAGACTATAGAAGATAGAGCTGATGATGTATTAATATCAGCCATAATAACCGATAGTAACAGTAAGTTTAACGTCAATACACTTGTTTACCAAAACGGCAGTATAAATAATAGAAATTATCAGATATTCAGAAGGTTGCTTAATATATTAAAATTAGATGAAGCCTATGCGGATAAACTTGTTGATTATATAGATTTTGACAATGTCAGAAGAACATCAGATGGAGAAATAAATAGTAAAAATTATTTTCTTTTTTCTCTTTCTGAATTAGGTTATATTTTTAATGCTGAAGATCTTGAAAAGATTAAGCCCTATCTTACTTGCATTGGAGATGGTATGATTAATGTAAATACAGCAGAAAAGGAGCTTCTGATGGCACTTCATAATGATATTTCCGAAGAGCTTGCAAACAGGATAATAGATAAAAGAACTGAAGGGCCCTTTAAAACTAAGGGTGAGTTTATAAATGTTGCAGGTATGAATGTAATAGGAATAAATATTTCTGATATAATAACGGTTAAAAGTTCCAGTTTTATTGTAAATCTCACTGCCAGTAAAGATGATTTTAGAGAAGTTGTAGAGGCTGGTTTTGAGTTATCCGGTGGACAGGTTAAGACGAGATACTGGAAGGAATACTAATGTTATTAAGATAGGTTAGAGCTGAAATGTTACTTTTAACCTGAAATTAATGGGGTGTCGCTGATGGCAATAAATGTTTATAAGTTAGAAAAAGGTTATAAAATATATAATGAAATTTCTCGGGAAGAATATGTTTTTGAAGGAGAGTTCAGCGAGCTTTTACCTAAGATTGACAAAAAAACGGGTATCAATATCTTTTTGCCTGCCTGTGAGTTTTCAGTAAGGAAGGCTGTTTTCCCGAAGTTAGAGAGGGAAAAGATTAAAGAAATTCTCTCCTATGAGATGGAGGATAAGTTTATAGAACCTTCTGAGAATCTTGTAATGGATTATGCTACTCTATCAGAAACGGATAAAGAACTATCAGCCTTGGTTTTTGCCATAGAGAAAGAAAAGATAGAGAAATATATAAAATCTTTTGGAAATGAACTTTCCTGTTTAAAGTCTATCTCTATCTGTTTTGATGAAACCTTAGCCGATTATTTATCAAAAGATAGTCTTAATAATAAAGATATGAACTTTATCCCTAAAGAGTATTTAGGTCTTAGTGAAAAATACTGGAAAATAGAGATTTTAAATAAAATTTTTAAATATTTTGTTTTAATATCTATTATCGTTTTAGTAGGAGAGTTAACGAGATTTTTTATATTGAAAGAAAAGGAAAAAAGGTTAAGATCAGAAATATCAGCTTCATCACAGTTTTTATCTCAGGGACAAAAGGTTGAGGGCGATCCTTTAACGTATATTCAGTCTAAAATGATAGATTTAAAGAACAATTACAAGACATTAAAGGGCATAGACTCCCTTGATATTCTCAAAAATATCTCACAACATATTAATAACAATATAAAAATTAAGGAGATTCTTGGTGAAGGGACGAGGGTTAGTCTAAAAGGTGAGTGTAAGGATATGAACTTTTTACAACAATTCAAGACAAACCTCTTAAAAAACTTTAAAGAGTCAAAGATTTTAGAGACAAAAAACCTGCCTGATGGAACAGTAAATTTTACTATGGAGTTGGAGATAAATGAGATATAAGGAAAGAAAGTTTTATATATCTGTTATATTTTTAGCTATTATTTTATCAGCGGGTATTTTTTTAAAGTTTAAGAATGCCGAAACGGAAAGAAAAATAAACATAGCCAGAAATACCCTGCGGGATTTAATCAATAATAGAGATGCGGTAAATATTATGGCTGAGTATCTATCCTTGAGTAAAAAAAGAATAGAAGAAGGGAGAAATAAAAGCATAAATGGAGAACTTGAAAAGATAGCCGATGAGCTATCAGCAAAGAAGAACTTAAAAAAGATAAACTTTCTTTCAAAGAAAAAAGATGGTCTTTATAATCGTGAAGATTACGAGATAAAAATCGAAGGCATTGATGTTAATACATTGACTAATTTTCTATATAAACTAAAAACAGCCAACCTGTTTATAAAAATATCCGGCTTTAATTTTAGTATTTCCTTTGAAAATCCATCTCTGTTAAACGCAAGCATAGTCATATCATATATATATTAGTTAATATGAAAATTATCTATATTGTCTTAGGGATTTTTTTAGTAGTTTTCTTAACCCTCAATTTCTGGTTAAGTGCAGACTATGTTCTGGATAAGATAAATGAAAATCAGAAGATACTCCAAATAAAATCAGATGAGAGCAGAGGACAGTTTCTTACCCGCTATAAATACAAAAATCTGCAGATAGAAAAAGACGGAAAAAAACTTTTAACCCTAAATAATGCAGAGATAGAGCTCTCTGTCCTCATGCTTTTAGTTGGAAATATAAACATTAATATTATATCTGAAAAAATTAACGGTTATTTTAGTGTCTCCATAAATAAAAAGATTAGCGGAGATCTTAATTTCAGTAATATATTATTTGATACTGATTTTCTTGAGATTCCGTCTTATATATCCTTTTCCGGATTAACAGATGGTAGGATAAAGATTAATAAGGATAATGTTTCCATAGAGTTTAATATAAATGAAATAAACTGGAGGACCTTCGAGATAGAAGGCAATAAGCTACCATACGACATTTTTACTAAAGCAAGAGGTGGTATTGAGATTACCAAAGATAGATTGATAGTAAAGTCTTTTGGATTTGAAGGAGAGAGAGGCTACGCAAGACTTACAGGAGAGATAGTAAACAAGAAAAGCAATCTTTTTATCGAGATCTTCCCCAAAGATTTTTCTGACCCCTATATGTTACCATTTTATGAATACAAACAGACAGCCGGTTATTATAAAATTCCTGTAGTTCTGTCAAAATAAGTTTAGCCATTAATTTTTTTAACCGGGGAAAAAATTATTAAATTGAAAGAATGTAACTATTTTGATAAAATACAAATGTAAAATATAATTAAATTAATAAAGATTGGAGCAAAAATGAAAAAATATCTGATTATTATGTTAAGTTTAATTTTGCTTGCCTGTGCTTCGGAAAAATATGGTGCAGGCGTTGATAAAAACGTTCAGAAGGTTTCCGTTAAGGATGTAGTTTTAAATCCCGCCTTTCAGGGCAAAACGGTTAATTTAGAAGGTAAGATTACAACTCAATGTGCCTCAAACGGGTGTTGGTTTTTTTTAAACGATGGCTCGGGGCAGATATTTATCGATTTAGCAACCAACGGCTTTGCAATTCCACCAAAACAGGGTAAAAAGGCTAAAGTGACCGGTGTTGTATCTTTTGGACAGGCAGGTGTGTACATCATCGCAATTGGTGTTGAGATTGGTTAATGACCACTATTTTATTTTCCTACAAAAACCTGCTCAGGCATAAAACCCGCAGTTTTCTAACCCTTGTTGGAATAACTGCTTCCATTGCTGTGTTATACTCCATAATTTCTTTCAATAAAGGTTTTGAAGCAGGGCTTTCAAAGGAGTTAGAAAGAACAGGACTTCATTTTATGATAGTTCCCTCCGGATGTCCCCATGAGGTTGCTTCTCTTGTGCTCCATGGTGCGGTTATACCTAAATATCTTGATGATACAGTTTCTGAAAAAATAAGAAATTTTAAAGATATTAGTCTCATATCTCCAATACTTGTGACACAGCTTCCTAATCAGATCCATAACAAGATTGATTTAGTTTACGGTATGGAAATGTCACATCTGAAAAATATAAAGCCCCAATGGAATATAAAAGGCAGTATTCCCGATAATGATGAAGGGTTAATTTTAGGTTCCGAAGTTTTTGATCATATGAAGGTTAAAATTGGAGATACCTACTCTTATGGAGACAAGAAGTTTACCATTACCGGTGTTCTTGAGAAAACAGGTAGTCAGGACGATGCATTTATTTATATTCCTATAACAGCTTTACAGAAAATGTTAAATAAAGAAGGGAAGGTAACCGCCCTCGGTGTCAAGGTTTTATATCCTGAGAAACTAACTGAAATTATTGAAAAGTTATCAAATGAGATACCGGGAATACAGATTGTTACCATGAACCAGGTTATGAACAGCATATCCAGTTTGGCAAGTTCCGCAAAGATACTTAGTCTTTCTGTTGCTATAATTGCTCTTATAATTAGTGCGGTAGGTGTTATGAACTCAATTCTTATGACAGTCTTTGAGAGGACTCAGGAGATAGGAATGATGAGGGCAATTGGTGCCGGACGAAATGATATTTTCAAGATAATTATAACAGAGACTATCTTACTTACAACAACGGGCGGTTTAGCTGGATTAATCATATCAAATATCGGCTCAGGTTTGATAGAAGACTTTGTAAGAAAGTTCATGCCTTATGTCCCTGCAGGGAAAATACTTCTTTTTGATTATAAAATTGCCCTTTTTAGCCTTATATTCTCCATATTTGTTGGTGTAGTTTCAGGTCTTTATCCCGCCTATAGGGCTTCAAAGGTAAGTCCCATTGAGGCAATAAAAGGATGATTAAGTTAGAAAAGGTCGAAAAGATATATCAAAGAGGTAGCGAGAGAGTAAGAGCTCTCAAAGGTATTGATTTAGAAATAGAAAGGGGAGAGTTTCTTTCCATAGTCGGTCCTTCAGGTTCAGGCAAGACTACCTTACTTCATATCTTAGGCTGTCTTGACACCCCTACAAGCGGAATAGTCAGACTTGATGGTATTGATATAGAAACTATGCCTGAGAAGGAACTTGTTAAGATCAGAAGAGAAAAGATCGGTTATATATTTCAGCAGTTTTATTTAATACCTGGATTGACTGTATATGAAAATGTAAGTTTACCTTTAACCTTCAGCCGGAAAGAGAGAAACAGATCTGAAATAGAAAACTTGATTGAGATGGTTGGCTTAAAAGACAGAATTAATCACAAACCCAATCAGCTAAGCGGTGGTGAGATGCAAAGAACTGCCATAGCAAGGGCATTGGTTAATAATCCCGAATTTATTCTTGCCGATGAGCCCACAGGTAACCTTGATTCAGAAAATGCTGAAATGATTTTTGAGCTCCTTAAATCACTTCACAATAAAGGTATATCAATTATATTAATAACCCATAATCCGGATCTTGCACAGAGAACTGAGAGGATAATTAAGCTGAAAGACGGCATAATTGAAAGCGATCAGATGGTTTAAGATTTGGCAAAAAATTTCCTCTACAATAAACAATCATCCATTAAATCGAAATTCTTAATCAAATCAGTTAGAAAATTTTTTTAATAAACTCCAAACCCAGTTCAAATTTTAATGATTAGCTTTATAGCGTAACAAATGTTTCATGAAAAAATTACAAATACAATTATTATTTAACAACTGGGGATATGTATGTTTAAGTTTAAATAACAATAAAAAATAATAAGGAGGGATAGATGGGAAAGCTTAAAATATTAACCGTTCTTTCCGTTCTATTGTATGCTTTCCATGTTTACTCTGCAGAGGTTCAGTTTACCAGCTCTACCCAATATCTATGGTATAACAATCTTATTACAAGAGATAATGAGAGAGATATTGCAGAATATCTTAAGGTAAATGTAAACAAGCTAACTAAGGATGATAAACTTGCTATTTATGCCTATGGCAGACTAAATAAGCAGTTAACATCCAGTGATGATTTGGATGCGAGGTTGTATTATCTCTATTTAAACTATGAGGGGCTTTTAAATGATAAGGTTAATCTGACCTTAGGCAGACATTATGTTTATTCCAACTCTCTATCGGGAATAATAGATGGTGGCTCATTAGCGGTAACTAACATTGGTCCCGTAGGCTTAAAATTTTCTGGTGGCAGGGAAGTGCTATTTACGGAAAGAAGCGAACTTTCAGCTAAAGATTCTTACCTGTGGATGGCAAGTGCCTATTCAAATTTTAAAAACTATTATTTACAGTTATCCTATGCAGTAAGATATGATAAAAACGACATATCAAAGGAAATAATCGGTTTTTCTGCCGATGGCCCTATTGTAAAAAATCTGAGCTTTTATCTCGATACCAAGTATGATTATGCCATGAAATCTACAAGCCAGTTTTTATTAGGTCTTAAGGCAACACCGATAAAAGATCTAATTTTGAAGGCTGAATATTATCAGAGCTTCCCATCTTTTGACTATACATCGATATATAGTGTCTTTGCGGTTAATAAGTATAAAGA
>JAOAGA010000059.1 GCA_026415985.1 Pseudomonadota bacterium | reverse complement strand
AGCATTATATCTTCTTTCCGTTCTCTTAAAGGAGGCACTTTGATCTCGACAACCTTTAGGCGGAAATAAAGGTCTTTTCGGAATTTACCTTCCGATACGAGTTTTTCAATGTCCTGGTTAGTAGCAGAGATCACCTGTATATCTACCGGAATATCTGTTGTTCCTCCAATGCGTCTGATGGTTCTTTCTTCTAAAGTTCTTAATAGTTTTGATTGAAGTTCATAATTCATATCTCCTATCTCATCAAGGAAGAGAGTCCCCTTATTGGCCTTTTCTAAAAGACCGATCTTTTTGTCTCTCGCGTCGGTAAAGGCTCCTTTTTCGTAACCATAAAGCTCGCTCTCTAATAAGTTAGAGGGGATAGATGAACAGTTTATGGCGACAAAGGGCCATAACGATCGTCTGCTTTCATAATGTATTGCCTTTGCTATCAGCTCTTTTCCAACTCCACTTTCTCCAAGTATCAGGACCGATTTAACACCTTTGTCTGATATCTTTTTAATTATCCTGTAAATTTCTTCCATACCCGGGGAGGAGCCGATAATATTTTTAATGCCATATTTCTCAGCATTTATCTTTTGAGCCTGACGCAACTCTCTCTCTAACCTTGTTGTCTCTAAGGCGAGTTTTATAATTATTTCAATATCTTTTGTTCTGAAAGGTTTTTGAATAAAATCATAGGCTCCCTTTTTAATTGCCTTTACAGCATCACCAATTGTGCCGTAAGCGGTCATCATAATTACAAGGGGTTTCTCTTTTTCCTTTGATATGAAATCAAGGAGTTCTATCCCCTGACCATCAGGCAACTTGAGGTCAAGCAGAACTAAATCGAAATTCTCCGATTGCAGGGCATTTTTAGCTCTGGCAATGCAATCGGCGGTTTTGATATCGTAACCCTTTTCATTTAAAAAACTTGATAGAGATTCAGTTATAAGCTCTTCATCATCAACTATTAATATCTTTTCCAAAACTATCCCCTTATTTTAGGTAGTGTGATTAAAAATTCCGTGTATGTATTACCGTCACTTGTAACCTTTATTGTGCCGTTGTGTCCTTCAATAATGCTTTTTGTTATATATAGTCCCAAGCCCGCTCCTTCTCTTTTAGTAGTATAAAAGGGTTCATAAATTTTATCTATTATATCTTTCTTTATACCGGAACCATAGTCTTTGAAAGATATTATAATATTTTCCTTTAGCTCCGAAAGTTTTATCTCAATAATACCATTTTCGTTTATTGCCTCAAGGCTGTTGTTAAAAAGATTCATGAAAACCTGATTTAACCTTTTTTCATCAATCATCGCTCTCGCATTTTCAGAGTCACAATCATATTTTATTGTGATATTTTTTTTCTTTGCTAAATCGCCTATTCTTGTTATAAATGCCTTAATAAAATCATCAATATTCTCGTTTTTAAGCTTTAAGGTAGTGGGTTTTGTGATCTCAAGTAGAGAATTGATGAGATCTTCAATATCTGAAAGCTCTTTTAGTATCTTGTTTATACTTTTTGTCTGATTTTCTGTAATATTTGGTGCTTCTTTAAGCATGTCAAGGGTTATATTAATGCCAGTTATAGGATTTCTTATTTCGTGGGCTATCCCTGCAGAGAGCTGGCCGATTAAAGTCATCCTTTTTGCTGTTTCCTTTTCTTCAAGGGCCTTTTTAATCTCTGTAATATCATCTATAATAATCATAACATCAATCTCACTTTGTTCTGTTGGCAGTGGTATCAGGCTGACATTAAAAAAGTATCCTTCTCTTTCAATCTCTATGTTTTTTCTTGGTTGATTATATTTTATAACCTCTTCAATCTTGTTTAGGATGACCTCCTGATTAAAAAAATTATGAATTTGTTTCCCCTTAAGATTGTCGTCTTCCAAAAGTGAACAGGCACTTTTATTAAAGGTTTTTATCTCCCGTTTTTTATTAATTACCAGGATTCCGCTCAGGATATTGTATAGTATGCTATCTCTAAACTCCTTGCTTCTGATAAGTCTTTTGTGGTAGATGTAGCTTTCCATCGCTATCCCTACCTGATAACCAAAAACCTTTATCAGATCCTTTTCCTTAGAGTTAAAGGCCTTAGCTTTATTTCTTCTGCCACCAATAACACCTAAAATATTTTTTTTCCCTATAACCGGAACGGCGATACAAAAACTATTGTCTGTTGTGGTTTCTCTCTCTATGTAAATATTGCCTTCTTTTCCGACCTTGCCAATTAAGCCTTCTCCAACGCTGTAGCATCTTTTTTCCTGATTTGTAGATAACTCAAGGAGAAAGTTCTCCCGTTTTTCATCAAGGACATAGAAGAAGGCTGAGTCTAAATTAAAAACGGAAATTAACCCTTTAATTACAACATCTGATATGTCTTTTCTCTCGGGGCTAAAACTGAGTTCTTTAAAGATATCAATTAGTTTATATAGTATGCTGAGCTCATCTTTTACGGACACTTAGCCACCCGCAATAGGAGGAAATAAAGAAACTATGTCGCCATCTTTTAACTCATAATCGTTATTGGCGAAATCACCGTTTACAAGTCTGATTAATGGGAAATCGTCCGGTATCTTGAAGTGTTTTATTACATCATATAGTTTTGAGCCTTCTTTTATCTCAATCTCACTATACTTGGGTCCGAAATCTCTCAAGGTTGCAAAAAGCTTAACTGTTATTTTCATATTTCAGTATTATATCAAAAATTAAAAAACAAGTGAATTTTTGCTTTTTTTTTAAAATTAAACTTGTCAAAAGTCATGGTTTTTTTCTTTCTCATCTAAATTAATGGCAGTTTTATTTAACTCGTTATTGTTATAAAATAAAATAATGCATCTTTTCAAATTAAACACAGGCTTTGAACCAAAAGGTGATCAGCCTAAGGCTATCGCCTCTTTGGTTGATGGTATAAAAGCAGGGTTGAAAAATCAGGTTTTATTGGGAGTTACCGGCTCCGGAAAAACCTTTACCATAGCAAATGTTATCGAAAAGGTTAATAAGCCCACCCTTGTTATGGCTCCGAACAAAACTCTTGCTGCCCAGCTTTTTTTTGAGTTTAAGGAACTTTTTCCGGATAATGCGGTGGAGTATTTTGTTTCCTATTATGATTACTATCAGCCAGAGGCTTATGTTCCCGAAACCGATACCTATATTGAAAAGGACTCTTCTATAAATGAAGAAATTGATAAGTTACGCCACAGGGCAACCTATTCACTTTTAGAAAGGAGAGACGTAATAATTGTTGCGTCTGTATCCTGTATTTATGGCATAGGTTCTCCGGAGGCCTATTCAGGAATGATAGTGGTTTTTGACAGGGGAGAGGTGTTAGACATTAGAGATGTGATGAAAAAACTTATTGAAATGCAATATATAAGAAATGACTATGATTTTTTTAGAGGAACCTTTAGAGTAAGAGGTGATGTCATCGATATATTCCCCCCTTATGAAGATAACAGGGCAATAAGGGTAGAGTTTTTCGGAGATAATGTTGAAAATATCTCAAGTTTTGACCCCGTTACAGGAGAAATTTTTAAAAACCATGACAGGATAACCGTCTATCCCGCAAGTCACTATGTTGCTTCTGAAGACAGGCTAAAAAATGCTATAACAGGAATAAGAAGAGAGTTAAAGGAGAGATTAGAGTTTTTCGAAAGAGAAAAAAAATTGCTTTTTGCGGAGAGACTTAAACAAAGAACCCTTTATGATATAGAGCTTTTAGAGGAGATGGGATATTGTAAGGGCATTGAAAATTATTCACGCTATTTAGATGGAAGACCCGCAGGAGTTCCTCCTTTTACCCTCCTTGATTACTTTCCAAAGGATTTTTTAATTGTCATAGATGAATCACACCTCACTGTGCCCCAGATAGGCGGGATGTATGAAGGTGACCGATCGAGAAAACAAACTCTTGTGGATAACGGTTTCAGACTTCCCTCAGCTCTTGACAACAGACCTCTTAAGTTTGAAGAGTTTGAAAAAAGGATCAACTATGTTATTTATGTATCTGCAACCCCCGGTCCCTATGAACTTAAAAGATGTGAGAATCTCGTTGAACAAATAATAAGACCTACAGGACTTATTGATCCGGAAGTTATAGTAAAACCGGCCAGAGAGCAGGTTAAAGATATTCTTGAAGAAGCAAGAAAGGTTATTTCAAGGGGTGAAAGGGTTTTAATATCTACACTAACAAAAAGAATGGCAGAAGATTTGTCTGCCTATTTTAAAGAGCAGGGAATTAAGACAGAGTATTTGCATTCCGATATTGATACTCTCGACAGGGTTAAGATAATAAAAGGGTTAAGAAAAGGTGAGTTTGATGTATTAATTGGTATAAATCTTTTAAGAGAAGGACTTGACTTACCAGAGGTTTCATTGGTTGCTATAATGGATGCCGATAAAGAAGGGTTTTTAAGGAGCGAGACATCTCTTATTCAGACCTGCGGAAGGGCTGCAAGAAATATAAATGGCAGGGTCATATTTTATGCCGATAAAATAACGCCTTCTATGGAAAGGGCTATAGGAGAGGCCGAGAGAAGAAGAAAAATTCAGTTGGAATACAATAGGGCAAACAATATAACTCCGGAAACAGTTAAGAAAAATATCAATGAAGACTTTGGTATCCTTTGCGAAAAAGATTACTTTACTATTGAAGTATCAGAAGAAAAGGGAGACTATAAAGACTTAACTACCGAAGCACTTGATAGAAGGATTAAGGTACTGGAAAGAAAGATGAAGAAGTTAGCAAAGAATATGCAGTTTGAAGAGGCAGCAAAGGTTAGAGATGAGATAAAAACCATTCTTGCCAATAATGTTTTCAGGTAGAGGTATAAGTTTACTTAAGGCAGATCTTGCCGGATATAATCTTTTTACAAAAGACATCTATTCTTTGAAGTTCCTTTTGAGCCAGAAGGGTTATCTTGTTATAAGTATCTTCTGACAATTTTTTTCTCGGCAATAATTTTATGTTCAGGCAGAGAGGTTTATTAACGGGATTACCAATCCTGCTTAAAATATATACATATATTTCATCGATATTATCAAAACATCTGTATATTCTTTCTGCCAGATAAAAGGCAAAAAAGTTATAAATCTTTCCGATGTGACTGACAGGATTTTTCCCTGCAACTGCCTCGGAACCCAAGGGTCTCATAAAAGAGATTAATCCGTTTGCCCTGTTTCCTCTTCCTACCTCTCCGGAGTCGGCATCCTCCGCAGAGGTCCCCGTTAATGTCAGATAAATACCATTGATACCATCTCCTTTTCTATCAAGGGTATTTAAATTAATCTTGGTTTTCCCGGCAGGTCTTTTTGATTCAACAAAATTTTCAATGTCTTTACAGACCTCTTCTTTCAGATGAAAGTAGTGTCTTTCGTTATTTATGTATCTTGAAATGAAAGGCATTGCTATTGTTATATCAGTATTTTTTTTGAATCTTAATGCCATAACCTTTACATCTTCTCCGGTATAGGGATGGTTTTTCTTAAAGATCTCTGAGTTCAGATAGTTTTCTAAATCTAAAGTCATGCTCTCCAACGGGGTTAAGGGATAGTAACCGATTCCAACGGATGTATCGTTTGCAGGCAAAAAATCTTTTTTGTCTTTAAAGATGCCGGTGAGTTCTTCTGAGCCTTCTTCTAATAAAATATTTGTTTCTATGTTTTTAATATCCAAATGTTTAATAGCTCTTTTAAACCAGTTGATTATTGATGAATTAACTATTTCATATACATTTATTTTTGTAGTACCGGAAAAAAAGGTTGCCCTGTCTCCGACGAATATTTTTATTGGTTTTAAAAATATTCCGCCTCCAAAAGTTTTTTCTGTTTTTCCTGCCGACAGAAGTATCTTGTCAATATTGTGATGCAGAACCCTTCCTGTTAATGAAATATATTTTTTACTAAGTGCTCTTGATATTTCTTCTGCCAAAAGATCGCATATTGTATCGGGATGACCTAACCCCTTTCTTTCAACAATTTCGATATCAAAAGAGGAGACCGGCTGGCTATCAATCTTCTCGATCTTTATCATTTATATCCGCTCTTTTTCCAACCATCAAATCCACCACCTAAAACATATACGTTTTTGTAACCTCTTTCCATGAACTCTTTTGCCACACGGGCAGAAGTATGTTCCGCAGTTCAGGCACAATAGAAGATAATATCCTTATCTTTATATGTTTCCGGGTTTAGCTGAAGGAAACTACTTAATGGTATTGAAAACTCAATCTTTACAAGCTCATACTGGGAGAGGTCATTATAGGCACATACCAACAGTCCTTTTTCAGCCTTTACTTTGTTATAAACTTCCTCTGCTGACAAACGAACAGGTTCTGACATAGAGTGCTCCTTTTAAATTTATTTTTTTGATTCTGTCATACAGTCATCAAACCAAAGACAGTTTGATTGTGAACAAAACCCTTCTTTTGCAGTTCCATAACAGTCAAAATTCCCCTCTTTTCTCTGTATAGCTCTGATAAGTTCAGGTTTTTTCATCTTTGATGAGGATATACCAAAATTTTTTGCTATCTTTCTTATCTCGTTTATATGCATCCTCTCCACCCCCTTTAATAATTCTAAATAAAAGTATAGCAGGGTCTAATATTTTTTCAAAAACCAAGAGGCTACCAAAAATTTTTTCATTTTTTGATTTTTGTCTGTAAATAATATAAAATCTTTTAAAAGAAATAGTTTTTAAAGGGGATTTTATGGAAATAAAGGAGCTTTCTGAACAGATTTTTCCATACGTTGTTGGGATAAGAAGAGCTCTTCATTCAATGCCTGAACCAGCCTACAAAGAGTTCAAGACGTCGAAGTATGTATTTGAGAGACTGAAGGAGATTGGCTTAAAACCAGCTAATGTTTATGGTACGGGAGTTATTGCAGATTTAGAAACGGGGAAAAAGGGGCTTAATGTCGCTGTTCGTGCAGATATGGATGCCCTGCCAATAGAAGAAAAGACAAAACTCGACTTTTCTTCAGAAATCGGTGGATATATGCATGCCTGTGGTCATGATGGTCATATGGCGATAGTAATAGGACTTGCTTTGTTGCTGACAAAGATAAAGGACAAATTAAACGGTAAGATAAGATTTATCTTTCAACCTGCCGAGGAAAAACCACCAAAAGGTGGTGCCAGCTTTCTTGTTGAAGAAGGGGTTCTTAAAGACATAGATATTATATTGGGGTTTCATATAATTCCCGATATCGATGTTGGTAAGGTAGGAATAATAGAAGGACCTGCCATGGCGGGATGTGATGAGTTTATAATAAAAATATCAGGTGCTGGCGGGCATGCTTCGGCACCGGAAAAGACGGTAGATACCATATTGGTTGCCTCAAAAATAGTTTCTTCCCTTAATGATATAGTTTCAAGGATGATCTCACCTTTTGAACCAGTTGTTATCTCCTGCGGGGAGATTAAAGGTGGCTATGCCTTTAATATAATTCCTGATCTGGTTGAAATCAAAGGAACGGTTAGGACCTTTAACGATGATCTGAGGAAGAAAATACCTGAGATAATGAAAAAAATTATTTATTCAATCGCTGAATCCTATGGAGCTAATGTAGATTTCGAATATATAAATTGTTATCCCTCCCTGAAAAATTCTCCGACGGTCTGTCAGTTTTTAAAAGAAATAGCCCATACCTATTTAGGAAAGAATAGTCTTGTTGATATGAAACCTCTTATGGGGTCTGAAGATTTTTCAGTTTATCTTGAGAAGGTTAAAGGAGCCTATGTCTTTTTTGGCGGGAAAAAGGGTGAAAATCTATCACTTCACAGTCCCTATTATGATTTTGATGAGTTGGTAATGAGATACGCCATTCATTTCTTTGCAAGGGCGATCCATAATATAAATATCTTGGCAATTTAAATGGGAAAGAAATTACAGGATATAATATCAGAAGAAATTGCCCAATCAGGCCCTATCCCCTTTTCAAGGTTTATGGAAAGGTGTCTGTATCATCCTCAGTTTGGTTATTACAGAAAAACATATCTTCCTATCGGGAAAAGCGGTGACTTTTATACAAGTCCCTGTGTTCACAGTATTTTTGGTCATACAATTGCAAGGCAGATAGTTGAGTTCTTAGATACAATTGAAGATAACAATATTTTTCTCATTGAAGCGGGAGCAGGCAGGGGACACCTGGCAAGGGATATAGGTGAGTATCTGAAGAATAATAAGATTGATGTTAGTCTTATAATCATAGAGCCCCACAAAGCCTTTAGGGATATACAACTATCAGAAGTAAAAGATTTTTTTAAAGAGGTTATATTTTTAAATAGTCCTGAAGATCTATCTCCGATAAAAGGAGTTTTTTATTGCAACGAGTTATTTGATAGTTTTCCTGTTGAGATAATTGAAAATTTGGATGGCAAGATTTATCAGGTTTATGTTGATTTTCAAGAGGGAGTTTTTAAGGAGGTTTTATTGCCCGTCTCTGATGGAATAATGAATTTTATTAATTTTTGGGATATTAAAATACCCGATGGATTTAGAACGGAGATATGTCCTTCGGCGGAATCTTTTTATAAAAATATTCTTTCTAACATTAAGGAAGGGTTTAGTTTAATAATTGATTATGGCTATACGCAGGAAGAGTTTTTTTTAAGCCACAGAAGAAAAGGAACACTTATGTGCTACAAGAGTCATTTAGCCGATGAAAACCCCTATGAACTTGTAGGAGAAAAGGATATAACCGCCCATATAAATTTCTCTTTAATCTCGAAAATAGGGGAGAAGGCCGGTTTTGATACTGTTGGTTTTACCGATCAGCAGTATTTTCTTATGGGATGTGGTATATTAGAAGAGATTGAGCTATTAAAAAATAGTCTAAGTCAGCGGGATTACGAAAGAGAGATTGCCATGATTAAAAATCTGATCTTAAACTCAATGGGATATGTGTTTAAGTTTCTCTGTCAGAAAAAAGGGGTTAGCAAGACCAGTTTTAAAGGGTTTAGTATAAGAAACTATAGGAAAAATTTATAAACAAGAGATTAATTTATGAAAACAAAAATAATAATTTTTTTTCTTTTTTTATTCTTAACCAGCAATAGTTACTCAAAAACTCTCTTGCTTAACGGAGAGATGATATCAAAAATTGAGATATCTCAGAACGTGTCTTTTAAAGTAACTAAACCTCTTCAAAAGCTAAGGTATCGTTTTGCAATACCAACAAACTACACAACGCCTTTAACAACGCAGGAGGTTGAGAAGCTTGATATAAAATTTTCAGTCAGACCCGTAAAAACCGAAGAGGAAAAGGACAGGGAAGGCAATGTCTTCAAAGTGGCTTATTTCGAAAATGTTGATAAAGACATAGATATAGTGCTAAATTTTGTTGTTAACAAAAAAAATAATCTCAAGGAGCTGATCTTTAATGACTCTTTTCCTGTTAAAGACCTATCTAATGTGAATAGCAGGTATCTTAGCTCAAGCCCGCTTGTACAATCCGATGATGAAAGGATAAAAACAGTTGCCATAAAATTGGCAGAAGGCACCACAAATCTTTATGATGTTGTAAACAGAGTTATCAACTATGTCTCAGACAATGTAAAATATACCTACAACCCTCAAAAGTATGATGCTGTATTCACACTGGAAACGAAATCCGGTAACTGCCAGAATATTGCTCATTTAAGTATAGCCTTATTAAGAGCATTAAACATTCCTGCGAGAATAGTTGGCGGGATAACACTTAAAGAACAATGGAAAATTCCACTTGGCAAGGATGGGTATCTTGTTCAGAGTATGGGTCAGGGAGGTCATGCCTGGATTGAAGTGTATTTTCCTTCTTACGGCTGGTTACCCTTCGATCCCCAGCAGACAAAAAATTTTGTATCGACAAGACATATCAAACAGACACACGGAGTTGACTCAAACGAAGTAAATGATTCCTGGAGCGGTGGGCCAACCCTGCCCCGGTATGAAGAAGAAATCACTGCTAAATATCTGGCTGATAATATTGATATAAAACTATCTAACTCAGAAGAAACTCCAAAAGCATATATTGCAAGTAATAGCTATAAAGGTTTAATAACAAAGATGCCTGAGCTACCTGAAAAAAAACCTGAAGAGAAAAAAGACAGGGTCTATATTGTAGGTAATATAAATTTCCCCAATCTTGTTAATTTGTTTTTAATCAAAGACGATAAAGGTCAGAGAATTTTAGATAAAGAAACCGCTGAATATGTAACCTCTAAGGATCTTTATGCTCAGAGGTTTGATTTATCAGAAAGGGTTATATTAAAGGAGATCTCATTGGCAATGCATAAGTTTGGCGGAGATGGAGCTGTATATATTGATGTGCTTGAAGATGAAGAAGGCAGACCATCCCTTAAGGGATTTAGGTCTAACCTTTTATTTTTGAAGGATATAGAGAGGAAGGCGGGATACTACTGGGTTGATTTTAAGTTCGATGAAAATACCCTTTTAGAACCGAAGAAATACTGGATTGTTATAAGACGGTCAGGGGAAGCAATAATGAATTGGTTTTACATACCGGGAAACCCTTTTGGAGATGGCGATGACACAAGATCTACAAAGAAGGGGTGGGACTGGAATGACATTCTTAATTATGACTTTGTTTTCAGGGTAAAAGTTGAGAAGAGCGATAATTTAAAATAGTCTTGACAAAAAAATAAGTAAAGTGGTATTTAATTATTCTGCTTAAAAAAATCTTCGTTCAGGGGGAGAAAATGGAGAGTATGATTGTTTATGTTTTGCCTGCTCTTGGTGTACTTGGAATAATCATCGCCTTTATGCTTTTTAGCGCAATTGCGGCGAAGCCGGCAGGTAATGAGAGAATGCAGGAAATAGCAGGTTTGATTGAAGAGGGTGCAATGGCATTCCTGAAAAGAGAGTATAAGAGCCTTGCTATATTTCTTGCTGTTGTTGCTGTTTTATTAGGTGTTTTTCTTAATGTTCAGACCGCTATAACTTATATTTGTGGTGGTCTCTCATCCATCCTTGCGGGTATTTTTGGTATGAAGGCAGCAGTTAAGGCTAATGCAAGAACCTCTTGGGCTGCCAAAGAACATGGGGAAGGACCTGCTCTGATGGTTGCCTTCAATGGTGGTGCAGTTATGGGTATGGCAGTGGCAGGACTTGGTTTGTTAGGTGTAGGTGTTTTCTTCATTATTTTTGGGGAGCCAGAAACAGCTTCTATAATCAATGGTTATGCCATGGGT
>JAOAGA010000058.1 GCA_026415985.1 Pseudomonadota bacterium | reverse complement strand
GTATTCATCTCCGCCATTAAAAATAAAAAATTCAATCTCTTTTTCTGTGAAAAAGGGCTTTAATTTCTCAAAGGGTGATTTATCTAAAAAATCTTCATAAATCAAAGCTCCGCAATTGCTTTCTTCAAGTATGTGTGAAAGATCACCAAGAAAACCGTCACTTATGTCAATCATTGCTGTTGCTAAACCCTTTTTTGAAAGGACATTGGCGAAATTAATTCTTAATGATGGCCTTAAAAATTTTTTTATAAAGGGTTTAACGTTTTTATCTTTTATATCTTTTTTTAGTATTTCCAGACCGGCCATTGCCATACCTGGATGGCCTGTATAGAAGATATAATCACCTATTTGAGCACCACTCCTTAAAAGAGGTCTCTCTGTCATATTTCCGATAGAGGCAACAGTAATTGTAAGGGTTTTTGAAGATGATATATCTCCGCCTATAACTGTCAGGTCATATTCTTTAGTTGCCTCTTTTATCCCCTTTAAAACTTGATCAATATTTTTTACCTGAAAATCAGGTGGTAACAATAAGTTAAGAAGAATAAGAGATGGTAGCCCACCCATGGCTACGATATCACTTATTGACCTTACAACAGCTTTATAACCTATTGATTTATAATCCATTCCTAATTTTATATCAAAATGAACCCCATCTACCATGTTATCAAGGGTATAAAGATGATATGTCCTGTCCTCTTTTATAACCGCACAGTCGTCACCTATGGCTTTAAAAATCTTTTTATTTTCTTTAAAGGTTTTCCGGATTTTTTTTATAAGATCGAACTCGTGGATCTGATTTTTATTTTTTTTAATCATGGTTTATTCAAAAACTACTACCAAACCTATATGTTTCCATTATCTCATCCCATAATCCTTTAGCTTTAAGTATTATCTCGCAGACCTCTCTTACAGCACCTTTTCCCGCATAATTAAGAGTTATGTAATCAACCTCGTCTCTTATATCGTAGGAAGCGTCGGGAACGGAGATCTTAAAACCTACTTTTCTGAAAACTGGTATATCAACGATATCATCACCAATAAAGGCAATCTCTTCCGGCTTGAAATAGCCTTCTTCAATAATTTTGTCTATAATAACTCCTTTGTCTCCGACATTTTGAAAAATGTAATCCATTCCCAACTCTTTGGCACGAATGACTACTATCTCAGACTTCCTACCGGTTATTATGCCTGTCTTGACGCCGGATTTTTGTAAAAGTTTAATACCATGACCATCTCTTACAAAGAAAAACTTTAACTCTCTGCCTTCATTATCGTAAATAATTCTCCCATCGGTAAGGACGCCATCGACATCCATTAAAAGCAATCTTATTTTTTCGGCCTTTTTGATAATCTCTTCGCTTAAATAAATCATACAATCCCTGCCTTTAAGATATCATGAAGGTGGATTATCCCTGTTGGGGTTGTTGTATCTGGTTTATCAAAAACAAACAGGGTGGTTATAGAATAATTTTCCATAATCTGAAGCGCCTTAACCGCCATTTCGTTGCCAAGGATCCATTTTGGATTTTTTGTCATAATATCAGAAGCCTTCATTTTAAATATATTTTCATGTTTTTCAATAGCCCTTCTCAGATCTCCATCGGTTATTATCCCTACAAGTTTTCCCTGACTATTTATAACACCCGTTACGCCTAATTTTTTTGAGGATATAACATAGATTGTATCTTTCATGTTGGTACTTTCATTAACAAGAGGAATATCTTCTCCTTTATGCATCAGATCCGAAACCTTTAAAAAAAGCTTTCTCCCGAGAGCACCTGCAGGATGGCGAAAGGCAAAATCTTCTTCCTTGAAACCACGCATCTTGATAAGAGCTACCGCTAAGGCATCTCCCAAGGCCAATGTAGCGGTGGTTGATGCGGTAGGTGCCAAGTTTAAGGGACAGGCTTCTTTCTTCACACCAATGTCAAGAAAAACATCTCCTGCCTTGGCAAGAGAAGACCTCTTTCTGCCACTCATAACTATAAGCAGATTTCCTAATCTTTTTATAATTGGCAGGATCTTTACTATTTCCTCTGTCTCCCCGCTATTTGATATAGCAAGAACAACATCATTTTTAGACAACACACCCAGATCGCCGTGTAAACCCTCCGATGGATGCATAAAAAAGGCTGGGGTACCTGTGCTTGCAAAGGTGGCGGCAATCTTTTGTCCAATAATACCTGATTTCCCTATACCGGTAACTACTACCTTGCCTTTACACTCAAACAGTATCTTACAGGCAACCTCAAAGTTTTTATCAATCTTTTTTTTGATCTCATCTAAAGCTTTTATCTCTATATCAATTACTTCTTTAGCGGTATCAATTAACATTTTTATCCTCTGATATAAGACTATCTATGGCAATTATTTTTTTAAGCAATCTTTCTAATTTGGCCAGTTCAAAGGAGTTGGGCCCGTCACAATAGGCTTTGTCCGGATCTTCATGGACTTCCATAAAAATTCCATCGACACCACAGGCTACCGCTGATCTGAGCAAATAGGGTATCATTTCTCTATCGCCACCGCTTCTATCACCTAATCCACCGGGCTTTTGAATACTATGAGTTGCATCATAAACTACAGGAAAACCAAAGCTTCTAATTACAGGAAAGCTTCGGAAATCAACGACAAGATTATTGTAGCCAAAGGTTGTCCCCCTTTCGGTAAGAATTAACTTGTTATTTCCTGTTGATAAAACCTTGTCAATAATATTTTTAACATCCCAGGGTGAGAGAAACTGACCTTTTTTTACATTTACTACCTTTTCTGTTTTTGCAACTTCCACAAGTAAATCGGTCTGTCTGCAAAGAAAGGCGGGTATTTGAAGAACATCGAGCACCTCACTGGCAGGCCCTATCTCTTCAAACCTATGAACGTCTGATAAAACAGGGACGTCAAACTCTTCCTTTACCTTTTTTAGAATCTTCAATCCTTCCGTAAGCCCGGGACCTCTGTATGACTTTACAGAGCTTCTGTTTGCCTTGTCATAGGAAGATTTAAAGATAAAATTTATATTCAGATCTCTAACAATTTTTATTAATAACTCAGCGGTTTTTAAGGTTCTAAGTTCGCCTTCTATCACACAGGGACCTGCAATTAGAAAGAGGGGGCAATCTTTGCCTATCTCAAAATAATTTCCGATCTTGAACTTAACCATTTAAAATCCCTTTTTTGTTTTTATAGGCTGATGCGATAAAAGATACAAAAAGTGGATGGGGTTTATAGGGTTTTGATTGAAATTCCGGGTGGAACTGACATCCTAAATACCAGGGATGATTAGGTAATTCAACTATTTCAACGAGAGATTGATCGGGTGAGAGTCCGCTGAACAACAGATTATTTTCTTCCAGTATTTTCTGATATTTTTTGTTAAACTCATATCTGTGTCTGTGTCTTTCAAAAATTTCTTTCTCTTTATAAGCTTCAAAGGCAAGAGAGTTTTCTTTAAGGATACAGGGATAGGCTCCCAACCTCATTGTCCCCCCTAAATTTGAGCTTTCGTCTCTCTTTATAATCTCTTTTCTTCTGAAATCGTACCATTCTTTCATTAAATAGATTATCGGATCTTGAGTATCAGGTCTGAACTCTGTGCTATAGGCATTTTTTAAATTACAGACGTTCCTTGCGAATTCTATGACAAGCAGTTGCATTCCCAAACATATGCCGAAATAAGGAATCTTATTTTCTCTTGCATATTTTATTGCTGAAATTTTACCTTCAATACCTCTGCTCCCAAACCCGCCGGGTACAAGAATGGCATTGACATCATCAAACTTATCACCTATGCCATCTTTTTCAATATCTTCGGAATCAATAAATTTTAAATTTACTTTAAGTTTATTTGCTATACCGCCGTGTAATAATGCTTCGTTTAAACTCTTATATGAATCTTTGAGGCTGACATATTTGCCAACCACTGCAATCGTCACTTCATCTGTTGGATTTTCTAAGACATAACATAAATCCTCCCACTTAGCCATATCAGGAGATTTGGTCCACATATTAAGCATTGAGATAATTTTTTCGTCAAGCCCTTCCCGATGGAAGTAGATGGGAACTTCATATATAGAGTTAACATCTTTCGCAGTAATTACCGCATCTTCTGCTACATTACAGAAAAGGGCGATCTTGGATTTTATATCCTGAGAAAGCTCTCTGTCGCTCCTGCATAATATTATATCGGGTCTAATACCTATAGATTGCAGTTCCTTAACGCTATGCTGGGTTGGTTTAGTTTTTAGCTCCCCTGCACTTGGTATAAAGGGAACAAGAGTAAGATGAACGTAAAGGGTATTTTCTTTTCCATGATCGAAACGAAACTGCCTTATCGCCTCAAGAAATGGCAGGCTTTCAATGTCACCAACTGTTCCGCCCACCTCAACTATAAGAATATCATTATCCTTAGCAGCCCTAAGAATGAAACTTTTTATCTCATCTGTAATATGGGGTATTACCTGAACTGTTTTTCCCAAGTATTCACCTTTTCTTTCCTTTTGAAGAACAGAGTCGTATATCTGACCCGTAGTGAAATTATTGGTTTTAGTCATTTTGGCTGTTGTAAATCTTTCATAATGCCCCAAATCTAAATCTGTTTCCGCTCCGTCTTCAGTAACAAAAACTTCACCGTGCTGCAGTGGGTTCATCGTTCCGGGATCGAGGTTTATGTAAGGGTCCAGTTTTTGTAAAGATACCTTAAGCCCCCTTGCCTCCAGTAAAGCACCTATTGATGCCGATGCAATCCCTTTTCCAAGGGATGATACAACCCCGCCGGTAACAAATATGAATTTCGTTCTTAATCTTTTATTCTCCATAATCTATCCCCGTAAAATTTTCCTTGCCCGTTCTAAATCGTCATAGGTATCTATACCAAAACCGTTATATTTTACCGTAGGAACTATAATTTTGTAACCATTTTCTATAGCCCTTAATTGTTCTAATTTTTCTGTTTTTTCGAGAAAGCTTTCCTTCATTTTTGTAAACTTAAGCAGGAAATCCCATTTATAGGCGTATATGCCTATATGTTTGAATGCCTTTGATAGTATATATTTTTCCATCGAGCTATCAATTTTGCCGTTTTTTTTATAACTATCGAACTCCTCTCTGAAGTAAGGGATGGGAGCCCTGGAAAAATATATGGCAAAATCTTTATCATCACAAATAACTTTAACAATATTGGAATTAAAAAATTCTTTAACAGAACTCATGGAAGTTTTGGCTGAAGCGTAATAGATTTTGTCATCCTTTACCATAATTTTTAAGACGGTATCTATAACATCTGAGGTTATAAAGGGTTCATCGCCCTGAACATTTAAAATTATATCTCCGTCAAGTTTTATAGCAACTTCGGCAATTCTATCTGTGCCCGATTGGTGATCTGGAGATGTCATCTCAAAATTACCGCCAAAGGAATGGACTGACTCAGCTATCTTATCACTATCGGTAGCTACGATTACTTTATCTATTAGTTTTGATTTTGAAACATTCTCATAGACCCATTGAATAAGGGTTTTTTTGCCGATCAGTGCTAAAGGTTTTTCCGGCAGTCTTGTTGATGATATTCTTGCGGGTATAATTGCTATAATCTTCATAATAAATCTCAGTGAATAGGTTCTGTATCTAATTTTTTTTCTTGAGGAGCTTCTTTCTTTTCCTTATATTTCCATTTAAAATTATAAGTAAAATTTTTTCCGTATTTATTTACTACCGCCTTTCCTTCTATGTAAATCTTGCTTTGTATTTCCTGTGTTTTTCCTTTAAAGAGAAGAGAGACAAATTTAATGATAATGCCTTCCTCCAAAGATATTGTTATAGGAATGTTGGTGCTTGAATTGGCATTTAATCTCTCATCTCCTTCCCAGATTCCGCTGCTGAAAAGGTTTTTGTCATAATAAAAATTGTATTCAATGTATCTCAACTTGGCATCAAAGGAGTTTGGATTATAGACATTTAAAAGGAGTTTCAAATTAATCTTTCCTTCAGAGATGCCATCAAGTCTTATGTCTGCTATATCTATTTTAGGTTCTTCGATAAGACAGCCATTAAAAATAAACAGAAAGATTAAAAAGATAATCGTTTTTTTCATAAAAACATAATAAAGATTAGGTCAAAAAGCTTTACAAGTCAAGTTAAAGTTAGTGAACTTACAAATCAGAAGAGAATAAGTTTTTTACAGAACTAAAAGTCCGAGATTTGATTATAATTATTATTCTGAGTATAATAATATACATGAAAAAGTTTTTTATAACATTATTCATTATTCTGACCTTTGTCAACTGTCATGGAGAAGAGTCTCCTAAGTTTGTGAGAATATCCGGTTATGAGTCTGTTTCTTTTAAAAGTTTTATAGATGACATATCTAAAGGCCAGATAATCTTTGTTGGCGAACAGCATAGTGAGCTTGCCCATCACAGAGTTCAACTAATGATAATTGAAGAACTTAAAAATAGGGGATATAAGATTGCTGTTGGGTTAGAGATGTTTAGGGAAAAGGAACAGAATGTTCTTGATGAATGGGTTAATGGCAAGTTAGATGAACTAAGTTTTATTAAAAAATTTTATGAAAACTGGGGGAGTAACTGGAAGCTATACGGGGATATTTTTAAATTTGCAAAAGAAAAAAATATACCTCTTGTTGGGTTAAACGTTCCTAAGGAGATAACAAAGAAGGTTGGTCAATATGGCTTTGACTCCCTTACAAAAGATGAACTGAAAAATTTACCACCAAATGTGACTTGCCAAATAGATAAAAAATATCTGGATCTATTAAAAAATGTTTTCGGACATAAAGCAGAGAATAATAAAAACTTCAATAATTTTTGTGAGGCCCAGGTACTTTGGGATCAGGCAATGGCCTTTTATATAGATAGGTTCTTAAAAAACAATCCTGACTACAAAATGATTGTCCTGGCAGGCACTATTCATTCATGGAAATACGGAATACCCAAACAGGTTCAAAAGTTTGGGAAATATAAAACTTTTTCTGTAATTCAGGATAACCCCTTTATGGAAAGGGATATCTCTTCAGAAGAAGCTGATTATTTTGTAATTCACAAATAATTCTATTTCTTCAAGGTTTGAAGTATTTCTATTAGTTCTTCTGCCTTATCCGGGGATAAAGTTACTCCCTTTTTTGTCGGTTTCCACTCCCCTTCATCGTTTATAAAGTATATTCTTATATCTAAATACTCTTTGCCTTTAAAGCTTTCTTTTGAAACCCTAATGATTTCAGTAGTGCTTTTTTGAATTTCACCTAAAACCATAAAAGACTCCCGTACTTTTTAAAAAATTATTTATTACTGATACATAATCTGTCAAGAAAATAATGTTTTTTCATAAAAAAATATTTACATTTTTCTTATTTTTATTATAAAATACTAAACTTAAAAAACACACGCCTGAGTACTATCTTGTTATAGGTCTTTCCCGGAAAGTTACAAGGTAGTGGCGGAGGAAAAAAACCTAATAGAAAGGAGATTAAAATGAGTGTAACAATGAAGCAGTTATTAGAAGCTGGTGTCCATTTCGGGCATCAAACGAAAAGATGGAATCCAAAGATGAAACCTTATATCTTTGGGGCAAGAAACGGTATTCACATTATTGATTTGCAAAAGACGGTTGAGTACTTTAAAACCGCCTATTCTTTTGTTAAGGAGATCGGCAAACAAGGTGGTGTTATTCTTTTTGTTGGTACAAAAAAGCAGGCACAGGATGTAATAGCAGAAGAGGCCATGAGAGTTGGGCTTCCATATGTTAACCAGAGATGGCTGGGGGGAATGTTGACTAATTTCAGGACAGTAAAAACCAGCATTGATAAGATGAAAGAGATTGAAAGAATGGAAGAGGATGGTTACCTGGCTAAACTTCCCAAAAAAGAGGCTATTAAACTTTTGAAAAGAAAAGATAAGATAAAATCCTATTTGAACGGTATAAGAGATATGGAAAATATACCAGATGCACTTTTTGTTGTGGATTCAAAAAAGGAAAAAATTGCAATTTTGGAAGCAAAAAGATTAGGTATTCCCATAGTAGGAGTAGTAGATACGAACTGTGATCCCGATGATGTCGATTACGTTATTCCTGCTAACGATGATGCAATAAGAGCGGTAAAGCTGCTTGCTAATAAGATTGCCGAAGCCTATGAGGAGGGAAAAAAGGAAAAAGAGATTTTATCTCAAAAAGAGTTAGAACTTGAGACAGAAATAGGCAAAGAAGAATCGGAAGTAGAGAAAGAAACCATAACTCATATTGATTCAAATGAATAAAGGGAGGAATGAAAATGGAGATTTCAGCATCAGCTGTTAAAGAACTGAGAGAAAAGACAGGTGCAGGGATGATGGAGTGCAAAAAGGCATTAACAGAGTGTAATGGTGATATGGAAAAGGCAATAGTTTATCTGAGAGAAAAGGGAATATCAGTTGCTCAGAAAAAGGCCACAAGAACAGCCAATGAAGGTCTAATTACTTCTTATATCCATTCAGGCGGCAAGATAGGGGTCCTTGTAGAAATTAATTGTGAGACTGATTTTGTTGCGAGAAACGATGAGTTTAAAGAGTTTTCAAAAGATATTGCAATGCAGATTGCTGCAGTTAAGCCCCTTTATGTAAAAAGAGAAGATGTTCCAGCTGAAGTAATAGATAAAGAGAAAGAGATTTATGCCACTCAGGCTAAGGCAACAGGTAAACCTGAAAAGGTTATAGAAAAGATTGTAGAAGGTAAGTTAGAGAAGTTTTATGAAGAAGTATGTTTGTTAGATCAGCCATTTATCAAGGATTCCAGCATAAAGGTAAAAGATTTACTTACTCAGCTTATAGCAAAGATTGGCGAGAATATTCAGATAAAAAGATTTGTCAGATTTCAGATAGGTGAGGAAAAGTAGTTAATGTCTAAAAAAATATATAAAAGAGTGCTTTTAAAGCTCTCAGGTGAGATACTGGCAGGAGATAAAGGATACGGTATAGCAACTGAAAAGCTTGATAAGATATCTTCTGAAATAGCTGAAGCTAATAAGATCGGTATCGAGATAGCTATTGTTGTTGGTGGTGGTAATATTTTCAGAGGCGTATCAAGTGCCTCTATGGGTATAGACAGGGCTACCGCAGATTACGTAGGTATGCTTGCAACAGTTATGAATTCTATTATAATACAAGAAATTCTTAAAAAAAAGGGAGTTCAAACAAGAGTGCTTTCAGCATTAGAGATTAGAGAAATTGCTGAAACTTATATAAGAAGAAGGGCTCTTAGACACCTAGAAAAAGGCAGAATTATAATTTTTGCAGCAGGTACCGGAAACCCCTTTTTTACTACAGATACAGCAGCAGCCCTAAGGGCAGCAGAGATTGGTGCAGACGTATTGCTTAAGGGAACAAAGGTTGACGGGATATATGATAGAGATCCCAATCTGTATCCTTCTGCAGTTAAGTTTAATCAGCTGACTTTTTCTGAAGCTATTGAGAAAGAACTTAAAATATTAGATGCCTCTGCCTTTTCCTTATGTAGAGATAACAACATACCTATTATTGTCTTTAACGTAGTTGAGGATGGTAATATTATGAAGGTTTTGGAAGGAGAAAACATAGGAACATTGGTTAAGGGAGCTTAGTTATGATCAACAACATTAAAAAAGCTACTCAAGATAAGATGGAAAAGACCTTAGAACACCTGAAAAAGGAGTTCAATAAGATAAGAACCGGCAGAGCTCAGGCGGGTATACTTGATGATATTAAGGTTGATTATTATGGTCAGACAATGCCTATAACACAACTTGCCACTGTTAATATTCCGGAACCAAGAATGATAATAATTCAGCCCTGGGATAGCTCAGCTATCTCAGCTATAGAAAAGGCTATTCTTAAATCTGAATTAGGTATAAACCCAAATAATGATGGTAAGGTTATCAGACTTGTTATTCCACCCCTAAACGAAGAACGAAGAAAGGAGTTGGTCAAGTTTTCCAAAAAGATTGCCGAAGAAAATAAGGTTGCCATCAGAAATGAAAGAAGAGATGCTATTGAGAAGATTAAGTCTGAAGAAAAAAATAAAACCATATCAGAAGATGATTCAAAGAGGCTTCAGAAGGAGATACAGGATTTGACCGATAGCTATGTAAAGAAGATAGATGAGCTGTTGGCTTTAAAGGAAAAAGAAATAATGGAAGTTTAGTAAATATTAGTTTATAGGTGGGTTAGAAATTCTTTTAAAAAATAAACAGGAAGGTTGGTGATTTTAATGGCAGAAGTAAAAGCCCTTGATGGCGAAGATTTTGAAAGATTACTCAAGAGGTTTAAAAAAGAGGTAGAGAAAGCGGGCATTCTTTCAGAACTAAAAAAGAGAGAATTCTATGAAAAGCCGAGTGAAAAGAAGAAAAAGAAACTTAAAGCTGCACGTAGAAGAGCTCTCAAAAAGGCAAGAAAAGAAAAGTATATTCAAGGTTAGTTCGGAATGTCTAAAAAATCAATTTTTAAAATGGCATGGCTATTAACCATGCCATTTTAGTTTATAAGGGGGTGCTATGATTTTAAAGACTACAGATCTTACAAGCTTAAAGGTATTTAAACGTGGGAAGGTACGGGATGTTTATGAAGTTGATGACAAATTACTGATAGTTGCCACTGACAGGATATCTGCTTTTGATGTTGTGTTGCCCACTCCTGTACCATACAAGGGTGAGCTTTTAAACCAGTTATCATTGTTTTGGTTTGATTATTTTAAAGATACCATTGATAACCATATAGTTACTTCCAATTTTGATGAGTATCCTGAGAGCATCAAGAAGTACGGTGATGTTATTAAATATAGGTCAGTGCTTGTAAAAAAAGCTAAACCTCTGCCCGTTGAGTGTATAGTAAGAGGTTATATTTCCGGATCTGGCTGGAAGGAATATCAGAAAACCGGTTCCGTTTGCGGTATAGGGCTTCCTTCTGGTCTTAAAGAATCAGACAGGCTTCCTGAACCTGTTTTTACTCCTTCTACCAAGGCAGAAATGGGTGAACACGATGAAAATATAAGTTTTGAGAAAATGACTGATATAATTGGTAAAGAAATGGCTGAACGATTAAAGGAGCTATCTCTGAATATCTATATAAAGGCAAGAGATTATGCAGAAACAAAAGGTATTATTATTGCCGATACAAAATTTGAGTTTGGTCTTTATGAAGGTAAAATAATACTTATTGATGAGATTTTAACCCCTGATTCATCGAGGTTCTGGCCCAAAAATACTTATACACCGGGCAAATCTCAGGTTAGTTTAGATAAACAGTATATAAGAGATTATTTGGTTTCTCTTGAATGGGAAAAAAAGGAAGTTATTCCAGAACTGCCCTTTGATGTTGTCAGAAACACCTTTTTAAAATATAAAGAAGCCTATGAAGTTCTTACCGGAAAAAAATTCAGGGTTGAAGATATTAAACAATGAAAGAAAAATTGCCGGTTCATTTAGCGATAATAATGGATGGGAACGGAAGGTGGGCAAAAAAAAGAAATAAAAGCAGGGTTTTTGGCCACAGAGAGGGTATAAGAGTCGTCAGGGAAGTGATAGAT
>JAOAGA010000057.1 GCA_026415985.1 Pseudomonadota bacterium | reverse complement strand
TTCCTATTGTATATAGAGGACTCCTGCCTTTTTTCGCAAAAACTTTAATATCACCTGCACGACCATCAGAAATATAAAATCTTGTGCTGTCAAAGGCTACACCAGTAGTAAGCTGAAAAGCCGCATCTTCGGTAATCTGTTGAACCTTATTTTGGTTAAAATCCCAGATATAACCACCCCACGGAACCATATCTGTAATAATGACGATCCCTTCTCCATCTGAAGCTATATTAAGGGGCTTTCTCAATCTGATCTCCACTTCCGTATCGCCGGTAAGTGTTCTTAAAAAATTTGTTTCTTTTGGCAGATCTCTGCTTGAGCTATAAACTCCAATAAACTCTATCTTGGGGTCGTTTGGAGGTGGTGGCCAGAAGTATCTCTGTTTTTTAACCTCCTGTTGTTTAGGTGCACAGGAAGACAATAAGATAATAAATAATAGTAAGATTAGTTTTTTCATTTTTAAACTCCTTATTTTTTATGGCAGATTCCGCATATTTCCATCCTGCTTTTTTTCCCCTGAGGGAAAAATAAGTTTCCTTCCTGTCCATGGGGGTTATGGCAACTGGCACAGGAAAGATCCTTACCGGGTCTTGATGGATCCTTTCTATTCTCAAGGGGGTGTTTGGGTAATACATGAACTTTCCCCTTTTCCTTAAACTCTGTATGACAGGTCTTACATAGCTCGTTTACCGAAAAGAGTAACTGTTGAGGATAATCAGATGAGTGAACGTTGTGGCATAAATTACAGTTACCTACCGCAAAGGGACCGTGGAGATATTTAAAATTATCTTTTTTCATATCGCTATGACATTCAAAACAAATATTTTCTATATCTTCTTTCAGAGAATATTTATAGCCATTTACTTCAGAGAAGCTATGGCAGACATCACAGTCTCCAGAGCCTGCAGGACCGTGAACATATTTCCTTGAAATAATACCCTTGTGGCATTCTAAACAGCTTTCTTTGTCAATTTTGTGACAGTCGGTGCAACTTTCTTCCTTAACGGGACTGTGGAAAAAGTACCTCTTCTTGCCTTTGGGAAGTTCCTCATATTTACCGACTTTGTTAACCTTTATCTTTTTTTCCTCTATCTGAACATTATCTTTAAAAGCCTTGATCCCAATAAGATTTTCTCCCTGCTCTAACTCTAAATCTATTATAAAAAAATCTTTGAACTGACTAATGTATTCAGGATCTTTAATATATATTAACGGAGACTTTAAATCGTTGACTGTAACAACAATATGAGTAGCAGAGGGGTTTTGAACCCTGCCTACTACATAAAAAAATGATGAACTAACGTAACTTCCGTCTTCTGGCGTAATAATAGTAATGGCCTCCAATTTTTTAATTATTAATAATGATATAAAAAAAAACAAAAAGAAAAAAGTCTTTTTCATAATGTTACTTGTTATTAAAGGGTTTCAGCCTATCGTAGTAATAGGGCTTATGGCAACCAACAACACAACTTCCACCGGTTAATGTCTTTGTAAACTGAATAGGAATATTCCATATACCAAAACCCTTAAATTCTGGAACTATTAATTTAGGTTGAACACTCATATGGGGGTTATGACAGAATCTGCAGTTTCTACCCTTTTCTTTATTTACATGGACAAAATGGAGATTGAGATCACCATTTCTGAAATCGGTTGCGGTGAGTGTTTTTCTATGTTTTGCTAAATCCTGGGAATGACAGTCAAAACATAGTTCAAAAAGTTTAGGGCTATAGGCTAAGTAATTAGATTCGGGATATTTTTTGTTCAAAAGCTTTTTTATTGAACCGCCGTGAACGCTGTGGCAGGCACCGCAGGAGCCTTCTTCAACGGGAGCATGAACAGATTTTGCCAACTTTATGTTTCCAATATTATGACATTTATTGCATAAAAGGGCGGGGTCATCGTTTAACACCTTTTTATACTCACTTGAATGAACATTATGACAACTTTCGCATTCTCTGTTTTTTACCGGTGGATGCATTACTGTAGCTTTGTCAATATTTTTCATAAAATCAGTATGGCAGACCTCGCATAGTTTCTCCTTTTTTTCAGCTAAAAGTTTTTCATTCTTGGCACTGTGAGATTTATGGCATAGATAACATTCAGACTTTACAGGTTTGTGTATAAACTTTTTTACAAAGGGACCCTTTTCATGGCACTCAAAGCATATAGCGGGAACAGATTTTAACAGAATATTTTTATTTTCCGATGTGTGAGGGGTGTGACAGGAGAGGCATTCTTTACTACCTACCGGTGGATGGACTACCTTTCCATCGACCATACTGCCGTGGCAGTCGATACATACATTTTCTGACTTAAGAAGCTTACCAAACTTGCCACTGTGTGGGAAATGACAATTTTTGCAGTCATCAGAAACGGGTTTATGATTAATTTTTTTCCCAACATAGTCTTTTTCACTATGGCAGACAAAACATAGCTTGTTTCCGTCCTCTATCAGCAAGCCCTTTACGTTCTGTGAATGAGGGTTATGACAGCTCAGACAGTCACCGTCTTTTACCGGTGGATGGACTGTTTTTTGTTCATCCTGTCTGTTATGGCAGGAATAACAGAGACTACTTCCGCTATCTTTAAGCAATTTTTTATGGGAACTGTCATGAGGGTTGTGGCAACTGAGACAACTATCAGAAAGAGGAGGATGAATCACCTTCTTTGAGAAGGGAGCTTTATCGTGGCATTCAAAACAGATATCGTTAAGAGGCTTAATTAAAAGTTTATCATGGCGAGATGTATGTGGGTTATGACAGGAAGTGCAATCACCGTCTTTTACCGGAGGATGCTTTTCTTTTTGCTTCCCCACTGATTTGTGGCATATACTGCAAAGTTCATTTTTTTCTTTTATTAACTTAAAGGGGTGATCATCACCAATATGGCACTTCTCACAGTTTCTACCTCTGACCGGAGCATGGATATTTTTTTCCTTTAAGAAAGTATCATGACAGCCCTTTTCTAAACAGTTTGTCTGAGAATAGAGATAGTCATTCCATAAAAAAACAGGAAAAAAAAGAGTTATTATTGTTAAAGAACGTAGTAATAAAAAAAATAATCTTTCTCTTTTTTTAACTTGCATAGCTATGTAAACCGGACAAGAGGAGATTTACACCTAAATATGTGATAATAACGGAAATAAAACCCACAATAGACAACCATGCTGCCTTTTTACCTCTCCAGCCTCGGGTAAACCTTGCATGCAAAAATGCTGCGTATACAAACCATGTGATCAGGGACCAGGTCTCCTTAGGGTCCCAACTCCAGTAGCTACCCCATGCATAGTTAGCCCAGGCAGCACCAGTAATTATACCGAGAGTGAGCATAGGGAAACCGACAGCAATTGCCTTATAATTTATATCATCAAGGGTTGGTGTAGTTGGAAAAAGAGAAAGTATCGGTCCTAATGGTAGTTTTTTTTCTTCTTTTCTGAATTTAATTACATACATTATGCTTACACCCGCAGCAACCGCAAAGGCAGCATAGGCAAAGAAACAGGTGATAACATGATAAATTAACCAGTTACTTTGCAGTGCGGGAACAAGGGGTTGAATCTCCTGAGATATATTTGGCGAAAAAGAGGCAAAAGCCATTGATGCAGATACAAAAGGTAATACAAAGGCCCCCATAAATCTGTTTTTATAATAAAACTCAAAGGCCAGGTATATTCCCGCAGTACACCAGCTAAAAAACACAAGTGATTCATACAGGTTTGTGAGAGGTGGTCTTCCAATACCCAACTGATAGGACTCAACCCACCGCAGAACCAAACCACCTGTCTCAACAAAAAAACCGGCAAGTGTAGCGATAGTTCCGAACAGCCCGACAGTATTGTTTTTTGATACCAGATAAATGAAGTAGAAGAACATAGCAAGAAAATAAACAAAGGTTGTAACTGATAAAAGTTTCCCACTTATAAAAAGGGAGCCTTCCATATCTCCTCCTAAACTTTTAATTCTTTTATATCTTCTAAAATCTTGGCAAACTCTTCTTCAAAAAGCCTTGTTCGCGGAGAGTGCCCTGCGATAGTTATAGATGTTCTGTCTCCTTCAAAATAAACCCTTGCCCAAACCCTTTTTCTGTTAACAAAAAAACTTACATATAACCCAATCATCATTAAAATACATCCGATCCAAACAACCCATACCCCTGGATCTTTAGTTACCTGTAAGCCCGTATAGTGGGTCTCGCTATAATCGCCGAATTTGAAAAAATATTTTCCTTCAGGATACATATCTTTATCTGGTAAGTTTTTATAAACAGGTAAATTAACGGGCATCTTGCCCTCTTCTGCAACTTGTAAAATTATAGCAGGTCCTACATTATCGAGGTTTGGATAATAATCAATTATCCTCACATAGTCATTACTTCCGGGGATATTGGTAAACTTTTCAGAAAGAGATAATTCATAGATTTTAGAGTTTCCTCCTTTGGTGAAGGCTACAACTTTACCCAGCCTGTCAATAACTCCGTAGCTTGATTGATAGAAGGTAAGCCCTTTGTAAGTTAGTGGCTTATTTACAATAAGATAATCTTTTTTTACCACTTTACCGTTTTCGATTATAGATACATCGGATCTGTATTCCTTAACCATACCCATTGGATAGTAACTCAATGAAAAATCATCACATTTTATAATAAAGTCAATATTGTGAGGTTGATTTTTGCCACGAATAAAAACATAATTAACCGCTTCACCTTCAGGTATCTGAACGAATCCTCTGAAACCCCATATTGCACCAATCATTCCCCCGATCATTATAATTATTATACTTAAATGAGTTATGTAAACCCCTAAACGGGAGTATCTTCCTTTTTCAACGTAAAAATAGGTCTTGCCATCAATCTCTTGTTCTTCTACCGTGCCAAATTTCTTTGATAGATAATCTTTTATTGTCTTAATCCAACTATCCGGATCACCTTTCTTTTTTAATGTATCTACAAGGGTTAAGCTCTTTTCGAGGTTTTCATCAAGGATTTTGTTAGGACTTTTTATCTGATTTATAACCGGAGGAAGCCGTTTTACTGAACAGACAATAAGGTTCAATGTAAAAAAGGCAAGCAAGAAGATGAACCACCAGGAGTGATACATATCATACAACTCGAAAGTAGCTATAATTCTCGCCCATATCTCACCATACATATGGACATATCTGTCAAAGCTTTCATTTTGAGGAATAACTGTGCCAAAAATGGAGGTAATCGCTAAAATTATCAATAATATTACCGCTAACTTAATTGAGGCAAGAAAGTCAAAAAAATCAAACTTTTTCTTTGTCATTAAATTTTGCTCCTTTGATGTATGAACAGGGAAGGCTTTTATGCCCCCCCTTACTTTTTAAGATACACTATTTCTTATGACAATCCTTACAACCTGTTGGTCCCTTCTTCATCTCTTTATGACATTTCTGACAATTGTTATGGAAAGCATCTTTAGCCTTTACCTTAGAGTCCTTTGTGTGACAGGTTCCACAAGCATTTTCTTTACCAGCCTCATCTTTATGATGACAGATCTTGCAGTCTTTCAAAAGATCCTGGTGAGCTTTGTGATTGAATGTTATCTTTCCCATTGAACCACCTTTAAACTCATAGGTATCTTTCATCTCTGCTGACACGAAGCTTGAGAAGAGAACCATAACTGATACTACCAAAATAGCACTGATTAACTTTTTCATTTTATTCACCTCCTTTCATTATACTCTATATAGATAAACAAACTTATCATACTTTTATGAAATTTTTTTGTCAAATAAATTAAAAAATAAACCAAAAAGCAGTATAAAATTTTTTAAATATTTAAACATTAAAACGAAAATTCATTATATCACCGTCATTAACTATATAGTCCTTCCCCTCCAGTCTTAATAGACCCAGCTCTTTAATCTTTTTTAAACCACCATGTTTAATAAAATCCTCATAAGATACCACTTCTGCCCTTATAAATCCTCTCTCTATGTCAGAATGAATCTTCCCCCCTGCTTCTTTAGCGTTAGCTCCTTTTTTGATCGTCCATGCCCTAACCTCATCTTCTCCAACGGTAAAATATGATATCAGCCCTAACAAAGAATATGAGGCTCTAACAAGCTTATAAGATGCGGGCTCTGTAATACCTAATTCGTTGAGAAAGTTAATTCTTTCATTTTCGGGAAGTTCTGTAAGCTCCTTTTCAATCTTTGCAGAGAGATATATCAAGTCAGAATGTTTATCTTTAATCATGTTTTTATAACGTACTGTGTCTATTACATCCTTTTCCCCTAAGTTTATTAAATGAATAAGTGGTTTTGCAGAAAGAAACTTATAGGGTGAAAGTATTTTTTTTTCTTCTTCATTGAATTCCAATGTTCTAACTGGCAGATCATTATTTAAGTGCTCATATATTTTTTTGAAAAGTGTTAGCTCCTCTTCCTTTTCTTTAATTCCACGTTTTATATTGTTCTCAATTCTTTCTATTCTTTTTTCGGCTAAAATCATATCTACCAGTTGTAACTCACTCTCAAAACTTTTCATATCACGTTCAATATTAATAGTTCCGAAGGGGTGAACTGTAAAAGAGTCTTCAAATGCTCTGATTACATTAATCACCAAATCTGAATCTTTTAAATTGTCTAAAATTTTTTGATTTCTTTTTGAATCGTTAGGATTTAAACCCGGCAGATCTTTATAGTCAATTACAGCGTAAGTGGTCTTTTTAGGTTTAAAAATCTCTGAAAGTGTATTAATCCTTTCGTCGTAAACTACTGCAATTCCTTCATTAATTTCATTTTCAGAGGTTTGTCCGTAGGATATGTTTAAGTTTAGACCTGTTACTGCACAGAAAAGGGTTGTTTTTCCGGTTTTTTCAAAACCACTAATTGCTACTTTCAAAATACCTCCCAATGTTTAAAATATGTTTAGTAACATTATTATATTATTTTTTACAAAATAGGTTAACCAAAATTAAAACAGAAAATGAAGAGATATTTATATATGTGGATTATTGCAAATATCTAATTTTATGATAATAATTTAATTATGAGCTATTTAGATAAGCATTCAGGTCTGTTTACAGACCTTTACGAACTTACAATGGCTCAGATTTATTATCTTTCCGGAAGAGATAAAGATTATGCAATTTTTGATTATTTCTTCAGAAAAACACCTTTTGAGGGCGGTTTTGTTGTATTTGCAGGACTGGAGACTCTTTTAGATGCCCTTACGGAGTTTAAGTTTGATAATGAAGATTTAGTTTATCTGAAATCCTTAGGTTTTAAAGATGACTTTCTGTCCTATCTAAAAAATTTTCATTTCAAGGGGACAATTTACTCTGTCAAAGAGGGAGAGGTCGTTTTTCCAAAGGAACCGGTGATAAGAGTAGAAGGTAACATAATAGAAACACAAATTATTGAAACATTACTTCTTAATATAATTAACTTTCAATCCCTTATTGCAACGAAAGCAAGAAGAATTAAATTAGTTGCAGGAGATAGGGTTGTAGTTGATTTTGGGTTGAGAAGGGCGCAGTCCTTAGCGGGTATATATGCTACCCGATCTGCTGTAATAGGTGGTATTAAGGAAACTTCAAACTTATATTCTGCCTTTAAGTTCGGAATCAAGCCTGTTGGGACGATGGCACATTCCTTTGTCCAGTCATTCGATAGTGAGTATGAAGCCTTCTTAAACTACTCAAAGATATATCCGGATAAGACTATTTTACTGGTCGATACTTACAACACTGTTAAAAGCGGGATACCTAATGCCATAAAAATAGCAAAAAAGCTTGAAAAAGAAGGACACAAACTAATAGGTGTTAGAATTGATAGCGGAGATATTGCAAAACTAAGTAAAATTTCAAGAAATATGCTAAATAAAGCAGGTCTTGACTATGTAAAAATTATTGCATCAAATAAACTTGATGAATTTGTCATTGACAAATTAAACAGAAAAAAGGCCCCTGTAGATGTCTTTGGTGTAGGGACAAACCTTGTAACAGGTCATGGCGATTCCGCCTTGGACGGTGTCTATAAGCTTGTCTATTTTGGTGGTAAGGACAGGCTAAAAATTTCGGAAGAGAAGGAAAAGATTTTACTGCCCGGGAGAAAAAACATATTAAGATTAAAAAAAGATGAAAAATTCTTATGTGACGTAATATCTCTGGAAAATGAGAAAGTTGTTAACACTTTATATAGTTTAGACGGTGAAAAAAAGATAAAAAATCCCGGTTTATCAGGATCTGAGAGATTGTTAAAAAAGGTGTTGGACAATGGCAAAATAATAATTAAAAAAGAACCTCTTGAATATATGGCCAGTTTTTCTGAAAAAAGAATAGAAATGTTGCCGAAGAGGCTTCTGAAACTAAAAGTTAGCAATCCTTATAACATATATATAAGTGAAAAGCTTTTTGCTATGAGAGAAAAAATAATTAATGAATTAAAACAAGGTTGGGATAAAAATGATTAGGAGGCTGTTATGAAAGCACTTTTAATAGTTGATTTACAAAATGATTTTTGTCCTAATGGGGCACTGCCTGTGCCGGAAGGAGATAAAATCGTTGCGGTGATTAATAAAATTATGGATAAATTTGATATAGTAGTTGCTTCAAAAGATTGGCATAAAACTGACACTAAACATTTTAACAGATGGCCACCCCATTGTATCGAAAAAACAAAAGGAGCAGACTTCCCTAACGAGTTAAGACAGGAAAAGATAGATGAGGTTTTTTATAAGGGAACTACTAATGAAGATAAAGGTTATTCCGCCTTTGAGGCAGAGAATCTTGATTTGGAAGATTACCTGCGGGGAAAAAAGGTTGATGAAATTTTTCTTGCGGGACTTGCCTTGGATTATTGTGTAAAGGAAACTGCCAAAGATGCTATACAAAGGGGGTTTAAAACTTATATTGTCAAAGATGCTACAAAGGCCTTAAGCAGAACTACGGAAGAAGAAACTATCAAGGAGTTAACAAAGAGGGGTGTTATTTTTATTGATTCAAATCAATTATAATTTGATTTTTTATTAAAATGGTGTAACATACTAATTGTTTTATGAAATTTTTAAAGATTTTACTCTTTTTGCTTCTTTTATACGGCAACCTTTATGGTTTGGTAGATGTGGCTCAACAAAAAAAACAACCGGACAGGGAGCCCCATTTTACATCTCCGTTAATCTATAAGACTGGCGAAGAGTATGAGATTACAAAGATTGATATAACAGCAATACCTAACATAAACTCTCTTAAAATTGCCGTTAAGGGTATTAAGATCGGTGATGCTAAAGAATATCTTTTAAAGGTTTTGGGTCATCCGGATGAGATAAACGAGATGGGTATATATTTCTATAAGGATAAAAAAGATCCTCTGTTTGCAGTAGTTTTTGATAACGATGACATGGTTAGAAGAATCGTTTTGTTTCCCGGTTTGGCGAAGTATGCAATTGGAAATACAAAAAAACTTCTTTCCCATCAGCTTGCCACAGACGATGAACTCCGCCATTTTCTCTTAGGAATTGAAGATGAAAAGATAAAATCCCCCACAGGCAGAGTAACTTTCAGATATTTAAAGGAAGGTTTTGAGATAACCTATATCAAGATTGGCTCTGATATGGAAGACTATATGTTTTTCCTCAAATACCCGGCCAAGATAAGAACTGACACGAAATGAAAAAAAAATGGCAAATCCTTTTATTTTCCTTATTAATATCAGCAAAACTTTCCTATGGTATTGAAATACAAAGCATCAGCCCTGTAGACATTTATCCCGGTAGTGAAATAACCCTTTCGGGAAAAGACTTAACAGGAAATATCACACTTACAATCGCCGACAGGGAATTAAAGGCATTGTATGTAAATAATGATAGGTTAAGGTTCAGCATTCCTTCTGATATGGAAGGAGGGATATATATTTTACGTATCAGGTCAGAAAAAAAAGATCTTTTACCTCCAATTCCCCTAGCTATAAAAAGAAAAGAGTTTAGTGTAAAAAGATTTTATCCGGAAAGTATAGATAGATGTGGCAATGGTAATTTTACCATTAGCCTTGAGGGAGATAATCTTAATTTAGTTAAAAAAATTTCAAGTCCCGATATGGGGGCTTTGCAGTTTTACTCCAGCAAGAATAAGATTACTATTAACATACCTTCAGATAGTTTGATCAATTTAAGCTCCAATCTGAATATTTATCTATACGATGAAAATGAAAAAATTAAAGATATTGTTCCCGTAAGGGTAACCAGCAAGCCCTTTATAGAATCAGTTGGCATTGTGGAAAAAGAGGTTACAAATCTTACCTTGAAAATAACAGGGAGAAATTTTTTATATCCTGTAAAACTTTTCGTTAATGGTGAGTTAATTAGAGAAAAGGACAAAGATTTCAGAACCTATAACAGGGATAAAAGCTCTCCAAATCTTGATAAATATGAGGTCCTCAATTGCAAAGAGATAGTCTATAAGATATATCCCACAACCTTTGATACAAAGGATATCTTAATAAGTTTAGAAAATCCAACAGGTGAAAGAAGTAACACCTATAGCATAACTATCCCCTGATTATTTATTATGAAATATTACATCAATTTTAGTTGATAAGGCTCATTCACAAATGAAAAAAACAGGCATTTTAAGAGCGGTAGGTGTTTTGGGATCAACAACACTTTTAAGTAGATTGACCGGTTATATAAGGGATGCAGTAATAGCAGGTTTTATAGGAACTTCCTTCTATGCAGACGCCTTTTTCGTGGCCTTTCGCATACCTAACATGTTCAGACGATTGCTTGGAGAAGGAGCTCTAACTCCCGCTATAGTTCCTGTGGTCTCGGATCTTAAGGATAAACCAAAAGATATCAGGGATAGCGAGATAAAAAGTATAATATCATCAGGATTCTTTATTCTGCTTATAATCACATTTTTAGGCATCCTTTTAAGCCCTCTTCTTGTCAAGTTCCTCGCATACGGCTATACAAAAAACAAAGAGCTCTATGATCTTACTGTTTATCTAAACAGATTAATGTTTCCCTATCTCTTTTTTGTATGTATGGTGGCAATCTTTATGGGGATATTAAATGCCTATAATCATTTTTTTGCCCCATCCTTTTCTCCGGTTTTGCTAAATATCTCGATGATTTTTGGAATTATTTCCCTTTCTGGAATACTTTCTTTACCCGTTTACGCCCTTGCCTTTGGAGTATTGTTAGGTGGCCTTTTACAGCTTCTGCTACAGATACCTTACTTAAAAAAAATTGATATTAGTCCCTCTCTCGGATTAAACCTTATATCTCCATCTACTAAGTCTATCTATGAGATGCTATTGCCATCTTTCTTTGGGCTTGCAATAACTCAGATTAATATCGTGGTAGATACACTTGTAGCCTCTTTTTTGAAAGAAGGGACTGTTTCTTATTTATATTATGCAGACAGAATTCTCGAGATCCCTATAGGTGTAATAGTTGTTTCCTTTGCGACCGCCATACTTCCGTCAATTTCAGAGAGTGCAAGGGCAGGAGACATAAATGAATCAGGAAGGCAGTTCAAAAGGGTTTTAAAAATGTGTTTACTTTTTGTTTTGCCGACAATGATAGTGTTTATCTCTTTTGGTAAACCAATTTTATCTACGCTTTTCCAAAGAAAGGCCTTCGATGAAGTTTCACTGCGGGAGACCTATTTTGCCTTGCTTGGATACTCATTGGGAC
>JAOAGA010000056.1 GCA_026415985.1 Pseudomonadota bacterium | reverse complement strand
ATCTTTTCACGATGCAGATAAAGATGGACTTTTGGTATGTCCCCTTTGTGGAATAGTAATTGAAGTAACAGATGTTTTTGGCCATCCACTGCCAGTGGTTCACGATGTGGAAATAAAAAGACATCAGCCCAAAATGAGAATCCATCCACTCTCCACTCATATCCCGATAGGTCTTTTTCCCTTTGCTCTTCTTGGCATGCTATATGTGTTCATAATATCGGTTATCCAGTATTTTTATCTCCAAGGCGGTTTTACGTTAGACGAGATTTTTCTTCAATACGTTCCTTCCGTAAAAAAGATGTCTGATATTTTTCTTTTACTTTCAGTGGTTTTTTCTCTGATAACTTTTGCCTCCGGTTATTATGACTGGTATAGGCGTTATGAAAAGAGAAAATATCGTATGATTACAGTAAAAATCTATTTTTCCTTTCTCTTTTTGCTATTGGGGGTCATTGCTTTCATTTTACAGACCAGTGGGCTGATTTTCGCGGGCAATGGTTTTGTATTTTTTAATCCCCTTAGTGTTATTCTGGCTTGTGTCTATTTTCTTATAATGTTTGCCAATATGTGTGTGATTGCAACCCTTGGTCATATTGGCGGACTTTTGGTATTTGGTAAGTAAAATAATCTTGACTAAAGGATTCCCAGAGGCCCTTTATAAATCTGCCACTTTATTATAGTAACCGTAGATAAATAAAAAATATTTGTAATAACGAAAAATTTTTTGTAAAATAACCTAATAATTTTTTGCTCCTTGCTCCATTTGGGGCTAATAAAAAATTAACCATAAGGAGGTAGTTAGATGCGTTACTACGAGACGACGTACGTCTTATCGGCGGAGCTTTCTCAGGAAGAGAAAGACAATCTTAAATCACGTTTCAGGAATGTTATCCAGAAAAACGGAAAGATTATCAAGGAAGATGAATGGGGCAGAAGAAGGCTTGCCTATCCTATCAATCACAAAGACTTCGGCTACTATGTTTATCTCTTTTATGAGGCAAACGAGCAGTGTGTTAAAAAACTGGAACAGGAGATGAATCTTCAGGCAGATGTCTTGAGGTATCTGTCCGTGAAAATTGATGATCCTACACCCTATCTTCCTAAGGAAGAGCCAAAAAAAGAAACAGGAGAATAATTTATGGCATCCTATAACAAGGTGCTTTTGATGGGAAATCTCACTGCTGACCCGCAACTAAAGCATAACCCTTCCGGGCTTGCAGTCGCCAACTTTACTCTTGCAATTAACTCAAAATACAGCACAAAGGAGCAGGGAGTCAAAGAGGAAGTTGGCTTTTTTGAGATTGTTGTATTCGGAAAACAGGCGGAGAATTGTGCCAGTTATCTAAACAAGGGAAGGTCTGTTTTTGTTGATGGGAGACTTGCAATGAGAAGGTGGGAAGCACCGGATGGAACTAAGAGAAGTAAGGTTTATGTTATTGCTCAGAGGGTACAGTTTTTAGGAGGAAAACCTACGGGCGGAGCTATCAGTGATGACTTCAGCAACGGTAGCGATTCCGATATTATTGAAGATTTACCATTAGAAGAAGATATACCATTTTAAAATTTTACGGAGGTAATTTTATGGCAGTTAATATTAATGATAGAAAAAAGTTTGTTCCAAAAAAGAAGTTTTGCAGGTTCTGTGCAGACAAGAAGCTTATTATCGATTACAAAAAGCCTAATTTCCTGAAACAGTATGTATCAGAAAGAGGAAAAATACTGTCAAGAAGATATACCGGCAACTGTGCCAAGCATCAGAGAGAGCTTAGCACCGCTATAAAAAGGGCAAGACAGTTAGCACTTTTGCCATATACGACGGTAACACATGTTTTTACCAGCTAATGACAGAAAGATAATTTTTTTGCTTTTTATTATTTTTGGATCCTTTTTTGTTTCACCAACTCTGTATGTGACTCTGAGTTATCTTCTTGGTGGAATACTATTGGGTTCTCTTGTAAAAGGCAGAAGGGTTTTTCTTGTTATTTCCTTGGCATTTTCCGGGGTAATTCTTTTTATGAATGATCAGATGGTATTTGCTTTTAACCTGTTTTATCCCTATGTTTTTGCGGGCGTGGTCTGGTTAATATATCGTTATCTTGAAAATGTAAACAAAGGCGATATTTTCATGCTATCGACCATTATTGTTTCCATATTTTTCGTGTTTTTTATGGCTTTTCTTGAAAAAAAGACAGGATTAATATCAAATACTATTGCCGAAGCCTTTTCAGAAGTGGATAACATATCGGGAAATATTCTGAAAGGTGTTATGGATGAAAAGGCTGTGAAGGAATATCAGGAGTTCAGCAAATCATTAATCAAAAAATATTATCCCTTCCTTGCTCTTTTGCAGTTTATTATCTTTGGTTTTGTTAATCTCTATATTGTTACAAAGCTTTTTCCCGATATACCCCCTCGTCTTGCTGAGCCCTTCTCAAATATAAATATAAGCTTCTTTGGAGTCTGGCTTGTCAATTTGGGGATACTTTTATTTATCATTTTCGGCGAAAAAGGACTGGGTCTCATAGGGATTAACTTAGCATTATATTTTTTAGCCTTTTATTTTTTTCAGGGGATTGCGACAACCAACCTGTTTTTTGCAAGGTTTGGTATACCGCTTTTTGTAGCCTTTTTTTTCTATTTCTTTTTTTTAGCCAATCATATAATGTGGTTTTTAATAAGTTTTATTGGTGTTCTTGATGTGAAATTTGATATTAAAAAGCGTTTAAAGGAGGCATAAATTATGAAAGTTTTATTACAGGCAGATGTTGAGTCACTCGGACAGGCGGGAGAGATTGTGAATGTGTCCGATGGCTATGCAAGAAATTTTTTAATTCCAAGAAAGCTTGCGGTCATTGCTGACGAAAAGAATTTGAGAGTATTTGAGCATCTGAAGAGACAAACGGAAGAGAAGATAAAAAAGATTAAGAAACAGGCAGAAAGCTTGGCAGAAAAATTATCAAACTTAACCTTAACAATTACCGCAAAAGCAGGGGAAGAGGGCAAGCTTTTTGGTTCTATTACCTCTATTAATATTGCCGAAGAGCTGAAAAAGCAGGGTTTTGATATTGATAGAAAAAAGATAGTATTAGAACAACCGTTAAAGATGCTTGGTGATTATGAAGTTAAGATTAAATTAGAGGGCAATGTTTCTGCCAATCTAAAGTTATCAATAGTAAAAGAAGATGAGAGATAAAACAAAGGTATTACCTCACAATAAGGATGCAGAGCAGTCCATATTGGGAGGAATCTTAATTGATAAAGAAGCTATTCATAAAGTAGCGGATATATTAAAGATAGAAGATTTTTATTTTGAACAACACAGGCTCATCTATCAGGCAATAATTGAGATGACCGATAGAAATGAGCCTGTTGATTTAATATCACTGACCGATTTTTTTCTTAAAAAGGGTATTCTTGATAAGGTTGGCGGAGCGGGCTACCTTTCAAGTATCCTCGACAATATTGCATCTTCTGCAAACATCAGCCATTATGCAAAAATCGTTAAAGAAAAGGCAATCTTAAGAAAATTAATTAACGTTTCCGGTGATATTTACAACTCCTGCTTTGAGCCTGTAGATGATGTGGAAGGCTTTTTAGACAAAACCGAGGAAAAGATCTTTTCAATCACACAAAAAGAAAGAACTATAAGCTCTGTAAGTCCAATCAAAGAAGTCTTGACCTCAAGTTATTTAACCATAGAAAGGCTCTGGAGAAAAAAGGAAACAATTACGGGAATTCCGACAGGTTTTTCAAAATTAGACAAGTTAACCGCAGGACTCCAGCCAACGGATTTAATTATCATTGCGGGAAGACCGGGCATGGGAAAGACATCTTTTGCACTTTCAATCCTTAAAAATGCTGCTATCTTGGGAAATGAGCCCTGTGCCTTTTTTTCTCTTGAGATGTCGAGAGAGCAGATAGGGCTCAGGCTTATTTGTGCAGAGGCAAAAATAGAACTCCATAAGTTAAGGACAGGGTTTCTTGATAAAAAAGATATGTCCCAAATTACCCATGCGATTTCAAAGCTGTCAAACGCAAATATCTATATTGACGATACACCCGCTATTTCTGTATTGGAGCTAAGGTCAAAGGCAAGAAGGCTGAAGACAGAAAAAAATATCGGGCTGATAATTATTGACTACTTACAGCTTATGAGAGGAAGCGACAGAAGAGAAAACAGAGAACAGGAAATTTCTGAGATATCAAGATCTCTCAAGGCTTTAGCGAAAGAACTAAACATTCCCGTTATAGCACTCTCCCAGTTAAACAGAGCGGTTGAGACCGGCAAGGGAATGGAAAAAAGACCACAGCTTGCACATCTGAGGGAGTCTGGCGCCATAGAGCAGGATTCTGATGTGATAATGTTTATTTACAGAGAGGAATACTATCTTAAACTTAGCCATAAAGAAGTTCCTGAAGACAAGAGAAATATAGCAGAAATAATAATTGCAAAACAAAGAAATGGTCCCACAGATACCGTGGAAGTCTTTTTTAATGATAAACTTACGCTGTTCAGCGATATAGCACCCAATTATACCTCAAATATAGATTAAGGATAATTTAAAAAAAGATCTTCTGTCTGATTTTGGTTTATAGAAATTTCTTTATGATAAAACAATACTTCCGCCTTTAATTTATGAGCCGTTCGTTTTAAATTTAACATCTTCCATTTAGCAATTTTTTATGGTTAAATAAAAGAAAGATTTTTTTTGGAGGAAAGATGATTACAAAAGATATGACCTTTCAGGAAGTTGTCAGAAAATATCCCCAGACAATACAGGTTTTCGTAAGGTATGGTTTAGGCTGTATTGGTTGCCATGCTGCACAGTTTGAGAATATTGAACAGGGTGCAATGGTTCACGGAATCAATGTTGACCAGCTTTTAAAGGAATTAAACGAGGCTATCGAGGTTAAGGCTTAGAACTCAACTCTCTTTTAACTTTCTTTATAATTTCTGTTATCTTGTTTGCCGAAAGTGTAAGCGTCTTTTCACCTTTTTCTATATTCGCCTTTGTCGGATCACCCCAAACGCCACTTTTCCAGTATTTAAGCTTGTCTTTTATAATCTCCCCTGCTGGGAAAGCAGGTTTGTCGGCGGGAATTTTTGTTATATCACCTTTTACTAAGTTTCTGTCTATATAAAGCATCCTCGAAGTCTCAATCTCCCCTGCATGGGAATCAAAATCTGTCTCAATAATGCCTGATAGTTCTTTTCCCATTAGCTCAAGCTCGGAGAAGTAAAATACCCTGATATCAGAGTTTGCCTTTATAAACTTTTCACAGGCTTCTATTATAGAAATACTGTGTAGCTTTCCTGCATGACCGGAAATGAAAAAAACTGCTTTAAACCCTTGTCTTTTAAGTTCCATAAGCAAATCAGTTATCAGAGATCTTAAGGTATCTGCAGAAATTCCTACTGTTCCTGTATGATCTTCTGTGCTTCGGCAAACTCCGTAATTTATCGGTGGAGCAATAAAGACACCGGTCTTTTTTTCAACAGTTTTTAATATCTCTATAATCTGAATAGTATCTGTTGCAAGTGGCAGATGAGGTCCGTGCTCTTCTAATGAGCCCAAAGGAACAATTACTATAGGGCATTTTTTAATATTATTTTTTAGCTCTTTCATTGTAATATCAGAAAGATACATCAAAGTGCCTCCTCTATGAATTTAATAAGCTCTCTTTTTCCTTCATTATTAACCGAAGAAAAATAAAGGGGAGAAAGATCTTTATATGTGTTAATCTTTGTTCTTAACTCATTCCTGGATAATTTGTCTGTTTTTGTAAAGATAATTTTGTAAGGTCTTTTTATATACTTTAGCCAATCTATCAGTGTTAGCTCCTCATCTTCCAATCCCCTTGAAATATCTGCAAGTATAAAAAGTATCTTTAGATTTTTTGAGCTGGTTATATAGTTTTCTATAAGCTCTTTCCAGCTCAGCTGAGCCTCTTTAGTGATCTTAGCATAGCCATAACCGGGCAGGTCAGCAAGAACATATTTGTCTTCTATTAGAAAAAAATTTATTGCGCGGGTTTTTCCGGGTGTCTTACTGGTATGGGCGATCTTTGTATTAACAAGGGTATTAATTAATGATGACTTGCCAACATTGGATCTGCCCGCAAAGGCAAACTCGGGAAGATTAAAACCTTTGTAGTCTTTAAAATCGTAAATACTTTTAAGAAATTTTACCTTCATTATTCAAACTTTATCTCTCCCAATCCATATAGATTTATATAAACCAAGAAAATAAACTCAGAGGGTTCCTTTCTGTTTCTCAAATCAAGCTTGATACTATAACAATTTTTAAGATAGTCAAAGATCAATCCGGTCTCTTTTAGTATTTTATCAGAAAGATCATATCTGCCCGATAATCCCGTATTAATATTATCATTTAACTTCTTTGTCAGGGAGATCGTTATAAACTCAGAGGGTCCTATATTTTTATTATAGTTTAGATTAAAAGAAAAAAAATCAGACTTATAATCCCCATAGGCTAAAAATTTCGAAAAAGATGACCTTTTATGGTTATATTCACCAAGCAGACCAAATGTAATATCAGTTGCTATTGTTCTGAACAATAAGGAGGTATCAGAAAATTTTTCTTTCTGATAAAGGTCATCAAGAAAATAGCTCTGGCTTATTTTCAGATTATATAATAACTGTCCGCTTTCAACAGAGATGGTTTCCTGTTGAAGGGCTAATTCTATTCGTTTGGATTTGTTAAAAAAATCAGTTAAATCATTATTAAGGGTTAAATCATCTACAACCCTGAAGGGTAAAAAACTTGTTAATTTAAGGGAGTTACGTGCCAGATATTTATCATCTATCAAAAGAGATTTATAGGTTTCTCCTGAAGGGTTCAGTATTAAGTATGTTCTTTTTTGTTCCCCTTTGAGCTCTTCACTATAATAGTTCATATCGGCAAAGATTTTTAAAGATAAATCATAGTTATTTTTTGAGTATCTGTAAAGACCATAGGGAGACAGGTAGATTCGCTCAAAATCTTTATTTCCTTTGTTAAAATAGGAGAGAGAGCCATCTATATTATAAAACAAGTTTCTGGTTAAACCTAAAGGAAAGGAGTTCCTGTTGATTGATAAAGACAGAAAGTCTTTCTCATTAAGATTTAGATTATAACCATTAAAAAGATTGAGAGAATAAAGGGCACGGTTGGACTTAATCTCGTAAAAGGCACTGCTTCTTAAGAATGGTAAACTTCTGAGATTAATATCATTATTGTATTCGTAAAAAAAATCACGTCTGTTTATAAGATATAAGTCTGCCTTAAGAAAGGTATCTTTAGCATGCCTGAAATTTAATAAACCATAGTCTCTTTTTTTCTCGTAATTATCATATAACGAGAGATTTAAAACTCCTTCTTCATTTTTTGACAGTTTGTATCTGAACTCATTATCTAAACCGATTGTATTTTTTGTTCTCATTTTAAGAGTAAGCGTATCGTCATAACTTTCATCAAGAAAGAAATAGTATGGAAGATTCATAATAAAGCCATTTTTTCCTGATAAACCAAAGTAAGGGTATAAAAAACCCGTTTCCTTTTCCTTTTTAATGGGTGCAAGAAAATAGGGAACAAAAACTACAGGAACAGAACCACCATAGAGGGTAACATTTTTTGCTGTTAAATACTCTCCTAAGGTAATGTTTATATCAGAACCCTTTATATACCATGCCTTTTTCTCGCCTTCACAACTGCTGAAATTACCTCTTTTAATGTTGTAGTTATCTTTATCATATATAATGATGTCTTCACCGCTTATAAATTTTTGCCTTTTCTTATCGGGAGAGAAATAGAAGAGATCAACCCTGCTTAAATATCCCTCCTTATTTTTCAAGTCATACTTTAGACTTTCTCCGATACCTAAAAAATCATTGATAAACTTGAGTTTGCCCTCAATATAAATAATTTCGTATTTTTTATCATAGAAGATATTATCGGAATAAACTGTATAGCCTTCAAAATTGGTAATTACATTTCCTTTGGCGATAAATAAATCTTGTTCTTTGTCTATCAAAAGCTCATCTGCAGTAATTTCCACATCTTTGCCATAAGAGTAAGTGATAGAAAATAATAAAAAGATTATGACAAGAAAATTTTTTAACATTTTTTGAGATATTCCTTTGCTTCTCCAATTCCGTAAAGGGAACCGGTAAAAATTGTCGGAAGTCTCTTTGAAAAGGCAAAATCAATAGCAGATGGTATATCATCAAAGACAAGAAAAGGTTCTTTATTGGCAAACAGATTTCTCAACTCCACTGCGGAGTATGAACGGTCATTTTTGTTGGGGCAAAGATAGATGTTTGTAGCATAGGGTATTATGCTATCAATCATCTCGTGAATATCCTTGTCCTTTAAAACATTGAGTATAAATATAAACCTTTTATCTGGATAGAAATGATTGATATTTTCTATTAGGGCTTTAACACCGTGGGGGTTGTGGGCACCGTCTATTATAAAAGGGGGTCTTTTTCTTATGATTTCAAAGCGACCCTCCCACGTTGCATTGGAAATACCGCTTTTTATTGATTCTAAAGAGAGCTTAAAACCTTTATTTGTCAAAATCTCAACCCCTGCGAGGGCGAGAGAGGCGTTCTTAAACTGATTAATGCCAATAAGGTTTTTAAGTTTAAGATTTTTGAGTTTTTTCTTAATGCCGTGATAATCAAACTCAAAAAGATTCTTCCTCTGAAAATTAAAATCTCTGCCAAGAACAAACAAGGGCGCCTGTCTTTCATCTGCAATATTTGATATTACTTGAAGAGGACCGCTTTCTTCCACTGCGGTTATAACAGGTGTTGATTTTTTAATAACCGATCCCTTCTCAAAGGCAATCTTTTCAAGGGTATCACCTAAAAACTCCTTATGTTCCAACCCAACATTTGTAATAATAGTAAGGAAAGGGTTTAAAACGTTTGTGGCATCAAGCCTTCCGCCCAGCCCAGCTTCAATCACCGCAATATCAACCTTTTTTTCATAAAAATACTTAAAGGCAAGGGCGGTTGTAACCTCAAAGAAGGTATAGGGCCTTTCTTTGTGTTTGGATTTGTCAATTTGTTCTTTTATATGAAAGGCAATCTTTTCTATGTCTTTATCGCTGATTAACCTGTTGTTAATCTTAATTCTTTCGTTAAATTTAATAAGATGGGGAGATGTATAAACACCTACCTTGTATCCCCCGGACATAAGAATTTTTGAGAGAAAGGATGCAGTTGAGCCCTTACCATTGGTGCCGACAATATGGACAGTCTTTAATTTTTTTTCGGGATTGCCGATTAATGAAAGAATAATCTCTATGTTTTCGAGACCCAAAAGAATGCCATATTTCTCAAGGCTGTAAAGATAGCGGAATACATTATTTGCCATAATCAGATAAAATTATATAGAGAACAGAAAAAAAAGAAAAACTATATTTTAACCTTTTGACCGTCTTCCAGAAGAGTAACCTGTTTATTACTTAAATGGCAAAACTCTTCTTTTATCTTATCCATAAAGGGTGGCTTAATATGAAAAATATATATCTTTGTTTTTTTATTTTTGAGATTCTTTAACTCTTCCATTAAAAGTGAAGGTGTTAAATGTCCGGTAATTAAAGCCAGGTCTTTGTTCTGACTTGGAAAAGATACCTCTATAAAAAGTGCCCTGAGATTATCTACTTTATTTAATCTTTCCCATAAAGAGGGACAGGGGCCTGTATCGCCGGTGTAGGCAAAGTATTTATCATTATATCCTATCAGATACCCGGAAGAATCTATGGAATGGTTTGTACATATTGCTTCAATTGTGTATCTTCCGTTAATTTTTATAGGTTTGCCTATTTCTATGGGGTTTAAGGACAGGACCTTTTTCCCCTTTGCCCCCTTAATCTCAAAAAAATCAGGCCAGATTTTATTATTCATTACATATTTTTTCAACATCTCAAGAACTTCAGGAATACCATAAACATTAACAGGACCTTTTCCCATCATAATAAAATTGTCTGCCAAAAAGCAAAGGTCCTTTATATGGTCAAGATGGGAATGGGAAATAAAAATAGACTGAATTTTTTTCTGTCTCTCCAAAGGGAGAACGGAAACAATAGAGCCAGCGTCTAAAAGTATTTTATCATCAAGTAGCAAGGTAACGGGATTGTGTTTCGGATCTACACCACCAAAACAGCCTAAGACCTCAATGAGCATATCTCCCCCAAAAAGTTTAGTGAAAGCAAGGGCAAGTGAGAAAAAATTGTTTTATCTCACTTTTACATATAACAACTTTCCACCATAACTCTGAAAAATTTTTCAAAATCCCCTCTGTCACCACTTTTTATATATCTTTCCCACCTTTTTACAATAGCACTGCCAACCACAAACCCATCGGCATATTTATAAAATTTCTTTATAATCTCTGGTGTTGATATGCCAAATCCTAAAACAACAGGAAGTCCGATAGTCTTTTTTATCAGGTTAAGTTTTTCCTTAATATCTTCGGATAAATCAGTTCTTTCACCGGTAACACCGGTTACAGAAACAAAGTAAATGAAGCCTTTAGCAAAATTTTTAATCTTTAAAAGCCTTTTTACATCGCTTGTTGGGGTAGCGAGAAAGACAGGGGTAATTTTGTATTTTTTTAGAAGGGAAACAAACTCCCTTGCCTCTTCAGGGGGTAAATCAACTGTTAAGACTCCGTCTACTCCTGCTGATACCGCATCTTTAGCAAAATTTTCAAGACCATACTTGTAGAAGGGGTTATAATATCCCATAAGAATGATCGGGGTTGAATAGCTCTCTTTAAATTTTTTTACTAAACGAAGAATCCCCGGCAGGTTTGTTTTTGATACAAGAGCCCGTTCCATTGCCCTTTGAATTGTTTCTCCGTCAGCCATCGGGTCAGAAAAGGGGACCCCTAACTCAATTATATCTGCCCCTTCTTCAGCAAAAAATTTTAAGGCATTAAAAGTTTGCTCTAAATCGGGATCTCCCGCTGTTATATAGGGTATGAAAGCCCTTTTCCTGATTTTTTTTAAATTTTTAAAAACTGTCTCTATATGATTCATCTTAATATCTCACTGACATAAGAAACGTCTTTATCACCTCTGCCGGAAAGATTAACAATTACAAGCTTGTCTTTTAAAATATTAGCATTTTTTATAATATATGCAAGGGCATGGCTACTTTCTAATGCAGGGATTATTCCTTCTGTTTCAGATAAAAGCTTAAAGGCATTAAGTGCCTCATCATCCGTTGCATAGGTATATTCAGCCCTTCCTGACTCAAAAAGGTATGAATGCTCAGGACCAACACTTGCATAATCAAGGCCTGCAGATATGGAATGAGTGGTAAGTATCTGACCGTTCTTATCCTGCAGAAGATAGCTTTTTGTGCCCTGAAAAACACCAATGCTTCCTCCGCTGAATCTCGACGCATGTTTACCTGATTCTATCCCTAATCCTCCTGCTTCTACGCCTATAAGCTTTACGTGCCTTTTATCAAGAAAAGGATAAAATATTCCTATTGCATTACTGCCACCGCCAACACAGGCAACTACGAAATCAGGAAGTTTGCCCTCTGATTTTTTAATCTGCCTGAAAGTTTCAATGCCTATAACGGACTGAAACTCCCTTACCATCTCGGGGTAAGGATGGGGACCAAAGACCGTTCCGATAACATAGTGTGTATCGGATACATTGGTAACCCAGTCTCTTAGGGCTTCATTTATTGCATCTTTCAATGTTTTACTGCCGGAATAAACAGGAACAACTTCCGCCCCTAAAAGCTTCATCCTGAAC
>JAOAGA010000055.1 GCA_026415985.1 Pseudomonadota bacterium | reverse complement strand
GGATATAGAGATAAAAATTGAGGAATTAGCAGAAAAGATTAACAGCTTTTTTCCGGGAAAAGAGATCGTTATCATTGGTGTTCTTAAAGGCTCTCTTTTTTTTATGTCAGATTTATTGAAAAAAATCAGACTGCCCTTTATATACGACTTTATTCAGGCAAAGTCTTATGAAGGAACTGAAACCACAGGAAATGTAAAAATAATTACAGTGCCTCAAACCGATGTCAAAGATAAAACAGTCCTTATTGTTGAAGACATTATCGATACAGGCATTACATTAAAGCGTATAGTTGATTTTTTTACTGAAAAGGGGGCAAAAGAGATATATATCTGCTCATTGCTTGATAAAAAGGGACGAAGGCAGAATGATTTAAAGGCTGACTTTGCAGGCTTTGAGATTGATAATTACTTCGTCGTTGGCTATGGCCTTGACCTTGATGAAAGGTTTAGAAATTTAGAAGAGATTTTTATTTATCATCCCAAATAATTTTTTAAAAGACAGCGGAGAATATATATAATCTCTAAGAGAATCTTAAGTGTTTCTTCACCTGTTTGGGGGCTTAAAAATTATTTGATTGACAAACAGATAAAATAATCATACACTGAAAGTGCATCATAGGGCATAAGCCCTGAAGTAAAAGGAGGATTTTAGAATGGCAGTAGGAAAAGTTAAGTGGTTCAACGAGAAAAAGGGGTTTGGTTTTATCTCCCAGGATAATGGTCCCGATGTTTTTGTCCATTATTCCGCTATCGTTGGAGACGGGTTCAAAACCCTTAATGAAGGGGATGCTGTTACTTTTGAGATTTCAAATGGTCCAAAAGGTCCCCAGGCTGTTAACGTTAAAAAGAGTTAAGCTTTTTAACCACAGAAACTTAGACCCTGCCAGATAATGGCAGGGTTTTTTTATTTTTAAATAGCTTCAATCTAAAATAATTTTCCCTTTCCTTTTCACCTAAATAGATATTTATATACTTTATCTGTTTTGCTGTTTTAGGAAGTAATCTTTCTTCTATAACCTTTATCTTTTTGCTTAGTTTCATAATTTCGTCGGTAATAATCTTGATTTTGTTTTCATAATTTGAAAGTTTTATGGCTTCTTCTATAACCTCCTCTATCTTTTTTTCAAAAAGTTCAAGATAGGAAGAGTTAACGGAAGGATTATATTTTCTTTCGTCATATTCAAGAATTATGCTTTCATAAACCTTGACTTCCTTGTATTTCAGACCATAGATATTCTGGCTGATTATTGTTACAGGAAACTCCCTTTTGTTTAAATCTGTTAGAGATAGCAAATATTCAATTCCATCTATTGATTTGCTTAGCTGAAAGTTCATCAATCCGTCATTAAGTAATTTTTTTATCTCTGCCTGTGTTTTCAGATATGGTTCTATCTCTGTCAAAAGCTCCTTTATAAGGGCTAATCTTCTTGCCTTTAAGACAGAAAGTATATTGGTGTAGGTTTGTTTTTTTTCTTTAAGAAGAAGCAGGTTTGATCTTGTGGGCTTAATATCCATATTTTTGGCTTTTAAATTAAGAGTTTGCTACACAGCTTATGAAACCACCTATAATCTGATCTATCTTTTTTTCATAAACCTCTTTATCTGTATCATCTCTCTCAAAATAGATAAAAAGGGATCTCAGAATTCCGCCCAGGATATAGCTAAGAATTTCTCTGTCGGCAGGCGAGAGCTTTTCCTTAAAAATTTCCTTTAAATACTCCGCTCTTGACTCAGTTAATAGTTTATGAATTTCTTCAAGTATTTCTGAAAAGTCCTTTTCTACATAGCCTTCTCTGTAAACCAAACAGGTTGTTCTCTTATTCTCCATAAAAAAGGTGAATAAAAGCTTTTGAGATAAGATGAGGGCATCTGCAGGGTTAAGATTTTTTAGTCTTTCATCATTGACAATTTTAATTATGGAATCTCTAAAGTCTTTTAAGATATCTATAAAAAGTTCCTTTTTGCTTTCGTAATTAAGATAAAAAGTTCCCTGAGATACACCTGCAGTTTTAACAATATCTGAAACCTTAGTTAAAAAATAGCCGTTTTCGGAAAAAATTTTTTCTCCTATTTTTTTTAATTCTTCCTTAGATATTACTTTCCTTTTGCTCATAGAATGTCCTTTAGCAAAAAAAGCCCTGTTTGTTCATCATATTCTCTTGATAGTTTAAGCCCTTTAGAAGGAATGAGTATATATTCACAGGCAAAAATTTTACATCCCCTAAGCAGATGACCACCCTTAAGATTACCGTCGCTATCTGACAGAGAAAGGTGAAGGTGGATGAAAACTTCACCACTCTTTACGGATACATTACCTATACCTGATACTATCTCCTGCGGATAGGGTAAATTAATTTCTTTGTATTTTTTTGATGTCTGATCATAATAACCTAACTTAGCAGACTTCAAGGCACCTATTACAAAAACTGCTCCTTCTTTTATGTCTTTTTCCTTTGCGATTCTTGTTAACTCATCAAGGAGGTCTTCATTATGCCTTAGCTTGCCAATTATCACAACCTGTCTCCAAAAAAGTTCTAAAGTCTTCTGCATTTTTTTCCGGTGATACCAAGCAAAAGGACTCTCCGTAAAGAAGAGTCGGAGTTTCAACATCTGTGGCGAAAATCTCTATGTCTCTGTAAACACGGGGATAAACTCTTATATGATTCAGAATGATATCTTCGTTTAATGGGGAAGAAAAAAGGGCTAAATTAAAACCCGGTATATCTTTCGCCTCAAAAAATAATGATAGTTTTTTTATTATATTGCCTAAATCCTTTATGTCATCATCAGAAATCTGTTTATAGTTGAAACTATCTTCCAATATTACAAGAAACTCGCCAAGCATACCTCTGCTTGCAAAGGGGGCTAACACAACACACCTGCCCTTTCGGAAAACAAACCTTTCTTTTTCTTGTTCTTCCTTTTTTACGTATTGGGAAAAAAATTCCAAACCCTTCTCTTTTTTAAAATCTTTTGCTTTCTCAAGGACTCTGCTGTGATAATTTAATGGTGTATCTGTAACATAGACCTGCATATGGGGATGGATAAGGGATCCGCCAGAGGTTGGCATGTAATTCCAGTGCAAGTGGGCAAAGTTATATTCTTTTTTTTTATAAAGGGATACTTCTTTTGCATAATCTAATATCAAACTTATGCCGTCACAGATTGTTTCTTCTTCCATCTTCCCCATGGGGACAATATGATTCCTGGTTAAAACTACAACTCCCGCATTTTCTGCATAGGGAAGGATATTAGGTATTAATATGCTTTGTCCCTTTTCAAAATAGCCTTTTTCTACAAAATCTTTCGGGAACCTGGCCACCATTTTTTCCAAGACGCCTTCACAGAAAGGACACCTATGCCTACTTTTTTCACCAAGCTGATAAAAATCAACCTTTTTCGTTCTCCATTCTATTCCATACACCCTTACTCTATGGCCTGTTAGAGGGTCATATCTCATTTCTGCAAATACATCTGTTTTCTCGAAATTTTTTTTAGGATGTAAATAGGTAGTGTTATAAATCTCTTTCCTTAAAGAGATCACTTATTGGTACTCCTTTTTTTCATAAACTCTATGAGTCCGCCTGCCTTTAAAAGTTCGACCATAAACTCCGGAACGGGCATTATTTTATAGGTTTTTCCCTGAGTTTTGTTTAAAATCTCTCCCTTATCCGTGTCAACCAGAAGCTCATCACCGGTTTTAATCTCATCGGCTTCGTTACATTCCAAGATTAAAAGTCCCATATTAAAGGCATTCCGATAGAAAATTCTTGCAAAACTTTTTGCTATTACCGCAGAAACACCACTTGCCTTTATAGATATCGGTGCATGTTCTCTGCTACTTCCGCAACCAAAGTTTTTCCCTGCAACAATAAAATCACCTTCTTTTACCTTTTTCGGAAAATCGGGGTCTTCATCCTCCATACAATGCTTTGCAAGCTCCTTTGGATCAGAAGTATTGAGATAGCGGGCGGGTATTATTAAATCAGTGTTTATATCATCTCCGTATTTAAAGGCTCTCCCGTTAAGAATCATCTTATTCCCCCTTTATACCAAGTTCTTCTGGACTGCCTATTCTTCCCAAGACCGCCGATGCAGCAGCAACCGCTGGATTGGAAAGATAGACCTCGCTTTCAGGATGTCCCATTCTGCCTACAAAATTACGATTTGTAGTGGCAATTGCCCTTTCTCCCTTTGCCAGAATACCCATATGACCACCCAAACAGGGACCGCAGGTTGGCGTTGAAACCGCTGCTCCTGCATCTAAAAATATTTCAGTAAGCCCTTCTTTTATGCAATCCCTGTAAATTTGCTGTGTAGCGGGTATTATGATTAACCTGACATAGGGGGCAACTTTTCTACCCTTTAAAATTTTCGCTGCTACTCTCATATCTTCCATTCTTCCGTTTGTGCAGGAACCTATAACTACCTGATCTATTGTTACATTACCTGCCATGGAAACGGGTCTTGTATTCTCAGGTAAATGTGGGAAGGCAACCTGTGGCTCTACATCCTTCAGATCAATCTCCATCTCGAAAACATATTTTGCGTCTTTGTCGCTCTGATAGATCTTAAAATCTCTCGTAGCCCTTTCCTTCACATAACTGATAGTAACTTCATCAGCAGGTATGATGCCATTTTTCCCGCCTGCCTCAATAGCCATATTGGTTATGGAAAATCTGCTATCCATAGACAAATCTTTAATAGCCTCGCCGGTAAACTCCATTGCCCTGTAAAGTGCACCATCTACACCTATCCTGCCAATAATATATAAAATTATGTCCTTTCCGTAAACAAAGGGTCTTTTTTTACCTTTTATAACAAACTTCATACTTTCCGGGACTTTAAACCATGCCTCGCCGGTCATATAGCATGCTGCAATATCAGAACTGCCAACACCGGTTGCAAAGGCACCCAAAGCCCCATAAGTACAGGTATGACTATCCGCACCGATTACAAGATCTCCGGGCAAAACAATACCTTTCTCCGGTAAAAGGGCGTGTTCAACCCCCATCTCACCAACTTCAAAATAATGCTTGATATTATATTTTCTGGCAAAATCTCTTAAAAGCTTTGCCTGTTCCGCTGAATTAATATCTTTATTAGGTGTAAAATGGTCCGGAACAAGGGCAATCCGTTCGTTATCAAAAACCTTGTTTAATCCTGTTTTCTCAAACTCCTTTATGGCAATCGGTGCGGTTACATCGTTGGCAAGGCATAAATCAACCTTAGCCATTATCAGCTCACCTGCGACAACCTCTTTTTTCCCTGCATGATCTGCCAAAATCTTTTCTGTAATGGTCATCCCCATATTTTATACACCTCAAAAAAATTTTTTATCTGCTTTATTAAGGTAAGTCTTCCCTGTTAACCTTTATCAGGTCTTTTTTAAGCTCAAGCTTATTTAAAGCGTTAATGTAAGCCTTTGCGCTGGCAACAAGCACATCGGGGTCAACTCCCTTTCCAAGAACCTGTTTCCCCCCCTGCTCTAATTTGACAGTTACCTCTCCCTGAGCATCTGTCCCTGTGGTTATTGCTGAGATAACAAAGCTCAGGAGCTTACTCTTGGTTTTTGTAATCCTCTTTATGGCGTTAAAAACCGCATCGACGGGACCATTTCCAAAGGTAGCTTCTTTTATAATTTTGCCATCTTCCTCAATTTCTACGGTAGCACAAGGCGTGGTTCTGTTTCCGGAAACAACATTCAGGAAAACAAACTTGAACTTTTCCGGAAGATTTAGTATCTCCTGTGAGATTATTGCATCAATATCCTCGTCGTATAAATGCTTTTTCTGATCGCAGAGCTCCTTAAATCTTTTGAATGCCTTGTTTAATTGCTCTTCGGTAAGCTCATAGCCCATCTCTTCCACACGCTTTTTAAAGGCATGTCTTCCGGAAAGTTTTCCTAAAACAAGGAGACTCTGAGGAATACCTACGGATTCAGGTGTCATAATCTCATAGGTAAGTCTTTCTTTTAAAACACCATCCTGATGAATGCCGGACTCATGGGCAAAGGCATTGGCACCAACAATGGCTTTATTGGGTTGAACTATCATACCGGTTATCTGAGATACCAGCTTACTTGTTCTGTAAATATGTTTTGTATTAATTTTTGTATTGAAATTAAAGAAATCTTTTCTCGTTTTTAATGACATAACAATCTCTTCCATAGCCGCGTTTCCCGCCCGCTCACCAATGCCATTAATGGTGCACTCAACCTGTCTCGCCCCTGCGAGTATGGCAGAAAGGGAGTTTGCTACCGCAAGTCCTAAATCATTATGACAATGAACTGATATAACTGCCTTATTTATATTTTTTACTTTATTTTTTAAGGTTTTTATAATCTCATAGAACTCCTGTGGGGTAATATACCCAACCGTATCTGGAATATTAACTGTCGTTGCACCTGCAGATATGACCGCTTCAACAACTTCACAGAGAAAATCAATATTGGTCCTGCAGGCATCTTCTGCTGAAAACTCCACGTTATCGGTAAACTTTTTTGCGAACTTAACCGCCCAGACAGCCCTTTTTAATGCCTCAGCCCTGTCAATCTTAAGCTTATATTTTAAATGAATGTCAGAAGTGGCTAAAAAGGTGTGAATTCTTGGTTTATTGGCATACTTTACCGCTTCCCATGCCTTTGTAATGTCATCTTCTGTAGCTCTTGCAAGTCCTGCCACCTCTGATTTTACGATATTTTTAGCAATATTTTTTACAGCTTCAAAATCTCCTTCCGATGCAGCAGGAAACCCCGCCTCTATTATATCAACGCCTAATTTTTCTAACTGAAGGGCAATCCTTAGCTTTTCTTCAATATTCATAGATGCGCCCGCTGCCTGCTCTCCATCTCTCAATGTTGTATCAAATATCTTGACATACTCCATTTTTAGCTCCTTACTTTCTTTCTTTTTTCAATTAAATAAAAGACAGGGCCCGACATTGAGTAAGCAAAGAATATCAGAAACAAGAAAACTTCATGTTTTGCTATTATCAATATAAATACTAATATTGCAAAAGTCAGGGCAGAAAAGGGTTTCCTTTTAATGGGGTCTAAATCTTTGAAACTATGGTACTTAATCGTGCTTATCATAAGGAAGGCAAGTGCAAAGGTTAATAACAGGACGAAGTACTCCTTTAACGTTTGCCCTTCACCCGCAAGCTCGTAATAAAAAATTACTGCGGAAGATATAACAAGCGCAGCACCCGGAATGGGAAGGCCATTAAATTTCCTGCTTTCTACGGTATTAATCTGAACATTGAACCTCGCTAACCTTAAGGCACCACAAATAAGATAAAGAAAACCTGCCATCCACCCGATACGCCCGTAGGGTCTTAAAGCCCATGCATATATAAGCAATGAAGGGGCAACACCGAAGGCGACCAGATCTGCGAGGGAATCATATTCAACACCAAATCTTGACGCTGCTCCCATCATTCTTGCGATTCTTCCGTCAAGCATGTCAAAAATAGCCGATATTATGATTGCATAGGCTGCGTAAACAAAGTTTTCATTCCAGACAGAAACTATGGCATAAAATCCGGACATGAGACTTGCGGATGTCAAAAGGTTAGGGAGAATATAAACTCCCTTCTTTATGCTGTCTTTCTGATATTTTTTATCAAAATTATTCATTCTTTAATATCCCTAAAATAGATTCACCTGCTTTTACTCTATCTTTTAATTTTACCCTGATTTCAGAATTTTTGGGTAAAAAAACATCTAATCTTGAACCGTAGCAGATAAGACCTACAATATCACCCTTTTTGATATAATCTCCCTTTTTAATATCGCAGATTATTCTTCTTGCTATTAAACCTGCAACCTGAACAAAGAGTATCTCTCTACCTTCGGGGGTGTTTATAAGGATGTAATTTTTTTCATTTTCATCGGTAGCTTTGTCTAAATCGGCAGAAAAGAACCTGCCTTTTTCGTATTGGATTTTTATAACCTCTCCGTCATAGGGCGCCCTGTTTAAATGCACATTAAAAATTGACATAAAAATACTGATTTTTGTAACTTCTTTTTTTAAAAATTTCTCTTCATAAACGTCTTTAATAAGTATGACCTCACCATCTGCAGGAGAGACTATCTGATTGCCTTCAGGAGCGATTCTTTTAGGATTTCTAAAAAAAAATAGATTAAATATAAAAAAAATCAGTAATATCGCTGAAACCGTATAGATTTTATAGAGAAAGAAGAAGAGAGCAAAAAAAAGCGTTATTATCGCTATTTTAATGCCCTCAACTGCTATTATCTGATTTTCACGTTTTTTTTTAACCACCTAATCCTTCTCCACCAGTCTGTTCTTTTTAAGCCAACCCATCATTGACCTGAGTTTTTCACCAACCACCTCAATCTGATGTTCCGAATCGATCCTTGTTAGGCTGTTAAAAACGGGCTTTCCGGCTCTGTTTTCAAGTATCCACTCTCTGGCAAACTCACCGGTTTGTATCTCCTTTAAAATCTTTTTCATCTCAGCCTTTACATTATCATTAATTATTCTTGGGCCCCGTGTCAGATCGCCATACTGGGCGGTATTACTAACGGAATATCTCATATTACTTATTCCGCCTTCGTATATGAGGTCAACAATAAGCTTTAACTCATGGAGACACTCAAAATATGCCATTTCAGGTGCATATCCCGCCTCAACAAGTGTTTCAAAGCCTGCCTTTATTAAAGCAGAAACTCCTCCGCAGAGGACTGCCTGCTCACCAAACAAGTCTGTTTCTGTTTCCTCTTTGAATGTAGTTTCAATAATTCCCGCTCTGCCACCACCTATGGCTGAAGCGTAAGCAAGGGCAATATCCTTCGCTTTACCAGATGCATTCTGGTAAATTGCAATTAAGGTTGGCACTCCCATACCTTTTACATACTCAGATCTGACGAGATGACCCGGACCTTTGGGTGCTGCAAGAAATACATCAACATCTTTAGGAGGAACTATCTGACTGTAATGAATATTAAAACCATGGGCAAAGGCCAGAACCTTTCCTGCTGACATAAAGGGAGCAATATTTTCATTATAAACGCCTGCCTGAAGCTCGTCTGGCACAAGTATCATAATAATATCGGCTTCCTTTGCGGATTCTTTAACTGTTTTTACAGTAAGCCCTGCCTTTTTTGCCTTTTCAGCAGACTTGCTACCTTCATAAAGCCCGACAATAACATCGATACCACTATCTTTCAGATTGTTGGCATGGGCATGCCCCTGACTACCGTAACCAATAATAGCAACCTTTTTATCCTTAAGTATCTCCTTAGAAATAGACGCTTCATAATGAACCTTCATTTTTGCCTCCTGCATTTTATTTATTCAGTTAGTTTACTAAAAAATATTGATTAAAGTAAAGATTATTTACCTTCTAAGCCTTTGAAGTCAGATTTTTCGTTATATCCTAAAAGGTTTAATTTTTCTGTTTTTCATGCAAAATTGTAGAGAATCTTTATACCATTTCCATTGAAGTTTTTGACACGAGGAAATGTTTTTTAAAAGCTTGAATAGAATATAAAATCTTATATAATCTCCATATACTTTAAAATTGAGGAGGATCGTTGAATTTATTTAGTAAGCTTATTCTTGGTTGTTTTTTTATAATTACATTAAGTAACGAAATATTTGCAAAAGAGTTAAAAATAGTCGGAGGAAGTACCTCAATTAATACGGTCTTAGAGCCTATAAAACCATCTTTCGAAAAGGAAACAGGTATAAAACTAACTCTACTGCCCATAGGTTCGAAAAAGGCTCTCATAGAATTAGATAAAGGCAGTTTTGAGGTCGCATCAACCGCACATTCATTAAAGGAACTCATCGAGGAACTCGAAAAGGAGAACGTTTTCCTAAAAAATAAAAATCAATTTAAAACACATATAATTCATAAATCAACAGAGTATTCTGTTATAGTAAATATTGATAATCCTGTAAAAAAACTCTCTAAGGAACAACTTAAATCAATATTTCTTGGAAAGATCAAAAACTGGAAAGAAGTGGGCGGTAATGATCTTCCCATACACGTTATCTGGGGGACATTAACTGAAGGCACAAAAAACGAGGTTAAAAAACAGATTCTTAATAACGAAAACCCCGTTGATAGTGCGGTGCAGGCAAGCACTGTCAACTCAATAATTAATATTGTTGCCAGTGATCCCCGTGCTATTAGTGTAGTCTCGTCTGCATCAATAACTTCAATTAAAGCAAAGCCAATCACAGCACCTGAAATCATATCTGCACCGATAATACTTATAACGGTCGGTGAGCCAAGTAAGGTGGTCAGTATGCTTATAAATTTTATTCAAAAAGAAGGATATAAATATATTAAAGACTGATAAATGAGCTTTAAATCTTCAGGTTGCTTGCCTTTGACTTTATCATCTTTTCAAGAATGCCTTTGTCTATCAGGTCCTTCAGACTCTTGCCATCCTGATCTTTTACGTCAATTAATTTCCAACCACATTTACATCTGTTAATCGTTATGATATAATTATCTGCAGTAATTTGTTCTTTAATAAAGGTATTTCCACAGGTTTTGCATGTCTTTTGCCTTGTCATTAGAGTAAAATTATAATAAATAAATAAAAAAGAAAGAAGGAAAAAATGAACGAAGAAAAACTTAGTTTTAAAGAATTGGGATTATCCGGAAAAATTTTAAGGGTTGTTGAGTCTTTAGGATTTGAAGAACCGACTCCTGTTCAACATCTGTCAATACCGATAATTCTAAAAGAGAAAAACCTGATAGCACAGGCACCAACAGGCACGGGAAAGACTCTTGCCTTTGGATTGCCAATTGTAGAAAAGATTGATAAGAAGTCTTACCCAAACGCACTTATACTTGTCCCGACAAGGGAGCTTTGCATTCAGGTTGCTCAGGAGCTTAACAAGATCGGGAGAAAGGTTGGGGTATTTTCCATACCTATATATGGCGGACATCCCATAGAAAAGCAGATATCAGCTTTAAAAAAGGGGTTTCATATAATAGTCGGAACACCGGGGAGAGTAATAGATCATATTAACAGAAGAACACTCAACTTCTCAAAGGTATCCTTTCTTGTTTTGGATGAGGCAGATGAGATGCTTGACATGGGATTTCAGGAAGATATTGAAACTATTCTAAAAACTGTCCCGGAAGGTGCTAAACGATATCTCTTCTCTGCCACTATGCCCCCGCAGATACTTAAAATGGCAGATAAATACATAAAAGATTATGAAAAGGTTACTTTAAGTTCCAAAAACATAATAGTCCCTACCATTAAACAAATCTTTTATGAGGTTAAAGAACAAGACAAGATGGATGTCCTCTCAAGAATTCTTGATAATGAGTCAGATGGTCTTGTTTTAATTTTTTGTCATACCAAAAAAGAAACTGATGAAGTGGCATATACATTAAAAAACAGAGGCTATCAGGCAGAAGCGATACACGGAGATTATAGTCAGGCTCAGAGAGAACGGGTTATGGAAAAGTTCAAGACAAAAAAAATAAATATACTTGTCGCTACCGATGTTGCAGCAAGAGGGCTTGATATTTCTGATGTTACCCATGTAATTAATTTTAGTATACCCCAAAACCCAGAAAGTTATATCCATAGAATCGGAAGGACAGGAAGGGCCGGAAAATCAGGAGTCGCTATAACATTAGTAACGCCGAGGGAATACGAAAGACTGAGACAGATAGAACGTCTTACAAAAAGCAAGCTTAAAAAAGAAGCTCCACCTGAGTTATCAGAGCTTATAGAAATCAAAAAGGAGTCTTTTGTTAAATCTATTGAAGATACCATTAAAAAAGAAAAAAAACTTATAAAAGATCTGGCTGGTTATTTTGAAGATATGTTAGGGGAATATAGCTTAGGGGAGATATTATCCGCTTCATTTATTCTGAAAGAAGGCTTAAGCAGTCCCGCAAAACCCCTAAGGGAAGAAAAGGGCGAATATAAAAGATTATTTATTACTCTTGGAAGTAAAGATGGCATATCAGCAAAAGATATTTTCAAAAGTCTCATAGAAAAGGCTGATTTGACCGGAGAAGATATAGGTAAGATAACAATAAAAGATAACTTTACCTTTGTTGAAGTAAAAGAAAAAATTGCTGAAAAGGTGATCGGGCTTCTGGAACAGATTGTTGTTAAAGGCAAAGAAGGAAAGGTAATGAGAGCAAAAAAATAACGCGTCTGGCAGGATTCGAACCTGCGACCCTCGGCTTCGGAAGCCGATGCTCTATCCCCTGAGCTACAGACGCT
>JAOAGA010000054.1 GCA_026415985.1 Pseudomonadota bacterium | reverse complement strand
AGTTTGATTTAAACAAAGGGATAAGGGGATCAAGACAGGACAACTTGTCGCCGGATTTTTTCGGAACTCAAGGAATATTATTAGTTAATAACAATGCCAGTGCCTGTTTACTTGTCCTTTCGGCCCTTGCTAAGGGTAAGGAAGTTATTGTCTCCCGTTCTGAACTTGTTGAGATTGGTGGTTCCTTCAGAATACCCGAGGTGATGGAGCTTTCTGGTTGTACCATGAGAGAGGTGGGAACTACCAATAAAACCAAGTTATCAGATTATGAGAGGGCTATTAATGATAATACAGGCTTAATCTTAAAGGTTCACAGAAGTAACTTTCGAATTGATGGTTTTGTGGAAGAGGTCTCTGTAGAAGAGTTATCGGGATTGGCCAGAAAATTTAATATTCCCTTTTATTACGATATTGGTAGTGGAGCGTTAAGTATAATCAAAAGTATTGAAAAGGATGAACCAACCATTTCGGAAACACTAAAAAACGGTGCTGACATTGTTTCTTTCAGTAGCGATAAACTTTTGGGTGGCTGTCAGGGAGGATTAATTTTAGGTCAACCTTTGTTTATAGAAAAGATGAAAAGACACCCCCTTTATAGGGCTATCAGACCTGATAAAATTACCATATATTACCTTGAAAGACTCCTTTATTATTTATCAATAGAAGATTATTCAAAGTCACCGGTGCTTGATATGATATTTACAGATATTAAGTTAATAAAGAAAAGAGCACTCAGGGTTTTTAAAGAGATTAAAGGTTTTAAGGATCTTAAAGCGGAACTTATTCAAGATATGGCTACCTTTGGAGGAGGGAGCCTCCCTTTAAAGACCTTACCTACCTATGTGATAAGGTTTAAATCCCGGAAAGGTGAGGAAAGGACAAGAAATTTCTTTTTAAACAACGATCCACCAATACTTATAAGACAAAAAGATGGTTATGTCATAATAGATTTCAGAACAATTTTTAATGAAGAGGTTCCGCTAATTATTAATGCAATCAAAGATTATTTATCAGCTTATTAAAGCCTTTAGATTTCATTTGTTACAGGTATCATAATATAAAAGGTTGCTCCGGGATATTTTTCCGGATCATAGCCTTCACTTTCAGCCCAGATTTTTCCTCTATGGGCTTCAATTATCCCCTTTGCGATTGACAGACCAAGACCACTGCCTTTTAGATTTGAGATTTTAGAGACATTAGGCGGTGGTGGCAGAGTAAAAAACTCATTAAATATCTTGTCTAAATTAAATTTTGAGATACCGCATCCCTCATCTCTGATTGAGATTTTGATATAATTAGTTCCATTCTCTGTTTCTATTGACCCGGTTACTGTTATTTTCCCGCCTTCTTTGGTAAATTTTATTGCGTTTACTATAAGATTTCTGAAAACAGTTTCGAGTCTCTTAGAATCAACATTAACAATAGGAAGGTCCTCTAAGTTTTGAAATATAAGCTGAATATTTTTCATCTTAAGGAAGTGGTCTATTTCTGGAGTTATTGACTGCATTAATGTTTTTATGGAGGTCAGATTAAGATTGAGCGTAATTTTTCCTGATTTAATTTTCAGGAGCTCCATAATCTCTTCCGTCAGGTTTAAAAGTCTTTTTGAAGCCCTGTCAATAGCATCTATTATGTCTGTGGAAACGTTAGATTTTTTTATAGCAGGATCATTTTTAAGAATCCCGATGTATCCTTGAATTAGCGAGATAGGTGTTTTCAGCTCGTGGGATATTGTAGAGAAGAAAACATCTTTTAAACTATCTACCTTTTTTAGCTCTTCATTAGCCTTTTCGATGGCCATAAGAGCGTTTTCTAATTTTTCATTTGATATCTGTAAAGCTATCTGGGTTGATTGATATTTATTAATAAGAATTTCAAGGGTTTTATTTTTTTCTTTTAATTCCTCAATATATCTGATCTTCTCGGTGATATTCTGAAAAGTCAGGCTTATAACCCTTCTCCCCCATTCGGATGTTTCGAGGAGATTTGCCTCTAAAGAACAGTATATCTCGTTTTTGGCAAGATCAAGCATTTTTATTGTATCAATCTGAATATTTTCTTCCTTTTCCATTACTTGATGGAGAATGTTTTTAAAATGTGTTTCCGATTCTTCCGGCACAAATCTAAAGATGTCCTGTCCGATTATTGGAGATTCTGCATTAAAGTTAAAAATTTTATAAAACCCCGGATTTGCAAAGACTATAGTATCGTCCTTTACGACAGCAATGCCGATCTCCGTTTTTTCAATTATTTTTCTGAGTTTTTCCTCTTCCCTGTATAGCTTAAGAAGGAGTTCCTCTTTTTCATTAAAGGTTTTTTTAAGCTCTTTAACCATTTTGTTCATTGCTTCGGAAACAGCAGAAAACTCGTTTTCATCACTGGCAATCTCGAACTCTTCAAAGGTCCCTTTTCTTATTTTCTCTACCTGAAGGAGGAACTTGTCTAAATAAACCGCCACATCTCTTCTATAAAAGAAATAGATAAGAAAAAAGCCTAAAAATCCTGCCAAGGCAGATGAAAGAGACATTCTGAGAAAAACCATTAATATTTTCTTGTAAATAAAATCAGGTTTATATCCCGCTATTATGTAGCCAATCTTACTGGATTTGGCATCAAATATTGGTTTTAAAATTATATTGACACTGCCATATGGTTGAATTACTGAACTGGCTTCTTTTATATTGACAATTTCTTCAAGGAAGACGGGCACTTTTGTCCCTATGAGAATTGGGTCCGAATGAAATAAAACACCCCCCTTTTCATCAAGGATAGCTAAAAAAATAATCGGTTCGTCTTTTATTTCCTTCTCAAGATCTTCATTTAATGGTGGCAGTTCTTTTATAGGAATACCCAAATTAGTTATCCTTTCAACAGATGACTTTATCTTTTCAAGCTTGCTCTCTACATTTTTGTATATGCTGTCTTTGAGATCTACGTAATATCCGAATACGTTTAAGGAAAGAGATAAAAAAAACTGAGTAAACATTGCTATTGATAAGATGAGAAAGAGCTTTTTTATAATGGGTGTTTTAATTTTTGATAACATTTTTAAAAAATTATAATATTTTTAATATTCTTTTGCAACCGCCATTCTTTGATTTCTCCAGTTACCCCATATAACACCGCGACCTGTCAGGTACTCAATTTCTTCTATAAATTTTTTAGAGAGTGTTGCTGGTTTTTTGTCCCGCCATGGAGTGCCCGGTAAAGGCATAAAATAATGGAGGTGAAATCTTACCGGTTTTTTCATATACCGATGAATTAGATTAAATGTTTCCTTCGTATCTTCTTCGTTTTCGTCGGGCATTCCAATAATAATATCTACATCTACAGCAAAACCCGTTTGAATGGCGGTATCTATTGCTCTTTCTATAGTCTTTACGTTATGCCCCCTGTTGGAGTTTTCAAGAATTCTGTCACTACCACTTTGGGCACCGATGATTATCCTTTTGTTATTTACATATTTTTTTAGCATAATCAATAAATCAGTGGTTACATAATCTGGTCTGACTTCCGAGGGAAAAGTTCCGAAAAAAATTCGTCCATTATCTTTTATTATTGATCTTATAGAAGACAACAGCTCCTGAATAGCACACATACTATTAGTATTTATTGAATTACCATAGGAAAAGGCATTGGGTGTTATGAAACGAAAATCTTTTATATTTCTTTCGAAGGCTATTTTGACATACTTTACTATATTTTCTATAGTTCTTTCAATGGGGTTATGACTATGGAGATAGCTTGTCTGACAGAAATAACACCTGTGAGGGCATCCCCGTGTAATCTCGATGGGTTTGTAATGAAAGAATTTTACCGGGAAAGGTTTATAATCATTTAGATTGGTGACCTCTTCCTGATAAATTTTTTTTAAGTCTTTTTTTTCTTTTATATCCGAAATTATTGTTCTGATTGACTTTTCACCGCTTCCAACAACAACAATATCAAAGCCATCTTCAAGTAAAAGGTCAGGCTTATATTGACAATGAGGCCCTCCTGCAATAAAAAAATAATTTCCCTTCTTTTTTAAAAATCTGATGATAGAGATAATATTATCTTTATTTTTGTTATAATAGATGGAATTGAGGGAAAAACAAAAGATTGTTCCATCAGTAAAGCTACTGTTTTTTAGATCTGATATATTGACAAAAAAAGGATTAACATAATCAAGATCTTCTATAGAAGCAAAAATCGTTGCCAAACTGTAATAGTTCCAGTTATTTCTTATAAAACAGATATCCATTTTTCTCATAAAAATATATTAGCAGATTTAACTGTAAAAAAAACTTGTATTAGCATTAAAGTTATGGTAAAAGGATAACACTACTTATTTTTTCGGGGGGAGATTAAAGTATGGAAAATCAAAGCTAATACAATCTTTTCATCCCCGTGAAGTAGCCTATTATCTTTTTTATAAAAAACACACCATAGGGAGGTAAGTATGCCACTAAGTGAAAAGACTTACAAAGAATTCACAGAGAAGTTAGGGAGAGGAGAGCTAAAGGACTGGCAGATTGCTGAAGAAGCCGAAAAGACCATGAAACCCATCAAACAGATCGCCGAAGAGCTTGGTTTAACCGATGAAGAGCTTTTACCTTACGGACACTATATTGCTAAGGTTGACTATCTTAAGGTTCTTGAAAGATTAAAGGACAGACCAGACGGTAAATATGTTGATGTTACAGCAATTACACCAACTCCGCTTGGCGAAGGAAAATCCACTACTACTATTGGTCTTGTTCAGGGAATGGGAAAAAGAGGTAAGAAAGTAGTTGCTGCAATTAGACAGCCCTCTGGTGGACCAACAATGAACGTAAAAGGTTCAGCTGCAGGTGGCGGTCTTTCCCAGTGTATTCCTTTGACAGAGTTTTCTTTAGGTTTTACAGGCGATATTAATGCCATTATGAACGCCCATAACTTAGCAATGGTTGCATTAACCTCAAGGATGCAGCATGAGTATAATTATACAGACGAGGAGCTTGCAAAAAGAGGTTTAAAAAGACTTGATGTAGATGCAAGAAACGTCCAGATGGGATGGATAATGGACTTCTGTGCCCAGGCCTTAAGAAAGATAATTATTGGTCTTGGTGGAAAGCAAGACGGATTTATGATGGAATCCCGTTTTGATATAGCGGTTTCTTCAGAAGTGATGGCTATATTATCTGTTGCCAAGGACTTAAAAGATTTTAGAGAAAGAATCGGCAAAATTGTTGTTGGATACAGCAAGTCCGGCAAGCCAGTGACCTGTGAAGATTTAGATGTAGCAGGTGCTATGACCGCCTGGATGCTTCCCGCGTTAAATCCAAACTTAATTCAGACCGTTGAAGGACAACCTGTGTTCGTTCATGCAGGTCCCTTTGCAAATATAGCTATTGGTCAGTCTTCTGTTATCTCCGATAGAGTTGCCCTAAAATTGGCTGATTATAACGTAACTGAGTCTGGCTTTGCAGCAGATATCGGTTTTGAGAAGTTCTGGAACTTAAAATGCAGATACTCTGGTTTAAAACCAAACGCAGCGGTTATCGTTGCTACAATAAGAGCCTTAAAAAGCCACGGGGGTGCTCCAATCCCGGTACCGGGAAGACCACTACCAGAAGAGTACACAAAAGAAAATGTTGGCTATGTAGAGAAAGGATTTGAGAACTTACTGCACTGTATCAATATTGTTAAGAAAGCAGGTGTTAATCCTGTTGTATGTATCAATGCCTTCTATACAGATACTGATAATGAGATTAAAGCGGTTAGAAGACTCTGTGAGCAGGCTGGTGCAAGAGTCGCCCTATCCAAGCACTGGCAGTATGGTGGAGAGGGTGCATTAGAACTTGCCGATGCAGTAATTGATGCCTGTAACGAGCCAAACAACTTCAAGTTCCTCTATGAGCTTACAACTCCGCTTAGAGAAAGAATTAACCTTATTGCAACTAACGTTTATGGTGCAGATGGTGTTGAATACTCACCTGAGGCATTGGCAAAGGCAAAGGCATTAGAAGCAGATCCTGAATCTTCTAAGTTAGGCACCTGTATGGTTAAAACACACTTAAGCCTTTCCGATAATCCAAATCTCAAAGGTGCTCCTAAAGGCTGGAAACTCTTTGTCAGAGATATCCTTGTCTTCAAAGGTGCAGGATTTATAGTTCCTGTTGCCGGAGCAATTAAGCTCATGCCCGGAACCGCATCAGACCCTGCATTCAGAAGAATTGATGTGGATGTAAATACAGGTAAAGTAAAAGGATTATTCTAAGTTATCGGGGGGCTAAAGCCCCCCTTTTTATTTCAAAATATTGTACAGTCTTAAAACCTTCTTTTTCCTTTCATTATCTTAAGCATTTTAATTGTTTGTCTTTTTTTGCTATTATATTTTTATGAAATACCTGCTTACTATGGATAAAAGAGATATTGTCTTTTTTTGTTCCATATTAGAAGTGTCGGAACGTTTTGCTATAGTAAGAACAGTCGATAAGACTATACCAATCTTAGAACTAATAGTTTCTCCCTATTATATCAAAGAGATTAAGGAGTTATTGGAACTTATCGGTAAAAGTATTTCTTTTAAGATTTTGGAGGAAGTAAATGATTAATTATGATACAGAAAAAATTATTCATAAAATAGCAAATGTCGGTGACTTTAGTGAAGTTTATAAGGAAGAAATAGATACATTTATCGTTGAGCTTTTTAATGATAATATTGAGAAATGTATCCAGGTAAAAGACACCGGTATCTCCCTTAGAACATTTGTAAAGGAAGAGGTCTTTTTTTCTGCTACAAACTTTTTACCTGAAAAGGATTTAATTCATAACCATATAAAAAATACAGAAGAGGGCAGAGGAAATTTTACTTTTCTCGAAGAAAAGATATATACCGATGAGTTTGATTTTAAAAAGGATAAGGAAAAGCTTATTTCTCAGATAAAAGGCTTATCGTCCATGCTGAAGTCAGAGATAGAAAGTCTTTTAAATATTAATATTTTATATCAGAGGTATAGAAAAAATTTTCAGATTGCCAGTAGTGAGCAGAAAAAAACGGAGAGCTTAAATGTTGGTGAAAGAATTTTTTTGAATCTCACTATAAAAAGAGGTAATGAAAAGGCGTCTGTTTATGAAAGTCAGGGATATACCTTTAAAGAACTTTCAGAAGAAGATCTGGAAGAACTGGCTAAAATCTGTATAGATAGGGCGAAGAAACAGCTTATCGCAAAAGATGGTCCGTCAGGGATCTATCCGGTTATAATTTCTTCTTCAGCGGGTGGTACTTTAATCCATGAAGCAGTAGGTCATGGACTGGAGGCAGATTTAGTTGATAAGGGTATTTCTATCTACGGTGGGAAGTTAAATGAAAAAGTAGCAAGTAATAAGATTACAGTTATAGATAGTGGTGTTGTAAAGAATGGCTGGGGTAGTTTTTATTGCGATGATGAAGGTACTCCAGCAAGAGAGACCGTTTTGATTGAAAAGGGAGTGCTTATCAATTACCTGTATGATAAGTTTTATGCCTACAAACACAGAAAAACTTCAACAGGTAACGGAAGAAGGCAGAGTTATAATTTTAAGCCCTATCCGAGAATGTCAAATACTTATATCCTACCGGGAAATGATAATGTTTTTGATATTATAAAGTCCATAGACAAAGGTGTTTATGTAGGTAAAATGGGAGGCGGGCAGGTAAACACTCTTACCGGTGATTTTATTTTTGAGATTCAGGATGGCTATTTTATTGAAGGCGGAGAGTTAACCTATCCTTTAAAAAATTTAAGCATCATAGGAAATGGACCAAAAGTTCTAAACGATATAGAGGCGGTAGGAAATGATTTTGGAACTGCCATAGGTACCTGCGGAAAAGAAGGTCAGGGAGTTCCTGTTGGTGACGGACAGCCAAGCATATTTATTCCTGCCATGACGATAGGTGGAAAAATTTAAGAGGGAGACAATATGAGAGGCACAATAATAAAATGCAGTAACTGTGGGGCCTTAAACAGGGTTTTATTTGAAAAGATTCACAGTAACCCTCGCTGTGGCAAATGTAATAATTATTTGAATATTCTCGATAGACCCCTTGATATTAATTTCAGTCAATATATTGACGAAGTTGAAAACTATAGCGGTTATGTTTTGCTTGATTTATGGTCCCCCACCTGACCTTATTGTCTTAAACTAAGTCCGGTTCTGGACGAGATAGCCAAAAGATGGAAGGGGATAATTAAGGTTGTAAAGATAAATGTTATGAGTAATCCAGAGATAGCTCAGAAATTTTCTATAAAAGGTGTACCAGCTCTAATCCTCTTAAAAGCAGGAGAGATACTTGGCCAGACTGCGGGTGCTTTGCCTTTTGAGCAATTAAATGCCTTTTTAAGTAGATATATTAACCTCTAACCTTTAATCATTACTAACAGCATTTTGAAACGTTGAGAGGCAGACAGAGAATGAGGAATATTGGCAGGCATTATAATCATCTCACCAGTTTTGACTACTTTCAGCTCCTTGTTGATGTATATATTGGCACAACCATCAAGAATAATCACAATAGCGTCGAAAGGAGCGGTGTGTTCACTTAATCCCTGCCCTTTGTCGAAGGCAAAAACGGTTAATGTCCCGGTAGCTTTTTTGAGAATTTCTTTGCTGATTACTGAATCTTCCTGATACTCAACAAGGTTTTTTAAATCTAATGGCTTTGCCAGATAACTTTCCTTTATCATATAAAATCACCTTTAGTTTTTTTGCTTTTTTCCTGAAAGGCATTACCGGTTGTGGCATCGGATACATTTTTCATCGGATTTCGCCTGTTCTTTTAGGTTATCCTTCTTAATTCCACCGGGCCTGTGACAGTTAAAACAGTCCTTAAAATTAAGGGCCTTGTGCATAGATACCATCTTAGGGTTTTTGCTGTGACAAACCTTACACTCAAAGGAATAGGAAGAAGTAGCAGATAATAAAAGTAAAAATATTACAAAAATTTTCATAACTTAATAATATCAGAACAAGAAAAATAATGACATTGATTTAAGTCAAAAAATCTTGTTTAAAATCCCCTCTTATGATAAAAAATAATATCAAACTTTTTATGGAGGAGCTAAATGGAGGTTAAGTATAATCCCCATGAGATTGAGGAGAAATGGTTAGAAAGATGGGAGAAACAAAAAATTTATAAATCTCAGATAGACAAAAGCAAACCAAAATATTATGTCCTTGAGATGTTTCCTTATCCTTCCGGCAAGATCCATATGGGTCATGTGAGAAACTATACTATTGGAGATGTTGTTGCGAGATTGAAAAAAATGGAAGGGTTCAATATTTTGCATCCTATGGGATGGGATGCCTTCGGACTTCCTGCAGAAAACGCTGCAATAGACAAAGGGGTTCACCCTGCTAAATGGACCTATGAAAATATCTCTTTTATGAAAAAACAATTGAAAAGGTTGGGTTTTTCCTATGACTGGGACAGGGAGATAGCTACATGCAGACCGGAGTATTATAAATGGGAACAGCTTATCTTTCTTAAGATGTTTGAGAAGGGTCTTGCCTATAAGAAAAAATCTTCCGTCAACTGGTGTAACTCCTGTAATACTGTCCTTGCCAATGAACAGGTAGAAGGCGGTGAGTGTTGGAGATGTGGATCAAAGGTTGAGATTAAAGAGTTAGATCAGTGGTTTTTCAAGATTACCCAGTATACGGAAGAGCTACTGGATTATTGTGATAAACTTACCGGCTGGCCCGATAAGGTTACCTTGATGCAGAAAAACTGGATTGGAAAAAGTTATGGTTGTGAGATAAAATTCCCCCTTGAAGATGGAAGCGGAGATATAACGGTTTTTACTACAAGACAGGATACGCTTTATGGTGCAACTTTTATGAGTTTGGCACCGGAGCATCCTATCATACCTAAGCTTTGTAAAGGTAAAAAGGAAGAGCAGGAAGTATTAAAATATGTAGAAAGTTCTAAAAATCTGACTTCTGTCCAAAGACAGATGGCAGAGTATGAAAAAGAAGGTGTTTTTACAGGTAGTTATTGTATAAATCCCGTTACCGGCTGGAAGATGCCCATCTATATTGCAAATTTTGTGCTGATGGAATATGGCACAGGTGCTGTAATGGCGGTTCCATCTCATGATGAAAGGGATTTTCAGTTTGCAAAAAAATATAACTTGCCGATTGTTGTTGTAATCCAACCGGAAAACAAGATCCTAAAAGCAGAGGAATTAAAAGAAGCCTATACCGGTGAGGGTTACTTAGTGAACTCAGGAGAGTTTAATGGGCTCTTTAATGAAGAGGCAAAGGAAAAGATAGCTGATTTTCTTGAAAAAAAGGGTATAGGAAAAAGAACAGTTAATTATAGATTGAGAGATTGGGGTATATCGAGGCAGAGATACTGGGGGGCTCCTATTCCTATCATTTATTGTGACAAATGTGGTATGGTTCCTGTGCCTGAAAAGGATCTGCCGGTTATTCTCCCTGAAAACGTAAATATTACCGGAAAAGGTGGCTCTCCCTTGGCAGAGGTTTCGGAATTTGTTAATGTCGATTGTCCAAAGTGCGGAGCTAAGGCAAAGAGAGATACCGATACGATGGACACCTTTGTTGAATCTTCCTGGTATTTTATCAGATTTGCATCACCTCGTTACGAAGAGGGTATGTTCAACAGAGAAGAAGTTGAGTATTGGTTACCTGTTGATCAATATATCGGAGGCGTGGAACACGCAATACTGCATCTGCTCTATTCAAGATTTTATGTAAAAGTATTAAGAGATCTTGGAATGCTCACTTTTGATGAGCCCTTCACTAATCTTCTAACTCAGGGCATGGTATGTATGGAAAGCTATAAATGTGAAGAACACGGCTATCTGTTTCCTGAAGAATCGGTTGACAAAGATGGGAAAAGGTATTGCAAATTTTGCCACAGAGAAGTAATTGTAGGTAGAGTTGAGAAGATGTCTAAATCTAAAAAAAATGTTGTCGATCCCGATGACCTTGTTAAAGATTATGGCGCAGATACTTTAAGGCTTTTCTGTCTCTTTGCTGCTCCCCCAGAAAAGGATTTAGACTGGTCAGAAAGAGGGGTGGAAGGCTGTAATAGATTTATTCAGAGGGTCTGGAGACTTTATCATATTTGGGAAGATTTATTAGTTAAAGTAAATGGCAATGAAAATTATGATAATAAGGTTTCAAGAGATATAATAAGGATTACTCACAAGACTATTAAAAAGGTGAGAGAGGATGCCTTAAAGAGATTTCACTTTAACACCGCAATAAGTGCCATAATGGAGTTAGTTAACTTCCTCTACAATGTTGATAAATCAGACGATACAGAAATAAGAAAAGCCATGTCTTTTGCTATGAAAACTCTTATTATACTAATATATCCTTTTACTCCGTTCATTGCAGAGGAACTTTGGGAAAAGATGGGGAATAAGGAAAGTCTGTTTTTTGAAAAACTTCCTTTATATGATGAAAAAATGATAACTGAAGAGATATTTACTATAGTTGTTCAGGTAAACGGAAAGGTAAGAGGGAAGTTTGATTTCCCCTCATCAAGTTCAGAAAAGGAGATGGAAGAAATAATTCTGAAAGATGAGAGGATTAAACAATATACTAAGGGAGAGATTAAAAAAATAATATGGGTTCCACAAAAGCTTATAAATATTATTGTTTGATTTTTTTTGTAATATTTTTTTCCTGCTCTCAAAATATAAAAGTTGTAGAGGAGAAAAATCTTACCGGTCGGTTAATCAGAGTTGAGATAAATAACCACTCCTATGAAATAGGGATAACTCATCTTTTTAAGAACATTATCGAAAGAGACATCATAAAAAGGGGCGGAGAAGCCGTTGAAAGCGGAGAGAGCCTGCTAATTCAGGTTGATATACTTGATGTAAAGGCAATACCGGCTTCCTTTGATAAAAAAGACGTTGCAAATAGTTACAATCTTAATGTTAAAACAGATATTAAAATTTATGGTTTAGACAAAGAAACGAGGAGATTAATTAAATCCTTTAAGCTAACACCGGTTAACAATTATACCGTTAAGTCTCTTACCGATGCAGAAATAGAAAGGCAGATTTCTTTGGAGAAATCTGCCTCAGAGATATCGTCAGTTATTTTAAGCAGTCTTGCTACACTGCCTTGATGGCTTTGCTAAGCCTTTCAGCGAGCCTTGAAGTCCTTCTTGAAGCGTTATTGGGATGTAAGATCCCTTTAACTGCAGCCTTGTGTAAAAGACTTTCTGCTTTAACAAAGGCTGATTTTGCAGTCTCAATATCCTTTGATTCAATCAACTGAATGGTTTTCTTGATTGCAGTCTTTATTGCAGACTTTACAGACTTGTTTCTCATCCTTCTTTTAAGGCTCTGCCTTTCTCTTTTCATGGCTGATTTATTTTTTTTACTTGCCAACTTCATTCCTCCTTGCTAATAATAAGA
>JAOAGA010000053.1 GCA_026415985.1 Pseudomonadota bacterium | reverse complement strand
ACGGAAACGATAAGTCAGGATCACAACAACTTTTGTAGTTTGTTTCAGCCCCTGATATCAGGGATGGGTACGGAAACTCTACCAGGAGAGCTAAAAATACTTCTCCGTTTGTTTCAGCCCCTGATATCAGGGATGGGTACGGAAACCTAGTATATAAGTTATCCGGAGGAAATCCAGGTTTCAGCCCCTGATATCAGGGATGGGTACGGAAACAGAATCAGATGGGACAGCGAAGCTGTCCCAAATTGTTTCAGCCCCTGATATCAGGGATGGGTACGGAAACTGGTAACTTTGGACATTTCAAAATTGTACGAGTTTCAGCCCCTGATATCAGGGATGGGTACGGAAACTAGACACTTACGTCCAAGAAGTTCTATCCCTTGTTTCAGCCCCTGATATCAGGGATGGGTACGGAAACTCTATGATATATAATTTATTGATTTAATTCAACAAAAATTGGCGTTTTCCGGGATGATCCGACTATCAACATTTTATCAACAGGTTTTCCACATACATTTCTTAAAACAACACAATTTTATTTTCACAGAGCTATATTATATACGCACTTTCCGTATCTTCGTTCACAGGTGGGTTATCACCAATCACAGAAGGCGTATAATAAAACTCAAGTTTGTAGATTTTAATAAAACCTGTCTCAATTTTTAATTTTTTAAGTTTCTCTATGAGCTCTTTCTTACTTTTATCGTCAAGCCTGCACTCAAAAACACTTTTCTGAACTCTGAAACCAAAATTCTTCAATACTTTCTGAACCTTAAAACGTTCTCTGTTATCAGATATATCATAAACTACCGCATAATCATCAAACTCTCTTTTCATATTTTCCAATAAAGATATTTTAAAGGATCCCTTGAATCAAAAAAACTTTTAAAATATTCTACCTGTTTTTCCATTGACTCAAGAAGTGTTAAATTATCATGGTGTTTACTGTGCATCTCACTTTCATACTCCAGTATAAACTTCTTTTTTGCAGCGCTATCTAAGAGATATCGATCGTTCTCATCTTTAAAATGATTTGGCTTAATCATTCCTTTGTTTATTAGTTTAAGAATGATTTTATCAATTCTTGCTCTAAAAATTTCCTGTATATCACAAACAAATTGTTCATAATCATCGGTAGAATAATGTAAAAAGCCAAGATAAGGGTTTAGGTTCTTTGAACGAACAAGCATATTTATCCGCACAAAAAGTAGATGATAACCAAAGTTAAGAAGTGTGTTTATATAGTCTTTTCTTAATCTATCTCTTTTTGTTATTTTGAACTCATCAGCTTTTGTATGATCGGAAAAAAGACTAAAAATAATCCTGCTTACCCTCCCCTCATAGCCTCTTATCTCCTCAAGGGTTATTAATTTATCGACTTTTTTCAGATGTTCTTTTAATTGTTCCATGGTTTCTTTACTTTCAATTTTAGGGGTTGAGGAATATAAAGTTATATAACTTTTTATCTTTGCTTTCACAATTTCTCTTGCAATGTTTATCTTCTCAAAGTCTTCAAGATTTGAGTATGACAAGATATGGTTGTGAATGGAGTTGTAAAACTCTCTTTTATTTGGTGATATTATTATTGAACTGTTTGCCTTTTTTAAAGATATTGAGATAGGAATGTTAAACTGACTGGTCTTTTTTAAAAGGGCTGTTGAGAATGTGGCATTATCTTCAATTATTATTTCTTTTATCCGCCTTAAAGGTATAGTTTTTACTTGCTTTTTTTCATCGTATATTTCTATAGATTCATCTGATATTGACAAGAAGCTTGATGGATCGTTTATATAGAGCGTTTTTTTATAAATCTTTGTTTCTTCTTGAGATGAATCTTTTTTTTGAAAGTAATGACCGAGAAAGGTAAACCCTTCTGTGGCTTTCTTAAGTATAGTATTATCGACATTTAAAAAGAGATTTAGTGATCGGAGTTTTTCTTTCAATATTTCAAGAAGATTTTCTAATTTCTCCGAGGTGTCTGAAAAAAATATATAGTTTCCTGCATATCTTAGGAAACTTATATCTTTAATGTTTTTAAGCTCCAAATCTACAACATTTAGATAGATATTGGAAAGAACAGGGCTTAAAGGACTTATAGTAACCAAGCCATACTCTCTTTTATGATAAGCTCCGTCAAGTGTATAACCATTAAAAATCAGAGCACTCAGAATCTTTCTAAATTTCCTGTCTGCCATTGGTATTAATCCATCAAGGATATACCATAACATTTCTATGTCGATGGAGGAATATAATCTTTCTATTTCAGTTATCAGAACATAATAACCATTGTCTTCCAAGTGCTCGTTTATCTTTTTTATTGCATCAAGCTGAGAGACGTTCTTTCTGTATGAATAGGTGGTGTTTGAGAGTATTCTGTCATTATAATCACTAAGTACTTTTGAGGTAAAAGTGGCATAAACCTTGTCTATGGGATTCATATATTCTTTTATATATTCTCTGCCATCATAAACAACTCTTTCTGCCATGTTAGGTTGAGGATAATATTTTTCAGGATCGATAATTATTTTTGTTCCTTCAGGAATATTGGTTACTGCAAGAAACGTTTGTTTTAACTTAACCGAATTCTGAAAGGTCTCATCGAGAAAGGGTATGGAAGGGGTATGAAGTTTGTAATAACCATAGGAGAATGAGATTTTTGTTCCTAAATGTAACTCACTGCAAAGTATTAAAAAAGGGAGTATCTCTTTTAAGTCTCCTCTGAGGTAGAGTTTACCCACGCATCCGTTTATCAGCTGATGAGTTCCTATCTGACTTTTTGAGTAATGAACCTTTTCTTTATATTGCCAGTAGTAAGGGATAATGGTAATATCCATATCTTCTGAAAATTCCACTTGGAGATCAAAGAGCCTTTTTAATCTTTTTGTTATGAATTTTATAAAAGTACTTTTATCAAGATACGTTCTGTGGTGTTCTTCTAAGGGTCTAAAGTGCAGGGGAGTTAAAAACTCAAGGGTTGTTTCTTCTGCTTCAAAATCAAAAGAGCTTCCTAAAAATATATCATCATAGCCTCTCTTTTCAAGGAAGGTGTCTATTAGTTTGTAGTTTCTCCCGCCTGATGGGGTGTTTAAATAGTTTATTGTCCTTTTGTTTATCTCTTCAGCTAAATCTCTATTATCTGTAGGAATTATAATCTCAACAGTTATACTCTCTCCTTTTCTTATTCTTTCACCAAAAGTGTGATTTTTAATATGAAAAAAAATATTATCAAGCTTATTTGAGGATATCTCTTTTACTATCGAATGAATTACAACTTGTGGTATCTCTCTTTCAAAGCTTGATTGTCTTATCTTTTCGAGCTCTAAGGTTAGTTTATACCATTTAATTAAATATATTATCTTTGTGGTTACCATACCTTTTCAGGGGGTGGTAAAACTTTTCGTTCTCTGAAAGATTTTTTTAACATATTCATATAGTTAGTGTTTTTTTTCTGGTTTTTATAATCAAGAAGTATCTTTAGCTTTCTTATCCTTTCTATATCCCATATAGTTTTGGCGTTTGAGTTGAGAGATTTTAAGATATAGCTTTCAAAAGTTTTTTTGTATTTTTCAATATCATTAGAGACTTGCAATGAATCAATCTCTGAGAAAAAGTCTCTATATCTTTTTCTTCTGTCTGAGAAATATAAAAGAGGTCTTATCTTTACAGAACCAAGCCCTAATGGTTTTGCCATGCCTATTTTATGAGCAAGACCATCAGGCAAGTCAAGAGCGGTTAGCAGGGCACCTAACTCAACATCTGAGAGGTTTTCAAAATAAATTCTCCCTTTAAACTTAACCCCTTGTTTCACAGGTGTAATACGGGTATATTGAGTTGGATGACTTTTAATATTTTCAATATCTTTTTCAATATAGTCAGGATTAGACTTATGCCAATAAAGCTTGTGTCCCCTGATCTTCGCACCGGGACTATTATAATTTTTAAGCCCCTTTATTTTTTTCGGGTCTGTATAATCAGGCCTATCCTGTTCAAGATAATGCTGAAAACAGGTGGGTTTCGGAGCTGATAGTATCTTTGGAGTAACAGTAGAAAGTAAAAAGTTTTCCCTTTCAACAATCTTAGCGTTACAGAAAGTTACTCTTCCTGCAAAATCTTTCTCATTACCAAAAATTGCAACCGCCATATCTACGGTTGAGCTATTGTCTTCTTTATGACAGGATGGTAATAAGTCCCCTACAGCTTTTGAGTAGGGGACTCTGTAAAAACCTGTATTACCAAAGGAGCTTACCTTATTATTATTTAGGGTATAAAAACAGGGATAGACTTTATTATTTTCTACTTTATCAAGTAAGTTTGTCTTAGAGTCTCTCAGCTCATCTTTTTTGTAGTTATCTATTACATCTGCAGGTATCTCAAAGGTCCTTGAAAAATCAACCTCACCAATAACCCAATGCATATGTTTGGGATGGTCTGATTTGTGTCCGATAAAACCCGAACAGACAAGATAGCCCCTTTTAAAGTCTTTAGGCAATTCACCTTCAGCCTTTTTTATGTCAGTTACCTTTGCGTAAAAAAGGACCTGACTATGCTTATGGGATTTTTCATGTTCTGGTTTAAAATAAACCTCCACAGCGGTGCTTTTATATTCTTTATCACTCATCTTGTATTTTATAACTCCTGCTTTAATTGCAAGTTGCTCTTCGACTCTAAAATGAGATGGAGTTGACTTTGCAGGATGAATTACATACTTATTATTGCCTATTTTTTTTAGATAACCACCCTGTGCCTTTGTGGAATAACCTTTTATTCTATCATCATTTACAAGTATTTTTTTATATTCATCCCTTAATTCTAATGAGCGATCGGCAAAGGTGCGAAAATGATATTTTACTTCTTTGTCTATAAAGGACATCCTGCTATGAGAAAGAATTTCTACAAGTGTTCTTACCATCCCCTTGATGGAGCTCCCCGGTATGGAATAGACACTCGCAGGAGAAAAAAAATCTGAATTTTCCTTAGCTTTATCCGAATTTTTATCTCTTACGTTTCTTATATAAAGTGGTGTTAAAGTTTCAATTGTTAAATCTATATAACCAGTATTCCTGTCAAGGTGATACCTGCTGAAGTCAAGCTCCTTCGGATTGGTATCTGCAGGGATTATTTTGTCATTCAGGGAGACGAAGTTATAGGGTGCATAAGCAAACTCAGGGATAGGACTATTAAAATTTTTATTGTTCATATATTTCTCCCCTTTTTAGAGAATCTTCTCATTATTTGTGAAGGCAAGGCATCTGAAATCTATATAAGTTGCCACGTTCGTTTTTGTATAGCCAATATAACTTCTTGTTAACAAAAAAAGTCTATTTTTATACTCATCTATTGTTAGTCCTTTATAGGGGATTTTCAGTTCTATACCTCTATCTTCTGTCAATACGGAATAATTATCTTTCTCAATTACTCTTGTGCCGTATATAAGCTGTTTTGCTTCTATAACATCAATTTCATCACCAATAGTATCATCTCTTAGTCTCATAAAGTACTTGTTATGGTCGGTCCATAAAAAATATTCTTTTTGAAGATTAAATACCCTTAAGATTTTTAAAAAAGAAAGATCAAGAGAGTTTTCTACAGGTATTAATTTATTATTTAATACCTTACCTATGAGAATCTCATTATCCATATAGGCGATAAAATTGCCGTTAGCCATTACAATTCGAGATAAAAGTTCTTCTAAAAAACTGCTTTCATTAACCTGAACAGAGCTTTTTTCTATTGTTTTTAGTTCAAGCATAGTTTTACTCCAAGAGTTTATTTATATAAGCATTTAATAAATTTTTCTCTTCTGATGTTAACTCCTCTCCCTTTTTATATAGTATCCTTTCTTTACCAACGACAATCTCTAAGGTTTCTCCATCAAACCTTCCTCTCCCAATAGATTTTTCTCCGCCTAGGGCAATATCACCCGTCATCAGGTCTTTCATTACAAGAAGTATTAGAGCTACTTCCTCAGGTAATGGACAATCTATTTCAATACACAACTCTAAAGACTTACTATCATTCTTAAAAAAAACCGGCATCGAGTTAAAAAGGGCGGTATTTATAGGTCCTCCAGTGAATCTGTTTATCTTAACCCTATCCTGAATCTTTTCCTCGTAATCTTCTATTAATGTCTCTTTTACGGTTACTCTGCCTTTTTTTGCCAAACTTTTATGCCTGCCTTCAGATTTACTATTATCAGTAACATAGCCAAAGAGGTTATTAACAATGTTTGTGTCCTTATCTAAGGTATGTAGTATTTTCTCAGCCCTTGCCCTTATGGCACCCTTTAAAGAAGATGAGGTAATTACAGGTTTATCGAGGGATTTTAAGGTTTCATAATCAGCAAAATCAGAATAATCTCTTATTATGAAAGAGTTAATCAGGCTTCCTCTCAGTCGTAATATAGCTTTGTTGCTTTCGATCTCTATATCTTCAAGTTTTAGATTATTTAGAGGTATATTTTTAAGATAACAAGATAAAGCCTTTCTATCTGTTAGATCATAATCGCTACACTCATAATCACTTAAAGCTAAGATACCGAAGCCATTGTTTGTTTTTGCGCCTATTCTTAGTTTAGATTTAGAAAAAAGTGTCTTAATAGTTCTGAACAACTGGTGAATTTTTTCTCTCTCTTCGGTCCGGAAAAGCGATTGTATCTTAAAGCCAAATGCAGATCCCCTCTCTACAATCTCATAATCAAACTTGCTTTTATCCTCAACAATCCCGATCTTGTTGTCAATTCTAATGCCATCCCTTACCTTTATACCTGTAAGTTTTTTTATTGTCAAATCATTGAATATCAGTCTGCTTTGTTCTTTTTCTTTATTGCCAAAGAATCTGTCCCAGTTTTCATTAATCTTTCTGATCTCTTCTCTTAAAACACCTGCCAATGAAGTTGCAGGAATAAAGGGCTTACCATCTTTATCTTTAATAACGTCTAAATCGCTGTTTTCGCTATCCCCCTTCCCGATAATGAGAGGTGAAAGGAGAGATATCGTTCCTCTAAATTCGATAACATTACCATACATATTTAGTTTTTCTCCTTTTTAATCTTCCTTAAAGTATATAAGAGGGTAATGATATACAATTTATAGAACCTATAACAATCTACCTTTCTGTCAATCTCTGTTCCGATAACATTTTTAAGCTCATCTATCCTTTCAGATATTTCTGCTCTTAACATATCAACTCCATTTTCTAAAACATCTAATAAGTTTACTTTATTATTATGGCAGAGTTTTAATGCCTCTTTAGCCTTGTTTCTCAGATTACTTAAAAAAGTTGAAAAACTCTCAAAACTTTCTTCTCTTTCCAGAACATTACTTATTCGGGAAAGAAGAGATGGCGTAGGTATAAAACTAAAAGCCTCTGCATCTTTTATAGCCAATGTCTTTATATGTCTGGAAAGATAATTGAGATGAACGTCAAATATTATTTCTTTTGTATTTTTTTCCATCAGAACTGGTTTTTTTAACTCACGTTCTTTTAAGCTCTCTTTGGGAAGTTTAAACTCTTTATTATTAATAAAGATAACTTTTCCATATCCCTCTCCTCTAAATAAACCTGCACCCCTCAATAAAATATCTTTAAGTATTCTACAATCGTCTTCTTTAATACCGGAAAGGAGAAATGAAGAGCCCTTCTCAAAGGCCCATTGTTTATATCTTCTCATTCTCCAAACAGAAACAAAACCTTCAACCTCATAAACTCTAAATATTGCATTCTCTATCTTCAGATCTTGGTTACCTGTCAAGATTTTCAGATACCTTTCCATATCTTTTACAGAGCAGGATGACAGACCCATCTCATTACTTATAATTAAATCTGAGAGACAAAGCATGGTTATTTTTCCATCCTGAACAGAAATATCCTCTTGTAAATAAGGTTTTAACGTCTTATCGGTAAACTTAATAATAATATTGCCGTATTGAGCGTTTCTTGATTTACCAACTCTACAGTTTATATCATCATATCCTATTGTTCCCATTAATTCTTCTATATCCTCTTTCTCTCCTGAAATCTCGCCATAAAAAAACTGTCCCTCCTCTATAGCTTCGTAGTTAAAGATAAAACCTTCCTTTGTCGTGCCAGCTTGATAATCTATGGCATTATGGAAAAAAATACGTTTTCTTATATCAACCTTTTTTAAGCTACCATCTGCAATGCAGTAAAAAAATTTCTTAAGTTTTGTCTGTTCATCAACAGGTTCTGAAAAAATATTTATATATTTGTCTGTATCCTTCACGTTTTGTATAAAAAAAGGCAGAGGCTGAGTCATTAGAACATTTTGGTTCTCAACTATTGTGGGGTATGCGTTAAAAAAATGTAGTCTTTCATCAAGAAACAGTCTTTTAAAATTTCTATCTGAATGGGCTGGGGTTCTTAAACCACGTTTCCTTAGATAAACACCCGCGAAAACACCCCTTAAAGCAGACCCTGTAATATAATCCTTAGAAGGTACAAGGTTTTGGTCTATTATATTATCGCTAATAATAAGCGGTGATAAAGCCTCTATAAGGTATCCAACTTTAAACATCTTCCCTCCAATTTTTCGTAAAGGTCATCTCTATGGGGAGATAACTCACAAATAACCTCACCAAAGCCTCTATTTCTTTTTGTTCCCATATGTTTCAGGTTTTTTGCAGAAAGATAAAGGAGTTCATATACAACCTCATCATCAGAGAGAATCTCAATTGTACCCGTGAATGTGATGCCTTTCTTCAAACATCTTATCGTTCTCAAGGAATGTTCTTTTGCAATACCCTCAATCAGTGATGTCTGTTGTCTTAAATAGGTAAAGTAATCGATAACTGCTTCCTTTGAAAAGGCATTTTTCATATTATGGTATAAGTATCTAAACCACTCTTTGATGTTTTTATAGTTTTCAATATATAAATTGGAAATAGTAAAAAGTGATTCCCTAAAGCCATTACCAAAAACATATTCAACCTGAGGATATTCTAATTTTCCCTTCTTGTCCTTTCCTAAATAAAAACATATCCTGTTGGCAGAATCTCTCAAACAACCTTTTATCCTTCGTGAGGGAACATATGGTATCCCGTACTCATCATAGACTATATCAGTATCTATAATTGCACCGTATCCTTCTCCAGAACCTACGATAGTATCTGATAACAATGTAACTTTTAATGTTATGATATTCATTGGCTAACCTCATCAATATTTAATGGATAAAGCTCCATAAACTCAAGAATATCAAAATAAGGTGTGACACCCTCATAAAATACTTCCTTAGCGTAGCCTTTTTCGTCAAAATCAGGCAACTTAAAATGCCTGTCTTTATTTCTTATCAAGAACTCCGAAACTTCTGTTCTGCCACCATAGAGAGCCTGTCTTAGATCCTTTATCTTGTTTTTACTAAACCCCTTCAGCTTTTTTGCGTTCTCAATTAATCTTTCAAGCCCTCTGTCTTCGTAGGAACCAATCTTATAGGGTCTGAAAATAAGTGAACCATCCTCTGTTTTGTAATTGTTTTCTCTAATAACATCTATGCTATTAGATATACCCTGATGATTTATATGAAAGTCAATAAAGGACCCCTTTGCATTGTTTTTTTTCTTATAGCTTTTTGCAGAGGCACAAAGCTCTTCAGACAAGTTGTAAACCCTATAAAAGGGGTATTTCGTCCTTGCTATGGCAACACCGCCACAACAGGTAAGCCCTTCTCCGTCTTCGTCTAAGAGTGATTTTCCAAGATCTTCAAAGGTGGACATAAAAATTTTGGCAAAGTAAATACCTAACCTTCCGTCGGTAACGAAGGTAATATCGTCACCACCAATAATTATTGGACGAATTGGCAGAATTTTCTTGTTATCATAAAGAGGTATATCAGTTCTGCCAAGTGCAGAGCTTAGAATATCAATTTTTTCTATAATACTCTCAAGAAGTGCCCGGAATGAGTTTTTTGTGATATTCTCAACCATTATTGATAATTTTCTGAGTTCTGCTACTGTTTTTATCTTTCTAAAACGCCTGCCCATATTATTACCATCTATATGAACAACAGCTATATGATTATCGCTGTCTTTGCTCTGCCATAAATTTTCAAGATCATCGGTAAAACAAAACTTATCCTGAAAAAGGCCTTTATATTCTTCTTCAATCCTTTTTTTTGCCTCTTGTGAATTTTTAATTTTTACATAGGACACAGATGATATATAACATTTATCCTTGCTATAATATATTTCAGCAGTATCTCCACTTCTCGGACACTCTGCGGTTATACCAAAGTTATAAGGTTTATTTATTACTACCTGAGAGTTTTTAGCGATATTTAGTTTTTCAAAAATTAACCCATTATAGCTATCGTATTCATTAAAAAAGCTTTCATAATCTACCTCTATAAAGGCAGAGGCAACAGATAATCCCGGAGCCTTTATAAGTAAATCTTTAGTAAACCTTCTTGTAATATCATCTGCTATGGCTTTATCAGTAGTAATAAGGATAATATTTCCTCCACCTAAATACACAACCTCATATTTCAGGTGTGGGTTATTTTTTAATAATGAAGATCTGTTATCCCTCCAACTATCAAAATGCTCTATTGAAAGATTCATTCCCTTAAGGGTCTCTTTAAGGAAACTATTAAAACACTCCGATACCGTATAAGAAGCACCTAAATTCTCAATGAGCCTGTTAGAGCCAAAGATATATCTCTGTATACCCGTCACATCAAAAATTAAAACAGTATATTTCATTTACAGCTCCTGAAAAATTTTATAAAAAATTATCAGAAAAATTTTAAATCTGCAATGGGATTTTTTCTCAGAAACATTTTGACAACGTTGTCAAAACATTGTTTTTTTTACCTGAATAAATTTTCTATGCAAAAATTAAAATTAATAAAATTTTTGGGAGGAGATATGCTTAAAAAAATTATCTTAACAATTACTGCAGTCACTCTTATCTATGCCTGTGGAGGTGGTGGGGGTAGCGGAATAACTGGCGGAATTGGAGGTGGTGGTAGTGGAAGCGGATCCGGGGGAACACAAAGCATTAATATCAACAGCTACTCGGTAAACCCTGCTTCTTTTGGAACCTACTCAACCTTTAAGGTGAACTGGCAGGTATCACAAAACCTTGTAGCGGGTTATACGGTATCTTTTTACATCAATGATACACCTACAGAGAGCGTTCTGAGAAGACAGTTTGTCTATAATGCGGGTTTGTCTGCATACACTTTTGGTAACTCTGGCACTGTGGTCTGTCAGGTTCTTTCAAACAATATAACAAATACAAGATATACAAGCTGTAAGCCAGAAAACTCTTCTTTCTCACCTCAAACTTTTAATTTGAATGTAAGCGGACCTGTCTATGCTATTTTGAAAACCTGTGGTTATGACAGTCAGTTAAATGAGGTTTGCGATAAGGAAGTACTTAATATTATTGTAGGACAATGATATATCCGGGGAGCGTCAGGCTCCCTTACTTTTTCTCACTTAAAAATATGGGGTTTGCTTCTTTCCTTTGAGAGGGGTCGTTTATAAGCCCTCTTTCACCTTTACCCACTAAATATATACTTGATACCCCCATTTCTTCAGCAGCCTGAAAGGCACCGATTGACATGGGCACCTTTCCCCCTGTGGTATCAACAAAAATATTCTTTTTATCAATACCTCTTTTAATATATTCTGCTATGTAATGTTTTACCAGTAACTTTGTTTTTTTTGGGTCATCGGGATCCTTAATAATAAATTTCTCATCATCAACATCTTGTTCTGCAAACTCAAACTTAACCTTATCCCTGAACTTTCTTATTAACTCTTTCACCGCATTCTTGCTCTCATTGCTTGTAGTATAAACAAAGGATACATACTTTGGTTTAATAAAATTTATTATCCATTCCGGCTGTTGGATCCTGCTTACAGGAATTATTATTGCCTCGACCCTGTTATCAAAAAAGGGGAAATCATCTCCTGTGCTTTCATATCTATGACTAAAAGCCTTATAAAGCCAGTTTTTTATGTCCTTTCTGTAAACAACTCCCAAAATAATACCACTTATTTCTAAAGAAGTTTTTACTGCCTCGGAGATAATATCAAAAAAATGTATATACTCAAGGGCATGTTTTCCGGGAAAGATATGTTCAAAAAAAGATCCTAAAAAATAGGAAAAGAATAGAATAGGTAAGGCTACTAATAGCAACCTTTTTATCGGTAATTTATTTTCAATATGCATTGATAATATTGAATTATATCTTTGTAAATGGCGGCACAGGGATTTGAACCCCGGACACTGCGGATATGAGCCGCATGCTCTGACCACCTGAGCTATGCCGCCAGTAAGGAAATATCTTAATTATTTTCACAAAAAAAATCAATAACAAAAAGATTAAGGCATATAAAAGATAGGTTAAGGCTAAGGTTGAGGTTTAGATTAATAACTATTCTTTCATATATCACTTATCACATATTACATATCACTTATCACGTATTACGTATCACATATCACATTTTAACATTAAAACAGGTTTCAGCCCCTGATATCAGGGATGGGTACGGAAACTTATTTTAGAGGAGGGTTTTATGAGTATGATAACGTTTCAG
>JAOAGA010000052.1 GCA_026415985.1 Pseudomonadota bacterium | reverse complement strand
TCTTACGGCAAAGAAACAGTTAAGATCGGGCTGATAACGCCTCTTACCGGAGATGTTAAGACCTTCGGAGAGTCTTCCAAAAACAGTTTTATGATTGCCATTGAAGAGTATAACAAAACAGGCAAGTTTAATATTGTCCCCGTTATCGCTGATGATAAAAATGACCCCACGGAAGGTACTAACTCTGCCCTGAAATTAATTACTCAGGATGGAGTTAAGGCAATAATCGGTCCTTTGACGTCTAAAGTCTCAATTCCCGTTTCTGAAATAGCCAACTCAAAAAAGATACCAATGATTACAGGAACAGCTACAAACCCGAAGGTTACTGTTTCCGACGGCAAAAGAAAACCCTATGTTTTCAGAGCCTGTTTTATTGATCCCTATCAGGGAAAGGTTGCTGCACAGTTCGCCCTTAAAGAGCTTAAAGCTAAGACATCGGCAGTTCTTTATGATGTAGGTAATGACTATTCAAAGGGGTTGGCAGAGTTTTTCAGAGATAATTTTTCAAAGGGTGGAACAGTGGTTGCCTTTGAGTCCTATCAGAAAGACGATGTTGACTTTTCCGCATTGATAACAAAAATATCAGCAAAAAAACCTGACGTTATCTTCCTGCCGGACTATTACAACAAGGTTGCCCTTATCGCCAAACAGTTAAGAGAAAAGGGCGTTAAATCCACATTAATTGGCGGAGACGGCTGGGATTCTCCCGAGCTTATAAAGATTGCAGGTAAGGCTATTGTTGGCGGTTATTTCACAAACCATTACTCACCGGACAGGAAAGATCCTGTATCCGAGGCCTTCTTAAAAAAGTATAAAGAAAAACACAATACCATACCCGATGCCTTAGGTGTCCTTGCCTATGACGCTGTAAAAATTTATCTCTCAGCCCTTGAACAGGCAAAGTCATCAAACCCTGACGATATTGTTAAGGCATTAAATTCAATGAAAAATTTCAAAGGTGTTACCGGTAGCATAAGTTTTGATAAAAACGGCGATGCCCAGAAATCTGCGGTTATTTTAAAAATTGAAGAGACCGGTGCAAAGTATGTAACGACTGTAAACCCATAGTGAGTTTGAAAACCTTAGTCTGATGGAAACATTAAGCTATATATTGCAACAACTGATTAACGGCATCCAGTTAGGGGCGGTTTATGCCCTTATCGCCCTGGGCTATACGATGGTTTACGGCATATTGAGAATGATTAATTTTGCCCACGGAGATGTCTTTATGCTGGGTGCCTTTTTTGGATATTATCTTATCACAAAATTAAGTCTGCCTGTTTATCTTGTTTTTTTACTGGCTATGATCGGAACTGCGTTAACCGCCTTTACCATAGAAAAGATAGCCTATCGTCCTCTCAGAAAAAAATCTGCCCCTAATATCTCTCTGCTGATTACTGCGGTGGGTGTTTCTCTTTTTATTGAGTATTTTTTTAGTCTGAAAATACTCTTTTCCCCGGACTATATAGCCTTTCCAAGACCCTTTGAAGTTGAAAGTTACGATCTAAAATTTTTTGTTATTACAAATATCCACATATTAATATTTATTGCCACTTTTTTAAGCCTTATAGGTCTCTATTTTCTGATTTACAAGACAAGACAGGGTAAAGCTATGAGGGCTTTGGCCCTTGATGCTGAAATGGCTAAACTTGTAGGTATTGATACAGAAAGGATAATATCCTTTACCTTTATGTTAGGCGGAGCCCTTGCAGGATTAGGCGGTATTCTTTACGCCATAGCATATCCGCAGATAAATGTGTTTATGGGGGTTATGCCGGGTATAAAATCTTTTATTGCTGCGGTTTTGGGTGGTATCGGCATTATACACGGGGCAGTTTTAGGTGGTTTTATTATCGGCATATCAGAGGTTTTTGTCTCTGCCTTCCTTTCTTCTACATTAAGAGATGGTTTTATCTTTTTAATACTTTTTATCTTCCTCCTCTTAAGACCTAACGGTCTTTTCGGCAAAAGGATCGAAAAGGTATGAGACTTCTGCTTGAGATTAGAAAAGAGTTGTTGTTTTCTTTAGCTATCTATCTATTATTAAAGGTTTTTTTTATAAATGACATTTTTTCTGAATACATAGAGCAGGTTATCCTCTATACGATTATTATAGTCGTTGCCTCCTTAGGACTTAATATTATTTACGGATTTACCGGTCAGTTTTCCTTAGGCCACGCAGGATTCTATGGGTTAGGTGCCTATTTTTCCGCCTATCTGACAAAAACCTTTTCTATTGAGTCGGGGCTTTTATTTATTTTTATCATTCTTTTAAGCGGAGCCTTTTCCGCATTTATTGCCTACCTCATAGGAATTCCCATACTGAAGTTCAGGGATGATTTCCTTGCCATAGCAACTCTCGGACTTGGAATACTTATAAGAAACATTCTCGATAACTCCGACAGATTTATTGAAACACTCGGTGGCTCCCGCGGGTTTGTTGGTATTAACAGTTTATCAGGTTTGGAGATAGTCTTTTTTGTCTCGCTTTTTTTTATCCTCATATCAAAAAATATTATCTATTCGAAATATGGGCTTTTCTGGCGAACAATACGAGATGATGAGACCGCATCGAGCTCAATCGGTATTAATACAACAAATATCAAACTGTTAGCCTTTGTTTACGGGTGCTTTCTCGCAGGTTCGGCGGGTGCTATGTATGCCCATTTATACACCTTTCTACATCCGTCAAATTTTGATTTTCTGAAATCCGTTGATTTCCTTGTTATTGTAATTGTAGGCGGTATGGGAAGTATATCCGGCACAATAATAGCGGGATTTTTATGGGTTTTTATTATCGAAGGACTGAGAATCTTGCTTCCGCCCGATATTTTAGAGTTAAGGTGGGTAATTATACCTGTTATTTTAATAATCATTATGATGTGGAAACCCTATGGTCTTATGATTAAGAAAAAGGTGATATGAAAATATTAGAAATAAAAAACATTACAAAAAATTTCGGCGGAATTAAGGCGGTATCCAACGTATCCTTTGATGTAAAAAAAGGCGAGATTCTCAGTATTATCGGTCCCAATGGTGCGGGAAAAACTACTATATTTAATCTTATAACCGGCTTTTATATACCTGACGATGGTAAGATAATCTTCAAAGGCATCGATATAACCAAAATCCCTACCTACAAAAGAATCAATTTGGGGATAGGCAGAACCTTCCAGAACCTGAGACTTTTTAAATCAATGTCAATTTTTGAAAACGTTTTGTCTGCCTCTCTTGTTAAAAGTGAGTATAACCTGTTATCAAGCATAACAAGGAATAAAAATTTTTATCTGAAAAAGAGTGAAGCGGAACACAAGACGAGAAAACTATTGGAATTCTTTTCCCTCGATAAAAAGGAAAGTTACCCCGCTATCAGCCTACCTTACGGGGAGCAGAGAAAATTGGAGATAGCAAGGGCTCTTGCCCTTGATCCGGAGTTATTACTTGTAGATGAGCCTGCAGCAGGGATGAATCCATCGGAGGTTATTGATCTGATAGATATATTTCATAAAATTCAGGAGACCTTCAAGACTACAATTATTATTATCGAGCATCACATGGATTTCGTCATGAATATCTCAAAAAGGATTATAGTTGTTGACTTCGGGGAAAAAATTATGGAAGGGACACCTGAAGAGGTAAAAAATGATAAGCGGGTAATAGAAGCCTATCTGGGCGAGGAATTTATCAGTGCATAGAGAGAGTTTTTTTGAGATTGTTAACATATCCGTTAATTATGGAGTTATAAAGGCTCTGACAAATATCTCGGTAAAAATTTCTGAAGGTGAGATTATATCCATAATCGGTGCAAACGGGGCAGGCAAGTCTACTTTATTAAAATCGATAACAGGGATTGCAAAGGTAAATGATGGCAACATCTTGTTTCAATCTCAGGATATTACCAATAAACCGCCTGAAGAGATAGTAAAAAAAGGAATAGCAATGGTTCCCGAAGGCAGAAGGGTCTTTTCTACACTTACAGTGAAAGAAAACTTAGAGCTCGGTGCCTATTTCATTAAAGATAAAAAAATTATCAAAGAAAATTATGAGCTTGTTTTAAGAACCTTTCCCCGGATAGAAGAGAGATTATCCCAACCTGCAGGGACATTATCAGGTGGAGAACAACAGATGCTTGCCATAGGCCGTGCCCTTATGTCTAATCCCAAATTACTGTTGCTTGATGAACCATCAATGGGTCTATCTCCTAAGATTACATCTGAGATTTTTCAACTTATAGAAAAAATAAATAAAGAAAGAGGGATTTCGATAATAATGGTTGAGCAAAATGCCCTGATGGCTTTAAAAACCTCTAAAAGAGGTTATGTCATCGAGAACGGAAAGATTGTTTTAGAAGGAAGTTCAGGGGAACTTTTACAGAATCCTCAGATAATAAAAGCCTATTTAGGAGCATAAAAATCTTTCTTTGCTTGAAAAAATTATAAATTATATTATCATTAAAGAAAAACATAAATCAGGAGGATCAATATGGCTGGAAAAAACAAAAAGGGTCTAAAAGATATGCTAAACGACGCCATTGCAAGGGAGATTCAGGTATCGGTTCAGTATATGTGGCAACATGTACAGGCGGTCGGACTTAAAGGCGAGGTTGTAAAGGGTATTTTTAAGAAGTTTGCAATTACAGAGATGAAACATGCCGAGGCAATTGCAGAAAGACTTGTTATGTTGGGCGGTGTACCAACCACTGTTCCTACACCAATAACAATCGGAAAAAATGTAGATGAAATGTTAAAAATCGACAAAAAGGCAGAAGAAGAAGCCATCGCAATGTATAAGGAAATAATTGCTTTGGCAAACAAAGAAGGTGATTATATTACTGCAAACCTCTTTATCGGTATCCTTGCCGACGAAGAGGAGCATTTCGCCTCCTTTGAAAGCTACTTGTCAAAATAACAATAAAAATTTTTTTAAAGGAAAGTAAGGCAGATCTTTAAGGGTCTGCCTTTTTTGTTTTATGGTGGATATAGAAAGAATAAAAGATTTTCTTAAATCAAAAGAACATAAAGTTTATTTTCAGGATATATCTCAGTTCTCTTTCGCATTGGGAAAGATAAGAAAGGAACTCAACTCACAGATTCTGATCTTAGCGGAAGATGAGAAGACATTAGACAATCTGTATGAAAACCTGAGCTTTTTTTCTCCGGAAGTTTTCAGATTTCCGATTCTTTCAACCCTGCCTTTCAGCAAATCAAACCCACCTGCGGAAAACATAGGGGAAAGAATAAGAACCGCCTTTTTTGCAAAAAAAAAATCAGGCATTTTTTTAGCTACCCTGAAATCACTTATAGAACCTGTCATCCCCTATGAGGTTCTTGAAGAAAATTATATCTATCTGCTAACCGGTGAGGATTTTTCCTATGACGAATTGAGACAGACTCTGCCATTAATTGGATATCAAAAGGTTGAAAGCGTTGAAGTAGTTGGGGAATACACAATCAAAGGCGGACTTATTGATGTCTTTTCTCCTTACCATGAACTGCCGGTAAGAATAGAGTTTTTTGGAGACAACATTGAAAATATAAGATTTTTTGACCCTCTCTCACAGAGAACTATAAAGACAGTAATGGAAGCCTATATCCTGCCTGCAAGAGATTTTATTTATAAAGACAAATATAAGAACAAGGCTCTTGAAAGGATAAAAGCCTATTGTGACAAAGAGGGTATCGAAAAATGGAAGAGAGACGAAATCTCTGAAAAGATTAATCTTGGTATCTATTTTGGGGGAATGGAGTATCTTCTTCCAGTTATATATGAAGAAAAAACCTTTCTTGCCGATAATTTAAATAACCCCTATACGATAACCTTTCATATAAACGATTTAGATTCTCAGATAAAAACAATAAAAGAAAGCCTCCAAAGTTACTACGAATCTGCTCAAAAGGATGAGGGATTCGTAGCAACGCCATCTGACGTGTTTGACATAGAATCATTAGATAATATAGAAAAGATGGTTTCACTGAAAACAACATCCTTTAAAGATGAAAAATCCGTTTTTTTCGACTTTCAGGACAATAAAGAGATAATCGAAAAAAAATTCCTTCTTCAAAGAGAAGGTGATAAAAAACATCCTGTTCAGGCTCTGCTGGAGTTTATTGAAGACAAAAAGGCGCTATTCAGGATAATTATAGTTACCCGTTCAGAAAGCCAAAAGGAAAAGCTGAAAGAGATACTTACCTTTTATGGTGTAAAAGATTTTAAGGATATTAAAGATTTTCAGGAGGTTTATTCCGTTGAGAAAGGAAAGATAGCCCTTATTAAAGGGAGGCTTGCTTCTGGTTTCAGGGTCTTTTCCGAGGGGCTATGGTTTATTACGGAAGAGGAAATATTCGGGTTCAGAGAAAAGAAAAAAGAACAAAAGACAAAGGCTCTGACTTCCTATATATCATCAATATATGAGCTGAAAGAAGGTGATCTGGCGGTTCACATTGATCACGGTATCGGTATATTCAGAGGATTAAAGCAGCTTGAGGTATTAGGAAAAAAAGGGGAGTTCATAGAGCTTGAATACGCCGATAATTCAAAACTTTTTATACCTGTAGACAAAATAAATCTCATACAAAAATATATTTCTTCCGAAGACTATGTTGCAAAGATTGATAGGTTGGGTGATAAAAAATGGCAGAAAAGAAAGACTAAGGCAAAGGAAGACCTAAGAAAGTGGGCTGAAGAGATACTTAAGGTAGAAGCAATAAGAAAAACCGGTAAAGGTTTTTCCTTTCCTATAAACAAATTCAACTATGAAGAGTTTTCTGCATCCTTTGAGTATGAAGAAACGGAAGACCAAAAAAGGGCTATAGAAGAGGTCCTTAATGATATGAGTTCAGAAAAGCCTATGGATAGAATTATCTGCGGTGATGTAGGTTTCGGAAAAACAGAGGTTGCCATCAGGGCAAGCTTTGTTGCCGTTGACTGTGGCAAACAGGTAGCATTGATAGCACCAACGACAATACTGGCAGAACAACATTATAACGTCTTTAAAAACAGGTTTGAGCCAATGGGGTTTAGGGTAGGCATATTAAGCAGGTTTGTTGATATTAAAGAGCAAAAAATGACCGTTGAAAGTCTCAAAAAAGGCGAGATAGATATCATTATCGGCACCCACAGGCTACTTGCCAAAGACATTGAGTTTAAAGACCTTGGCCTTGTAATAATTGATGAGGAACACAAATTTGGTGTCGTTCACAAGGAAAGACTGAAAAGTATAAAGACTACCGTAGATGTTCTGACTCTCTCTGCAACACCTATTCCGAGAACACTTCATATGTCTTTAGCCAATATAAGAGATATAAGCATAATAGCATCTCCTCCGGAAGGTCGTCTTGCAATAAAAACATATGTTACCAGGTTTTCTCCGGAAATAATTAAAGAAGCCTGCGAAAGGGAGATACAGAGAGGCGGACAGGTTTTCTTTGTTCATAACAGAATCAGCAGTATCTTCGCAATAAAGAACTATCTCTCCAATCTTATGCCCTATGCAAAAATTGAGGTTGCCCACGGCAGAATGGAAGAAGAATACCTGAAAGACATCTTTGAGAGGTTTAAAAAGGGAGATTTTCATATCTTATTATCTACCGCAATTATTGAGTCCGGTCTTGATATGTCCAATGTCAACACCATTATTGTAAACCGTGCAGACAAATTTGGTCTCGCAGACTTATATCAGTTGAGAGGGCGGGTTGGACGTTCCACAAGAAAGGCCTTTGCCTATTTCTTAATACCATCCTTTAATCTGATAACAAAAGATGCTCTCAAGAGACTGAAAGCCCTTCAGGAGTTAGAAGAGCTTGGCTCAGGCTTTAGACTTGCCGTTCACGACCTGGAAATCAGAGGGGCAGGAGATCTCATAGGGACAAAACAGTCAGGCAGAATAAACGAGATTGGATTAGAGCTCTATATGCAGATATTAGATGAGACCATAAGAGAGCTAAGATACGAACAAGGCGTTGAGGTAAAAATAAAGAAGATTGAGACAGAAGTTAAACTACCAATACCCTCCTACATACCTGAAAACTATATAAGCTCAACAAGAGACAGGCTAAACTTCTATAAAAAAATATTTGCGGTATCCTCAGCAGACGAACTACTGTTAATAGAAGAGGAGTTAAGAGACAGATACGGAAACATACCTGAAGAGTTAAGAAATTTCATATATCAGAAAGAGTTAGAGATTGAGCTTTCGAGTATTGGTGTCACAAACCTGACAGTATCGGGCGACCACTTTACAATAGTTTTTGATGAAAGCTTTGTCCCTCCCCGGGAGATCTTAAACAGGTATCTCAAGGCCGAAAACAGGGCAAGATTTGTTCCACCTGAAAAGGTTTATATCTTTGTAAAGGACAAGGATTTTAGTTATGAAAATATCAAAAAGATTTTGCAAGTATTTATCCAAAGTGTTAAGATAAAACAATAAACTTCAAAAAACTCAGGGGGACTGATGAAAAATTTTAAGGTTATCTTTTTGGTTTTAATGATAGTAGTTTTTGGGTGCAGTAAAAAGGCAACATCGACAGAATCTAAAGAGGTACCCAAAGGTAAGGTTCTTATAGAGGTTGGCGATACCAAAATCACCGACACGGATATTAAAGAAGAGATGGAAAATCTTCCCGATCAGCTAAAACATGTTGTAAACACAAAAGATGGTAAAAAGGAGTTCATTGACAGTATCGTAAAAAGAGAGGTGGTCTATTTAGAGGCACTTAAAGAAGGCTTTGACAAAGACGAGAAGGTTACCAAAGATCTTGAAAAGCTAAAGAAAAGACTTGTCATAGATGCCTATCTGAGAAAAAAGGTCCTTTCCGAAACAAAAGTAGATGACAAAGCCTTAAAAGAATACTACGAAAAAAACAAAAAAGAGTTTACCGAAGCAGACAAAACCCATTCAAAGCACATATTGGTTAAAGACAAAAAGCTTGCCGACGAACTTTATGAAAAACTCAAAAAAGATCCTTCAAAATTTGAAAGTTTTGCACAGGAATACTCTGTTGATTCCTCAGGCAAGCAGGGCGGAGATATAGGCTCCCATGAAAAAGGCACACTTGTCCCTGAATATGAATCAGCCCTTGAAAAGCTGAAAAATCCCGGAGACATAAGCCCTGTTGTAAAGTCCCAGTTTGGTTATCACATTATAAAACTCGTAAACAGAGAGAAAGGCAAAACCCCCTCCTTTGAAGAGATTAAAGATGAACTAAAAGATGCCTACCTGAGAGAAAACCAGAGAAAGGTTTTTGATAAACTTTTAGAGGATATAAAAAAGAAATACCCCATCAAAATCTCTGAAGAGCTCTTCCCAGAAAAACAGAATGAACCTAAAGAAAAAGAAAAGAAATAACCTCCTTTATATCATCTTTTTTATCCTCTTCCTTTTTGCCTGTTCAAAAAAGGAAGAGGATATTATTGTTACAATCGGGGAAAAAAAAATTACCTCTACCCAGTTTAAAAACGATCTGGAAGAATATAAATCGTTATATGGAAATGCTGACAGTTCGAATATTCTTGCGCTTTTCATATCCAATTTAGTTGAAAGAGAGATATTAAAATCAGAAGCAGAGAAACTTAAAACTGATATCAGTAAAAATGAAATTGAGTCCTTTTTAAAGGAAAATAATCTGACTGAAAAACACACAAAGATTGCAGAAATATCTTTGCTAAGAGAAAAGATTGCCAAGTTAATCTCAAAGGATCTGAAGGCAGACGATAATTTAGTTAAAGAAGCTATTAAAAACATACCAGATGTCCAGCCGGAAAAAATAATATTTTATCAGATAGTTACAAACAAAGAGGATCTTGCCTACAAGGCTTTGGATGAACTAAAAAACGGTGCAAGCTTTGAAGATACCGCTAAAAAATACTCCATCTCTCCGGAAGGGAAGAAGGGAGGTTTAATAGACTATTTAAATGCCGATGAGATACCCTTCGAGCTCTTAAATGCCTTAAGAAAACTCAAAGAAGGAGAGATATCAAAGGTTATTAAATCCCCGCTTGGCTTTCACATCCTGAAATTAAAAGAAATAATTAAATCAAAACGCCTATCCGAGGAAGAAAAAAAACTTATCGCCGAAAAAGAGGCCTTGAAGGAGCTTTCCGGCAATATGTATGCAGATTGGTTGGCAAAAAAAAGAAAAGAATATGGAGTTAAAATAGAATGGGAAAAAATAAAGTCTTTAAAAAATTAATATTATCCTTGCTCTTATTCCTGTTTTTTACATATGAGATTAATGCAGGGGTTATAGACAGAATTGTTGCAATTGCAGGAGACGATCTTATCCTTTTAAGTAACCTGAAAAAATCACTCCTTGTAAAAAATAATGATGACCTTACAAAGATACCAAAAGAAAAACAGGAGCTTGTCCTTGATGAGCTTATCGAAAGAAGCCTTCTTTCTCAAAAGGCAAAAAAATTAGGAATATCGGTCCTCGAAAAAGAGATAGATGAAGAAATTGAGAATGTTAAGAATGCAAATAATATAACAACTGAGGTCCTGATTGAGGCACTCAAAAAAGAAGGACTTACTCTTGAAGATTACAGAAACATAATCAGACATCAGATAATTAAGGCAAAGATTATAAGCAGAGAGATCAGACCTAACCTGTATATTACCGATGAACTTCTCAGAAGTTATTATGAAAAAGAGATCGCAGGGGAAGACCAGAAGCATATAAGTTTTGATGTTCTCACAATATATGATGATAAATCTCCGGGGTTTGAGGAAGATATAAAGGAGCTTTATAAATCAGCTAAAAACGGCGCATCATTGCCTGATTTAGAGACAAAAACAAAGCATAATGCCCTTTTCTCTTCCGTAGAGAGCATAAAATTTTCCGAGCTTGCACCGGAACTAAAGGACGCAATGAAAGACCTGAAAGAAAATCAGTTAGGTCCACTTGTCAGGTTTTCTCAGGGATTTCAGATATTTATTCTAAAAAAAATTACCTACAAAGGGCTGAAATCCTTTGAAGAAGCTAAAGAAGAACTTAAAAAAACATACACAAAAGAAAGACTTAACAAGCTTTATCAAGATTATTTAACGGAACTAAAAAAAGAGTTTTATGTGGAAAAGAGACTCTGATATTGTATTGGTAACCGCTGGTGATCCAACCGGAGTTGGTTCAGAAGTCATTGCAAAAACACTCAAAAATTTCAGAACTAATTTAAGGATTATAGTCATCGGTGAACATTTAGCCTTTACTCCTTTTTCTGAAAGAATAAATATCATCACTGAACCGGGCCAGTATAAAGAAAATTTTATTAATCTTATCAATATGGGTTTAGTAAAAAGGCTTGCTTTTGGAAAACCTACAAAGTTGTCAGCCCTTTCAGCAGTCAGGGCATTGGAAACTGCTGTTCTATTAATCAAAAAGTGGAATGTTAGATCCCTTGTTACTGCCCCGATATATAAAAAGGGGATAATAGAGTTATCAGATTATAAAAATTTTACAGGTCATACAGAGTTTCTTGCTGAAACCTTTAAATCAAAGGTGTTGATGATGTTTTACGGAACAAGACTTAAGGTAGCAACAGTTACCACTCATATACCCCTAAAAGATGTTCCTGTAAAGATTAATTCTGAGGCAGTCTTTGATGCCCTTAAAATTTCTGACCATTCTCTTAAGAAATTATTTAAAATAAAATCTCCCAGAATTGCCCTATTAGGGCTAAACCCCCACGCAGGCGAGGAAGGCAAAATGGGCAAAGAAGAAATAGAAATAATAGAGCCTGTTATTAAAAAAGTCAGGTCAGCGGGCATTAATGTTTCAGGCCCCCTTCCTGCCGATACCGCTCTTTATAAAGCCTTAAAAGGAGAGTATGATTTTGTATTAGGTCTTTACCACGATCAGGTCTTACCTGCCTTTAAGACCTTATACTTTGATAGTGGTGTCAATGTAACTCTTGGATTACCTGTTATAAGAACCTCTCCCGATCACGGCACCGCTTTTGACATTGCAGGAAAAGGAGTTGCAGAGGAAAAAAGTTTCAGAAATGCCTTAAGATTGGCTATTAGGCTAATGAACAAGAAGAATTCTAAAACTGAAAGTAAGGAGTATCTATGAAGATAAAATTTGGAACCGATGGCTTCAGAGGATATATAGGTAAAGACTTTACCTTTGACAATGCTTTGAAGGTTGCTGATATGGCTCTCTCATATTTTAAGAAAAAAAATCAGAAAAACACTGTGGCGATTGGTTACGATACCCGTTTTCTTTCAAAGGAAGTTGCCTCTGAGATAGCAGAAAGGGCAAAAACTTTTGGTTATAATGTGTTTTTGTCCGAAAGCTTCATACCAAGCCCTGCTTTATCGCTATACATTCATCAAAAAAAACATAATTTCGGTTTTATGATAACAGCAAGTCACAACCCCCCACAGTTTAACGGTGTAAAAATCAAAGAAAATTTCGGCGGTTCCGCACTCTCTTCCACAATCGAAGCCATTGCAAAATCAAAGGTAGGTTTAGATAAAACAAAAAATGGTTCTCTTTGCAAGGTTGAGATAAAAGATTATTACATCAGTTATTTAAAAAAGACCTTTCCTATAGAACACCTATCTTCTTTGCCTTTAAAGATAATTGTAAATCCCATGTATGGTGCAGGACAGGGCATTTTAGAGGAAATATTTAAAGGATCTACACTAATTATTAAAGAGATTAACAATATCATAAACCCATCCTTTGGTGGCATAAACCC
>JAOAGA010000051.1 GCA_026415985.1 Pseudomonadota bacterium | reverse complement strand
AAAAATATTAAAAAATTTTTCTTCACGATTAAATTATAATAGACTAATCAAAAAAATCAAATTTTGTTTAAATTAATCGCAATCTTTGAGATAATTTTTTTATGAAACCTTTGGCAGAAAGGGTCAGACCGGAAAGTTTAGATGAGTTTGTTGGTAATAAAGAGATTACAGATGCCCAATGGCTGAAAAGGGGGGTTTTAGAAAAAAATCTGCCTTCTCTGATTATTTACGGGGATCCCGGCGTTGGCAAGACAACATTGGCAAGGATAATTATCAAAGAGTTGGGACTCCCTTATAAAATTTTTTCTGCTGTAACTTCTGGTATCAAGGAAGTGAGGGATTTTATTGAGGAGGCAGATAAAAATCATCAGGAAAAGGGAACAAAAACAGTTTTATTTGTTGACGAGATCCATAGATTTAATAAAGCCCAGCAGGACGCCTTTCTCCCCTGGATTGAAAAGGGTGTCATAATACTCATAGGTGCTACAACAGAAAATCCGGGTTTCTATATAAACGCTCCCCTGCTTTCAAGGGTAAAAACTATAAATCTTAAGAAACTGACTAAAGATGATATAAAAAAAATAGTTTGCAGGGGCTTACAGGATGCAGATGTAAAAGAAAGAATAAAAGATCTTCCGGAAGAAATAATAGATTTCATCTCAGATTATGCTAACGGTGATGGTAGGGTAGCACTAAATGCTTTGGAACTAATATCTTTCAATTACAGAGAAGGGTTGTCTGTTGATGATGTTCATAAGATTTTACAGAAAAAGAGTCTGCCTTACGATAAAAAGGGAGACAGCCACTATAATCTCATATCTGCATTTATTAAAAGTATGCGCGGTTCTGATCCCGATGCAGCTGTATATTATTTAGCGAGGATGTTGGAGAGTGGCGAGGATCCTTACTTTATACTAAGGAGGATGGTTATATTCGCCTCAGAAGATATAGGCAATGCTGATCCCCATGCTTTGATGGTTGTGGTTTCTGCATTTAATGCCTTTGATCTTATTGGAATGCCAGAAGGTTTTATACCCCTTTCTCAGGCTGTTTGTTATCTGGCATTAGCTCCCAAAAGCAATTCTTCATATCTTGCCTATTTAAAGGCGAAGGAAGATGTTAATAAACATGGCAGTTTAACCCCTCCTCTTTATATCTTAAACCCTGTTACCAGGATAATGAAAGCACAGGGCTATGGTAAGGGTTACAAATATCCCCACGATTATCCCGGTGGTTATATAAAAGGAGTTACATATCTACCTGAAGATATAAAAAATAAGAGATATTATGAACCCAAAGATATTGGTTATGAAAAGATATTGAAGGAAAGGTTGAAAAAGATAAAAGAATAATCAGCATGAACAAATAAGCTTCCATTATTAAAGAAAAAACAGGAGTAGTAGTGAAAAAAATTTTTATAAAATTTTATCTGATATGCCTGTTTATATTATCTCCGTTTTTTTCCTTTACAGCACTTTGTCTTACTGTTGATGAGATTTATGAAGAAATAAGATCATTCCCTTTAGAAAGAATTATCGTTGAAAAGCCGAAGAGACAAGAAAAGACAGAAAAATTGAAGGCAGTTCAGATTTTTGTTTTGCCGGAGAAAGACAAATGGGACAGCCTGTTTAACAGCTTCAAAAGAGGTGGTGTAAACACACTTATAATCAGAGTGTTTCACAATAAAGGTGACAGATATCACTGTGGTTTAAAAACTGAAATAACAGAAGGTGTATATTTCAGATCAAAATACCTTCCTGTTCTGGAAGATCTTCTTAATGAGTTTAGTCACAGAGCCAAAGGATATGGATTTAAGGTTTTTGCATGGATGACCACAAGATATGCAAATTACGGCAGAAATGACTTAAAAAGGGTTAGTGCCTATTCTTTTGACAAAGGTGAGTTTGTCGTTGGTAAAGGGATAGACTTTTTTGATAAATACAATCAGGAGTTTATAAAACTTGTATTTAAGGAGATAGCAGGTTATCCCGTTGATGGGATACTTTTGCAGGATGATCTTTTTTACAGACATAATGAAGGTTTCAATAATCTTGTTGATGAGGAGTTTTATGCTGTAAGTGGTGTCAAACCTATACCTCAGAGACTTTATATCAAAAAAGGTGAAAAAATAGTCTATACAGATCTTTTTTATAAATGGAGAGAGTTCAAAAGTGAAAAGATTGCTTATTTTGTCAGGGAACTAAGAGATGCAATAAAGACAGTAAACCCTGATATAAAAATAGCGGTTAACCTTACCTATGAAGCGATTTCAAATCCGAAAGGTGCATTAAGCTGGCTTGCCCATAACATAAATGAGCTTAAAGATGTTTCTGATTATTTTTCACTTATGGCTTATCATAGACAGATAATGGAAGAGCTAAATATTAGTTTTTCAGAGGTTAAATCTTATCTGATGGATATGATTAAAAAATGTTCCGAGATTTTTTCAAATGATAAGGAAAGGGTTATTTTTAAAATACAGATTAAGGATTGGAAGACAAACGAGCCTATAAGCGAAGAAGAGATGTTAGATCTTGTCAATTATACAAAAGGGATAAAAGATTTAAGCATTGCTATCGTCCCCTATCCTCCGGAAGTGCCTGAAAAGATAATGAATACTCTTTTCAGATAAGAATTGAAAAAATTACTTGCAAGGAAGATATTTTTTTGGCATAATCATTACGTTTTTTGATTTCAAATTTTTTCTTGACAAGAAATTTGTTTTTATGTTACCTAAAATGACATTGTAATTTTTTGCTTTTTCCGGGGGGAGAGGGATGATTGATTTAAACATAAGTTTTCTCTATCAGCTTATCTTGTTTTGGCTTGTCATAATTGTTCTCAACAATTTTTTCTTTAAACCAATGCTAAAATACCTTGACTATAGAAAAAGTCTTATTGTAGGCAGAAAGAAAGAAGCAGAAGAAATAATCAAAGAAATGGAAGAAAAAGAAAAATTTTACAATGAAAAGATCAGAACTGCCAAAGAGCAGGGTATTGAATATAAGAAATCCGTCAGGGAAGAAATAATCAAGGAACAAAAGGAGATTTTTGAAAAAGAACAATCCTTTGTTGAGGAAGAGTTTGCCAAAAAAAGGAATGAGTTTGTATTTCAGTTAGAATCAGAGAAAACATCTGCAAAAGCCAAAAGTGAAGAGCTTGCAAGATTTATGGCGGGCAAGATTCTTGGGAGGGAGATTTAGTGAGATTAGCAAGAATAATATTACTTTTCATGGCTCTTATTTCGTCCACCGCTTACGGTAGTGAAGGTGCTACGCCATCACCGTTTTCGGCAGATTTTCTTTTTAGGGTTATAAATGCAGTCATACTTTTTGGCGGTATAGGATATGCCATCTCAAAACCTCTGAAAAACTATCTTAAGGAAAGAAGCGAGAATGTAAAGAATGCCATTATGGAAGCAAAAAAGGCTAAGGAAGAGGCTGAGAAAAAGGCAAGGTATTACGATGAGAAGCTGTCTGCTCTTGAGTCAGAGATAAAGGCTATGATGGATGAGTATAAAAGGTCGGCAGAAGAGGAGAGAGAAAGGATTATCAGAGAATACAATGAACAGATTCAGAAGTTAAAAGAAAGAATGGCAAAATCCATCGAACAGGAAAAGGCAAAGCTCAGAGAAGAGCTAATGATAGAAACAGCTAATATGGCGGTTCAGGTTGCGGAAGAAATGATTAGAAAAAATTTTACACCGCAGGATCAGAAAAAGCTTGTTCAGGAATATATTAAAATGATGGAGAGGGTAAATTGATTAAGCTATCATCTGCAAGAAGATATGCAAAGGCTTTATATGAGATGGGGATTGAGCTCAATGTGTCATCCAAGTTTTCAGAAGATATCAAGGCGTTGAAAGAGCTCTGCGAAAAGGTGGAAGATTTTGTGCCCTTTTTGGCAAACCCTGTTATAGATATGGAGGCAAAAAAGGAGATTGTATCATCTGTTTTTAAGGGCCAGCAGTTACACAACTATATCATTAACCTTATCTTTTTTCTGATAGAAGTGAACAAGGTTAAGCTCCTTCCCTATATCTGCAAGTTTTATCAGGATTTGGAGGATCTCTATGCTGGTAGGGTAAGAGGTAAGCTTATATCACCTGATATCCTTTCAGAAGAAGATGTTAAAGCAATTAAACTTGCTTTGGAGAAGGCTATCAAGAAAGAAGTTCTCCTTTCTCAGGAGGTAAACAAGGAGATGATTGGCGGTGTTATTGTTAAGGTAGGAGACATGGTCTACGATGCATCAATCAGAAAACAATTAGAAATTTTAAAAGATAATATATTGAAGGGGTGAGAGAATGGAAATTAGAGCCGATGAAATTAGCAGAATTATAAAAGAAAGGATTCAGGGCTTTGAGAAAAAGGTAGATGTCTCAGAGACCGGTGTTGTTCTTAATGTAGGTGATGGTATCGCAAGGGTATACGGGCTTGAGAAGGTTATGGCGGGTGAGCTTGTTGAGTTCCCCAATAATATTTATGGTATGGCACTAAACTTAGATGAAGACAACGTTGGTTGTGCCATCTTCGGTGAAGACAAATACATTAAAGAAGGTGATACCGTTAAAAGAACCGGTAGAATAGTTCAGGTGCCCGTAGGTGATGCCCTTTTAGGCAGGGTTGTTAATCCATTAGGACAGCCCATAGACGGGAAAGGGCCCATTGAAGCAAAGGAGTACAGAAGGGTTGAAGTAAAAGCACCCGGTATAGTTGTCAGACAGCCCGTTAAAGAGCCTCTTCAGACTGGTCTTAAGGCTATTGACTCTATGATACCAATAGGCAGAGGGCAGAGAGAGCTTATCATTGGTGACAGACAGACCGGTAAGACCGCCATTGCAATAGATACCATAATAAATCAGAAAGGTAAAGGAGTTATCTGTATATATGTTGCTATCGGACAGAAACAGTCAACGGTAGCACAGGTTATGGAAAAGCTAAAGAATTTCGGTGCCCTCGATTATACTATAATTGTTTCTGCTACTGCAAATGACCCCGCACCGCTTCAGTTCTTAGCACCATACTCAGGTTGCACAATGGGCGAGTATTACAGAGATAATGGTAAACATGCAGTTGCAATATATGATGATCTTTCAAAACATGCGGTTTCCTATAGACAGCTTTCACTTCTTTTAAGAAGACCTCCCGGCCGTGAAGCATATCCCGGAGACGTTTTCTATCTCCATTCAAGGCTTCTTGAAAGGGCTGCCAAGATGAAAGATGAGCTGGGCGGAGGATCTTTAACTGCGTTGCCTGTTATTGAGACTCAGGCAGGTGACGTGTCTGCGTATATTCCAACAAACGTTATATCCATTACGGATGGTCAGATTTACTTAGAAACTGACCTGTTCTATTCCGGTGTCAGACCAGCGGTTAATGTCGGTCTTTCCGTATCAAGGGTCGGTGGTAATGCGCAGATTAAAGCAATGAAGCAGGTCGCAGGTTCTTTAAGACTTGATCTGGCACAGTACAGGGAACTCGCTGCGTTTGCCCAGTTTGGCAGTGATCTCGATAAGGCAACTCAGCAACAGCTTGCAAGGGGTGCAAGGCTCGTTGAACTTTTAAAACAGCCACAATATACTCCTCTTTCAGTTGCCAAGCAGATCGTATTAATTTACGCTGGAACTAAAGGTTTTCTTGATGAGTATCCCGTTGAGGCTATCTCAAAGTTTGAGAAAGAGCTTTATCAGATGATGGATTCAAAATATCCGGAGATTGAAAAGGGTATTGATGAGAAAAAACAGATAGACGATGAGATCAGAGGAAAAATAGAAACAATGATTAAAGAGCTAAAAGAAGTATTCAAATACTAACAGGGATGAAAGATGCCAAGTCTAAGACATATAAGAAGAAGGATTCAGAGCGTTAAGAGTACACAGAAGATTACTAAAGCAATGAAGATGGTCTCTGCAGCAAAGCTAAAAAGGGCTCAGGATGCCATACTAACCGCAAGGGCATACGCAGAGAAGTTGCAGGAAGTTATATCTGAGTTAGCTGCAAGGGTTGAAACAAAGACACACCCCCTTCTGCAGGACAGGGAAGAAAAAAAATCTTTGCTTATGGTTGTTCTTACTTCCGATAGGGGGCTATGTGGTGTCTTTAACTCGAACCTTTTGAGACAGACTGAGGCTTACATCAGAGAAAAAAGACAAAGCTACGGTGATAATATCAGCATCATTACTGTCGGGAGAAAAGGGACTGAATATCTCAGGAAGAGAAATTATAATGTGATAGAAAGTCTCGTAAATGTATATCAGAAAGAACAATACGAGACCGCCCGTGAGATAGGGGAAAAGATTATAGAAAGCTTTATTTCCGGTAATGCCGATGAAGTGGTTGTTGTTTATAACAGATTTAAATCTGCCATATCACAGGTACCAACCTTTACAAGACTTTTACCAGTTGAACCTATTGAGATACCTGAAAATGTTCCCAAAACTGAGTTTATTTACGAGCCCGATAAAGAAACACTGATTAATGAACTACTTCCGAGAAATGTTTATATTCAGATACACAGATCAATACTTGAAACCATTGCAAGTGAGCTTGCAGCAAGAATGACCGCAATGGATAATGCTACAAACAATGCCAGTGACATGATAGAAAGGCTGACTCTTTTGTTTAATAAAACAAGACAGGCGTCAATTACAAAAGAGCTTATGGAGATAATAGGTGGCGCCGAAGCAATTAAAAAATAATTGAGGAGGAGTTAAGATATGGTAGTAGATGGTCGAGTTCTACAGGTAATAGGACCTGTTGTTGACGTTGAGTTCAAGAAGGGAGAGTTACCACCTATTTATGGTGCTATCAGGGTAACAAACCCTGCAATCAACGATAAAGAATGGAATCTTGTTTTAGAGGTAGCCCAGCATTTAGGTGAAAATATAGTTAGAACTGTTGCTATGGATAGTACTGAAGGTCTTGTAAGAGGTATCCCTGCAAGATATGAAGGAAAGCAGATAGAGGTGCCCGTAGGCAGAAATACTTTGGGCAGGATTATAAATGTAGTCGGTGAGCCCGTTGATGAGATGGGTCCCATAAACACAGATAAATATTACCCTATTCACAGACCTGCGCCTAAGTTTGTCGAACAGAACACAAAGGTTGAGATCCTTGAAACGGGTATTAAGGTTATAGATTTGCTTGAACCATATGCAAAGGGTGGAAAGATCGGACTCTTTGGCGGTGCAGGGGTTGGTAAGACCGTTGTTATTATGGAGCTGATTCACAATATAGCTATGCATCATGGTGGTTTCTCGGTCTTTGCAGGAGTTGGAGAAAGGACAAGGGAAGGAAATGACCTCTGGCTTGAGATGAAACATTCCAAAGTTATTGAAAAGGCAGCCCTTGTTTATGGTCAGATGAATGAGCCACCGGGAGCAAGAGCAAGAGTTGCATTATCAGCACTTGCAGTAGCTGAGTATTTCAGAGATGAGGAAGGTCAGGACGTTCTTTTATTCGTTGATAATATATTTAGATTTACCCAGGCTGGTTCAGAAGTTTCAGCCCTTTTAGGACGTATCCCCTCCGCAGTTGGTTATCAGCCAACTCTTTCTACAGAGATGGGTGAGTTGCAGGAAAGAATTACCTCTACATTAAAGGGCTCTATTACATCAGTTCAGGCAATATACGTTCCCGCTGACGACCTTACAGACCCGGCACCAGCTACAACATTCGCTCACCTTGATGCTACAACGGTTCTTTCAAGACAGATAGCTGAGTTAGGTATCTATCCCGCTGTTGATCCCCTTGATTCTACTTCAAGGATACTTGATCCCGGTATTATTGGAGAAGAGCACTATTATGTCGCAAGAAGTGTTCAGAGAATACTTCAGAAATATAAGGACTTACAGGATATTATAGCCATTCTTGGTATGGATGAGCTTTCCGATGATGATAAGCTTGTTGTTTCAAGGGCAAGAAAGATACAAAGATTTCTGTCACAGCCCTTCCATGTTGCTGAGGAGTTTACCGGAACAAAAGGTAAGTATGTTAAATTAGAAGACACAATAAGAGGCTTTAAAGAGATAGTTGAAGGTAAATGGGATCATTTACCTGAACAGGCATTCTATATGGTTGGAACTATTGAAGAAGCGGTTGAAAAAGCTAAGAAACTTATGGAGTAATCAAAAAAATGGCTGATAAATTTAAGATAGAGATAGTTACACCCTACGGGCTCATAGTTAGTGACGAGGCAGAAGAGCTGACCGCTCCCGGCATAGTAGGTCAGATAACTATATTACCGGGGCATCATCCCCTACTTACTTCTTTAAAAATCGGTGAGCTTTCCTATAAGGTTAAAGGAAAGACTGAACATTTAGCGGTCAGTTGGGGCTTTGCTGAAGTTACCTTTGATAAGGTTACAGTGCTTGTAGAAACTGCAGAAAAGGCTATTGATATCGATTTAACAAGGGCTGAAGCGGCGAAGAAAAGGGCCGAAGAGAGATTAAAAGCTCTCAGCGAAGATGATGCTGACTATTTTACCGCAAAGACTTCTTACGAAAAGGCATTGATAAGACTTGAAGTTGCTAAAAGGGCAAAACAATAAAAAAGGGCAGTTTATCTGCCCTTTTTTTTCTTATCTCATACTGATTTACCAATCTCTGTAAAAAATAAATACATTATTTCTTTATGACACTTTTTATTTTTACTGTATCTCCTGCTTCCTCAAACTCAAAAATAACAATAGCATCAGGTCCATATTTTTCCTTTACCTTATTTTCATAATCATTAATAGTTTTTACAAATGTTTCTAAAGATGGAGCCTTTTTGTTTCGTTTTTCCAATAGACTGGTATATTTAATATAGAGATTTCTATAGGGTTCCATTTCATCAGTTTTAGGTGAAGGAGACGGTTCCACTGGTAAAATATTCTTTTCAGCATCTTGTATGAATTTTTCATATATTTTTCGATAATCCTTTGGATTTTTTCCTTCTTCTATTAACTTTAAAATTCTGTTCCAGTATTCCTGATAAGTTAAAAAACGGGCGAGAAGGTTTTTATACCTGAAACTTAACATTACATTATTAAACTGATGTGAAGCGTATTTTTTTATCAGTTGGACTATCTGATTTTTCATAACGACTGGTTCGATTTTGGTGATTCCTACAAAGAATTTTTCATACTCAATTTTCAGTTGTTCAATTTTTCTTTCAATATTATCAAGGTCTTGCTTGATTTCCTCTTTATTCATAAGTAACATTATAAACAGGGAATTAAAAAAAAGTAAAGGTTAATAGATTAAAATATATCAAGAGGTATAGTGTTGAGGAAAAATATCAGTAAGAAAAACAAAAAAGCATGGTACAGGTGGAGGAATTTTATATGAATAGAAAAAAAATATCCTTTATTGGTGCGGGTAAAGTCGGAACATCTCTTGCTTATCTATTGAAAAGTAAGGGATACGAAGTTATTGGAATATCAAGCAGAACCATAAACTCGGCACAAAGGGCCTATGAGTTTATCGGTGATATTACCTATTCAAATGATATCTATATGTTTGTTGAAGATTCTGACGTAGTGTTTATAACGACTAATGATGATTCTATAAAAAGTGTCATAGATGGTATAAAAGAAAATTGTGAAATCAGGCAAGGACAGATATTTATTCATACCAGTGGAAGTATCAGCGCAGAGGTATTCAGTCCATTAGAAGAAAAAGGGGGATTAGGTATAAGCATTCATCCCTTACAGACCATTGCCAATCCACAGGAAGGTGTAAAAAATATTATTGGAAGTCTCTTTGCAATCGATGGGAATGAAAAGGCCTTTGATTATGCGAGAGAAATAGTGGAAGACCTGGATGGAGAACCATTCTTTATTGAAAGTGAGAAAAAACCACTATACCATCTATCGGCAGTTATTGCCTGCAACTATTTTGTAACCTTGATGAATAAAAGCGTAGATCTGTTTAAAAAAATAGATATTGATGAAAAAATGGGAACCGAGGGGCTAATCAAATTAGTAAGAGGTACCCTGAATAATATAGAAAGATTAGGGACAGAAAATGCCCTTACAGGCCCCATCGCAAGAGGAGATATTAATACCATACAAGACCACATTTTCGCAATGAAGAAACATTCACCGGAGACACTGGAACTATATAAAACATTAGGATTATATACTGTAGAGGTGGCACTGAAAAAAGGATCCATTGATAAAGAAAAAGCGAAAAAGATTAACGAGATATTAGAAAAAATTTAGAAAAAATTAATAAACTTGACATAGATAATTGATAATACTAAAATTTGTGTAGGTTTTGCTGTATTTAAGACTTTTCGAAGGAGGGGTATGTGAAAAAAACATTACTTTATCTAATAATATCAGCACTTTTAGTAATCCTCCTAATCAGATGTGGTAGTAACGGAAAATCAAAAACATCAGTGTTAGATCAGGAAAACATAGATGGTAAAATTAAGGTTGCCAAGCTGGTCGGTTCAGAAGTACCTATTTCAACAGCCGATGATGATCAGCAAAACCCACATATAATTAACTTGCCTGATAAAAAGTTATATTTTGTTGTTTGGGAAGATTTCAGAAACAGAAATGCTACTGGCTCAGATATATATGGACAGTTTGTAAACTATAGCGGAAGATTATGCGGATCTGCCTTTCCTGTTTACAGCTCCATTGGTAATCAGACTGTTCCGTGGCTTGCTTACAGAGATGGTGGTGTTCAGGCGGTTTCTTCAAATAAAGATGATAAAATTGTAGTTGTCTGGCAGGATGAGATTGGTGGAAGTGGTGGTGGTTATGTAGGAATAAGAGAGATTAATGTAAATAATTTAACTACATCAACATGTGACAGTATAAACTCTGCCGGCACAACTATAATATCAAAGGGGGCAGTTAAATATCCCGGCTATACTGACGGTAAACTATATAGATTTGAAAATGCTTTGGAAACCATAGCGGTTGGTGATGGAGCTACTAATAATTTTAACTATACCCTTAGCTATAAACCGACTGTTGTTGCAGGAAGTGTTACAATATCCGATGGTGTTCAAACTGTTGTGGATAACGGCTTAGGTGCATTTCCAACGGGTGGAACAATAAATTATAACACAGGTGTAATATCAAACTTTTCTTTTTCTACACCACCTAAAAAATTTGCTAAGATTACAGTAAGTTACAAATACAAGTATGAAGTCTCAAGAACAGAAAAATTTGATAATACTAGTGGTCTGAGTAGTTTTCAGGGTTATGTTAAAAAAGTTCCGATAAAACCTGGTACATTTAAAATATTTTATAATACAACGAGTATAACAAAATCTCCTGATTGTATTGACGATGGTAAAGGGAACCTGCTTCCCGAAGGTAAAATAAATTATTCAACTGGTTTTTTTAGCTTTGATGTTGGTATTTTGTTAAATACAAAAAAAGATATACGAGTAACATATAGTTACTACTCAACATCATATCCTGTTTCCTTTACATCTCGAGGCTCAAATCTTCTCTCAAGAAAGCTTCCCAAAATTACCTATGACAATGTAAAAGATACTTTTAAACTAACCTGGGTAGAGACGAGGGATAAGACAAACTACATATCCGTTCTTGCCTTTGGACATACCCCTGTTAATTTGGAGTATGGTGATCAAAATAACGTAGTCTATCTTACCATTGATGGAACAACACTTAATGAGAAAACAAATTTTTTGGGGATAAAAGGTTCTGATGTATTTACAAACAGTGAAGGCAGTTCTGGCAGAATAATTGCATCAGAAGTTTTAATAGGGAGTTTTATCACCGAAAATTATACAATAGAATTTTTTAGAGATGTAAACAATCCTGTAGTTGCTGCAGATTCAACATCACCGGAGACCTTTTTTGCCTTTGAAGGAAAAAGGCTCAGAGGAAGATTTAATATAGACTGTCGAGATCCTAATGATGATAGAATCTGTAATTTCTGGGAGATTTCAACATCAAGTTTTCTTAATTATGATTTTGATGATATAGAAATGTCAAATCCATTTGTTGATTTTAGTAAACTCCAAAATCACATTTATGGAATATTCGAAAAAGAAATACCGATTTCAAATTTAGAAATGAAAAAAATAGATACATCTGATTCAAATTCGTATAAACCCGCTTTGTCTTTTGATCCAATTACCAAGAAGTTTCTGGTAGCATGGGAAGACACGAGAAAAGATGCCAACAATTCTGCAGGTAATACTAAAATCTATGGCAGACTGATTTATTCCGGTGGCGGGTTTTATAACACTGATTTTCTTATAGGATATCAGGATACAGATAATGACGGGGTTCAGGATGAAAATGTAAAAAATTCAAAACAATCCAAGCCTTATATATCGTACGATTCTGTAAATCAGAGATATTTTGTCATATGGCAGGATGGCAGAAACGGCAATATTTCATTCGAAAACCTTGATGTAATGGGTCAGTATATTGATTTAGAAGGATCAAGAAGAGGGAATAATTACTTTATTGCTACAAGTCCAGGCAACCAGCTTGAACCCAAAATTGCATATAATCATACAAAAAATGAGTTTCTGGCGGTCTGGAAGGATGCGAGAAGTTTCTTAGGGTTAGGCGCCTCTGATATATATGGTCAGAGGTTTAGCTTAGGTAACCCCGCCTTATTTTTACTAACAACGGATAATAAACCATTCTCTCCACCTCTGTTAGACTTTGGTTCCGTTTCCCTTGGACAGTATGCCACCCTTTCATTTAAGGTTAAAAATGTTGGTGACACCACTCTAAAACTTGACTATGTCTCACCTCCGACCTTTAATAATTTTTCTTCTACAACATATACACATATCTCTTTACCAGGTCAGCTGAGTGCAAAGGACGATAATCTGACATTAGATTTAGTCCCCGGTGCAGAAACCACACTAACAGTAAAGT
>JAOAGA010000050.1 GCA_026415985.1 Pseudomonadota bacterium | reverse complement strand
CCCTGATCTGATAGTTATTGATGGTGGCAGAGCTCAGTTAAAAACAGCAAGTAAAGTTTTAGTGGAGAGGGGGATAAATGATATACCTGTTATTGCCTATGCAAAGGATGAAAATAACTCCATCTACTTGCCAAACAGAATAAATCCTGTCATTTTAAAAAAAGAAAGCGAAGCGCTAAAGCTACTAAGCCTTTTAAGGGCATCAGCACACAACTTTGCAAATAGACATTTAAAAAGAAGGATCAAAAAAGTTTTGGAGATGAAAAATGATTAAGAATAAAGATTTTAGAGAAAAGACCGAAAAATTGTTTTCCGATGCCAATTTTATAAAAGAGCTTGGAATAAAGGTAAAAAATATTGATGCAGGCCTCTGTGAAACAGAGCTTGTTATTGAGGATAAACACAGACAACAGCATAATTTCATCCATGCTGGAGTCATCGCAACAATGGCAGATCATACCGCAGGGGCAGCGGGAACTACCTTAATCAAGGAAAAGGAAGAAATTCTAACTATTGAGTTTAAGATTAATTTTATAAGACCAGCAGAGGGTGAAAAACTAAGGTGTATTTCAAAGGTTATTAAGGCGGGAAGGCTCATTACCGTTGCAGAATCAGAAGTCTATTCTATTAATGGAGGCAGGGAAAAACTTGTATCAAAGGCAATGGTAACCTTAACACCCGTAGAGATGGAATGACTTTGTGAAGATGTAGTTTATATACTTACTCTTAATTTTTTCACCATAAACTCAGGATGGTAGGACTGCTTTGATATCCTGAGGTTTTCCTTATCAAGATCCTGTTCAAAGTTTAAGTAGGTATATCTGTCAGGTAGCACTTCTGCAAAGCTATGAAAAATATACTGATATATTCCTTTATATTTTGTAAGCCCCTTGGCAAAGTGCAGTAAAAACATATTTAATCCCCGTTCTTCACCAATGACAAACCCGGCAGGTTCATTGTTTACATAGTATATAATTCCGCAGATTACAAGCTCGTCATATAGATCAAAGGCTTCAGTCAGGGAATAATAGTCGGTCTCTTCCTTTGGCTGACCGGATTCTTTTTGCCATTCTTCAAGGATATATTTAGCATCATCCATCCTTTCAGCTATTAGTGCCTTTGATTCTGCCTTGTACTCCCTTAGGAAAAAGTTTAGCAGATTTTTTTTATTGTGAAGACTTTTTCCGGGGTATGTTTTAATCTTTTCTTTTAGATAGATATAATCAGAATCACCTTCCCTGAAGTCTTTTTTTAAGTTTATAAGGTTTTCAACCCACTTCTCATCGACGGGGAAGATAAAACTGTAGTCTTTTGATATCTCTTTCAGATAATCTGAATCTATCTTATCAATGGGTTTTGTTGGCATTAGATATTTATAGCCATCGTAGGTAACTCCTTCTATAAAGATTTCTTTATCAGTTATTACCTTATATTGGTGGACCTTTCTGAAGAGATAGAGATTTGCAAAGCTATATTCAGAGATCATAGTATCAATATTTCTTAATTTATCGTATAGAAGCTCTTTATGAGAGAGATTCAATGGTTCTATATTCATATAAACTCCCTGTCCATTCCTCTTAAATGAATGGCTTCTGCAACGTGTCTTGACTCAATTTTTTCAGAACAGTCGAGGTCAGCGATAGTTCTGCTAAGTTTCAAGATTTTATTATATGTTCTTGCTGAATATTTGTATTTTTCAACGGCCTTTTCTAATAAGTCAATAGATAACTGATCTAACTGACAGTATTTTTTAACCTGAGAGTTTGACATCCTGCTATTAAAAAAATTATCCTTACCAAATCTGATTCTTTGCATATCCCTTGCTTTCATAACTCTTTCTTTTATCTTTTCAGAGCTTTCTTCCTGTGAGACTTTTCTGAAATCACTAACAGGTATTCTTGGAACTTCAATGTGTATATCAATTCTGTCAAGAATCGGACCAGAGAGCTTTTTTCTATATTTAAGTATTTGTGAGTAACTGCAGTTACAGGGCTTGCTTTCATCGCCGTAATGTCCGCACGGACAGGGGTTCATAGCTGATACGAGCAGGAAATCAGCGGGGAACTGAACACTCAATGTGGCACGGGATACTGTTATTTTGCCTTCTTCAAGGGGTTGCCTCAAAGCCTCGATAACAGGCCTTTTAAACTCAGGAAACTCATCTAAAAAAAGCACGCCGTTATGGGCAAGAGAGATCTCTCCCGGTTTAGGGTTTGTTCCACCGCCAACTATAGCGACCTCACTGGCGGTATGATGGGGGGTCCTAAAAGGTCTTATAAGTATTGGTTTATCATCTTCAAGTAAGCCTGCGGAGCTATAAATCATTGTTGTTTCCAAGGATTCTTCAATTGTCATAGGTGGTAGTATAGTGGGGATTCTCATAGCAAGCATGGTTTTGCCACTGCCGGGTGGTCCCACCATCAACACGTTGTGCTTACCTGCTGCTGATATCTCAAGAGCCCTTTTTGCATAAGTCTGCCCTACTACTTCAGAGAAATCTAAAGATGAAAAGTCTTTAACAGGTATATCTCTTTTTTCTACCCTGTTAATTTCTATTTCACCTTTTAAAAACTGTGCTACTTCAAGAAGATGTTTAACAGGATAGATGGGGATATCGGTAAAATAGGAGACCTCAAAAACATTTTCTTCCGGTAAGATTATACCATCCAAATTTAATTTTTTTGTCAGGAAGGCAGAAGAAAGAGCGCCTTTTGCTCTTCTGATCTCACCATTTAAAGATAGCTCACCTGCAATGAGAAATTTATTAAGTCTTTCTTTAGAAATATTTAAGGCACTTGATATAATAGAAATTGCTATAGGTAAATCAAAGGAAGTCCCTTCCTTTCTTAAATCTGCCGGTGCCAAATTAATTGTAATTCTGTGCTCAGGAAAGGGAAGCCTTGAATTTTTTATTGCGGATCTTATTCTTTCTTTACTTTCTTTTACAGTGCTTTCAGGAAGCCCTACTATGTTAAAGGCTGGTAACCCCACAGAGATATCTGACTCAACCTCTACAAGATAGGCGTCAATTCCTATCAGGGTATAAGTTAAAGATTTATAAACCATTTACTCACTACTGCCGTCTTCTACGGTTTCACCGGTTTTATAGTCTTTTCTCTTCAAATTGAGATAACAGGTAGCGCAGACGGTAAGCTCTTCTCCTTCATCGCTAAAATATTTAAAGGAGCCTTCATTATCTTCCATCTTTTTACCGCAAACATTACACTGTTTCATTACTCCCTCCCAAACTATTTACTTTTTCCTTTTCATTTCTTTTATAGTATAATACTTTATCAAAAAAATGAAAGGGGTCTTAATATGAACGTGCCTTTATTAGACTTAAAAGCCCAGTATTCAAAGCTTAAAGCTGAGATTGAGCCTGTAATAAAAAATATCATAGAAGAACAGAGATTTATTCTTGGAAAGGAGCTCGCAGATTTTGAGAAAAACGTTGCGCAGTATGTGGGATCAAAATACGCTTTAGGAGTATCATCAGGAACGGATGCACTTTTAATATCTCTAATGGCTCTGAATATTGGACATGGTGATTATGTTGCTACCACTACCTTTAGCTTTTTTGCAACGGCAGGTTGTGTTGCAAGATTAGGTGCCGTACCAGTTTTTGTTGATATTGAGGAAGAGAGTTTCAATATCGATTGTAACTCCCTTGAATCAGCACTAAAAAAATATAAAATAAAAGCGGTCATTCCCGTTCATCTTTTCGGTCAGGTGGCAGATATGGACGGGCTTATAAGTTTAAAAAATAAATATGGCTTTAGTTTAATAGAAGATTCCGCTCAGTCTATAGGTGCACAGTATAAAAACGGAGTTTCATCGGGCAACTTCGGAGAAACAGGATGTTTTTCCTTTTTCCCCAGTAAAAACTTAGGCGGGTTTGGTGATGGCGGTCTTGTTACAACCAATGATTCTATCATCTATGAAAAGCTTCATTGTTTAAGAAATCATGGAAGTAAGATTAAATATTTTCATGACTATGTAGGTGGTAATTTCAGATTAGACAATTTGCAGGCGGGTGTATTAGATGTGAAATTGAGATATCTTGAGAGCTGGCATGAAGGCAGAAGAATAAATGCAGAAAAATATAATAAACTTTTTGCTGAAAAAAATCTTAGTGATTTTGTAAAGACTCCCAAAGCACTTTACAAAGATTCAGGGGTAAAGAATTATCATATTTACAATCAGTATGTTATAAGAGTAAAGGATAGAGATAATCTAAAAAAATATCTCACAGAAAAGGGGATAGGTTGTGAGGTCTATTATCCACTTCCCTTTCATCTGCAAAAATGTTTTCAGTATTTAGGATATAAGGAAGGTGACTTTCCTGTAGCAGAGAAGGCTTCAAAAGAGGTAATTGCTATACCAGTCTATCCTGAGCTAACAGATGGTCAGATTGAGTATGTAGTTGACACAATAAAAGCCTTCTATACAAAGGGCTGATACTAAGTTTATCCAAAAACTTCTTATCAGTTTTAGATTATGAAGATATTAATTGTTAAGATGAGCTCCCTGGGGGATGTTGTTCATACTATTCCCTTTGTAAGAGTATTAAAAAAATATATACCCTATGCTGATATTGACTGGGTTGTCAATGAAAACTATGAAAATCTTCTGAAAGGCAACCCCGATATCTCTGAAGTTATAAGCTTTAAAAGGAGAAAATGGCTAAATCCTTTCGGGTTTTTTATTAATCTTTCTGAGTTAAAAAAGTTTTCCAGATATCTCAAATCAAAAAAATATGATTATGTTATTGATTTACAAGGGTTATTTAAGAGTGTTCTGATTGTTTTTATGGCTGGTGGTAAAAAAAACATAGGGTTCTCAAATCCAAGAGAACCGGTATCTTCATTCTATGATGAAAAAATAGAAGGTGACTACTCTAAACATGCAGTCCTTAGATATTTAGATCTTCTCAAACCATTAAATATTAATTGGCAAAAAGAAGATATTGAGTTTTACATCCCCCTTAAAGAGGGAGACATTGACTATGTTAACCAATCTTTAGAAAGTATGGGGGTTATTGGCAAAAAATATGTTGTCTTTGCCCCCTTCTCAAGATGGAAGACAAAGATGTGGAACGAGAAAAATTTTAAAATATTGGCAGATATGCTTGAAAACAGGAATTTGCCTGTTATTTTCGTCGGGGATAAAAACGAATCTTTAAGTTATGAACCCAAAAAAAGTTTAATAGGCAGACTTTCTGTTAATCAGCTTTATTATCTAATGAAGGGTGCCGAGTTTGTCTTAACCTGTGATTCTGGAGCCATGCACATAGCAAGTGCAAGCGGAACAAAGATATTTGCCATATTTGGTCCCACTTCAGGTGAGAGGACAGGGCCGTTTAGTTTAAAAAAGGGGGCAACGATAATAAGAAAAGAAGGAGTTGAATGTGCGCCTTGTTTTAAAAGGGAATGCAACAAATCAATGGAGTGTATGGATATAACTGCAGAAGAAGTCTTAAAAATTATTGAAAAAGAAGTGTCTTTTGATAATAAAAACTTTTGATCCTTTAGGATGACAGGTTCTTAAAAATGAAACCGGTTATTGTTATAATAGGAAGACCAAACGTAGGCAAGTCAAGCCTTTTTAATGCAATTGTGGGACAAAAAAAGGCTATTGTTGAGGACTATCCGGGGGTTACAAGGGACAGAAACTACGCAGATTTTGATTATAAAGGCAAAAGTTACACTATTATAGACACAGGGGGGTTTTTTGTTCATTCAGAAGAACCTATATTAAAGGAGATAAAAAAACAGGTTACGTTAGCCCTTGAAGAAGCAGATGCGGTGATAGCCCTTTTTGATGGGAAGGAAGGGCTAAACCCTCTTGACAAGGAACTTGTTAATTTTTTACGAGCCTATAAAAAACCTGTTTTTTACGGCATTAACAAGATTGACCATGAAAGTCATAAAGATAGAATAGTTGATTTTTATGAGTTAGGGCTTACAAAGGTTTATAGCCTGTCTGCGGAACATAAAATAGGCATAGATGAGCTAATAGAAGATATCTCAAAGATTATAGTAAGCGAAAATATAGATGAAAAAAAATATTCAGCGAGAATAGCAATACTTGGTAAGCCAAATGTTGGAAAATCATCTCTTATAAATGCTATGCTTGGTTATGAGCGGGCAATAGTAAGCGATATTCCCGGAACAACGAGAGATGCCATAGATACGGAAGTAACAATTGGTAGTAAAACATATCTTTTTATAGATACCGCAGGTATAAGACGTAAATCCAGAATATCCCTGAAACTTGAGAAATTTTCCGTAATGGAAGCAATCAGAGCACTTGAAAGAGTAGACATAGCACTTCTTGTTGTTGATGCCTATGAAGGAGTTTCTGAACAGGAGCAAAAGATTGCAGAGCTTATAAAAGAAAGAGGGAAAGGCTCCATAATCGTTTTAAACAAATGGGATAAGATTGAGAAAGGTCAGGAGGTTAAAGAGTTTTTTTTGGAAAAAGTTAAAAAAGAACTACCTTTCATCGATTATTCACCTAAAATTTTTATATCTGCAAAAGAAGGCATAGGTATTGAAAATATATTCAAAAAGATTGAGGCCGTTTCCAAATCTTTAAATACAAGAATATCTACGGGCATACTCAACAGAATAATAGCGGAACTTCAGGAACGAAACCCGTTACCGGTTTATAAGGGAAAAAGGCTTAAGATATACTACGGCACTCAACAGGACGTTTCTCCTCCGTTATTTATACTTTTTGCCAATTATCCCGTAGCCATACCACCTTCGAGCATAAAGTACATAGAGAAGAGATTAAGGGAAAAGTATAATTTTGAAGGAGCACCTTTAAAAATACTGGTAAGAAAAAAAAGATAAAAATTTTCAATTTTAATGATTTAAAATTTAGTAGCCCCCTTTGGCTAATTAACTATAATCAACAAATTGTATGAGGCAAGCAAAGTTCAGAAAAGGCCCAATGACAAATTTGATATCCTATTTTCTGTTAAAGTAGTAAAATTTTTAGTATATTTTCTGCTCTATTTTTTTATATTTTTGTTCAATAATCTCTGTCACATAACTAATTATTTTGTATTTATCACATATACCATAATTTTTTAAAGCCACTATCATTTGGATTATTGATATGGCTATACCAATAAGGACAAATAACAATTTAAAAAGAAATGAGTCAGTATTAATCATTTCAGTACCAACAAGAATAATTATAAAAAAGGCAAGAAAGGCAATTAGATAGGCTCTTGCTTTCTTGCCTATAAATTTTGGTAAAAGCCTAAAAACAGGATTGGTTTCGTTTTCGCAATTTCTAATAATGGTTGAATGCAAATCAAAAAACTTAGTAATCAAGAGTAAGAAAATAACGATATAAATCATGATGTTCATAAATAGTCCCCCTTATTTTTTATTTATAAAAGCTATCTTTAATTTAATATTCTATTTAACAAATTCATAAGATACGTATGTGTCATACTACCTGTTGTCAGAGACAGCATCTTTCTTTGTATAATCTCTATTGCGGGAAGATAGCCTTTGCAATCTTCAGGCATTGTCTCTGCTAAATCAGAATCACGTAGATACATATTAGAAGTATATCTTAATCTTTGAGTCCATCTTTCTTTTGTTCCTTCAGGCATGACCTTTTCAGGCAGATTGGCGATACATACAAATCTGTTAGCCAGACTAAGATAGACAGAACAGTTTTTCAATATGGCAGTACCTAAAATGCCATCTACATTGTTTGATAATAGAAGTTTTTGTGAAAGCGAAGACGGTAAGGTTCCAAATTTTAGATTAATTTTACTATTGCCTACTTTTATTATTTTTTCATATAAATCGGTTGTAAATTCTTCCAGATTAAAGGGAGAAAAATCAGAGACATTTTTTATAACAGGTTCCATATCTTTTATTAGATTTTCTTTTAAATAGCTTATCTTGGCACCGGTATCTAAAAACATTTTTCTTTTGGCACCTTCAATATCCAGATCAATTACAGGGATATTCATAATGGTTCTAATTGACAGCATTATTTTATCGGTATAAAAGGATTCTATATCATCTTTATCTCTTGGTTCAGAAATCATGATTGTGTTACCTAAAGGATCTATACTTATGTCGAGAGAGGAAAGGACATCACTACCGATAATTGCCGATAAATTGCATGTCCTGATTTTATTTGATATTTCATCAAGCAGGATCTCATTTTCTAAAAAATTTACTCTTTTTAGCAGAAAAAAAGGCGGTCTGTAATTACTTTTTACTATTGATATTGGTGAACCGGTATCAATAACAATTTCATTTTCCTTATCTTTTACAATGATATGACCATCAATTAATTTATAAGGAAAAAACTGATTAATCTGAATACTAAATTGTTGAGACATAAGGCCCCCTTTTTTAATTTTCTATAAAATTATTTTTTCTTTTATTAAACTTAACCTGGCACATGTTTACCCAGATTAATTTATTAAATTTATAAACCGTATACTCTTCATAAATTATTCCGTTAATTTTTAATATTTTTATCAGGATGTTTAAACCTTTTAATTTTATTAATTCTTTTTTCATAAAAGGTCTCCTTAAATGTATTTACCACATTTAACACATCTACCTTTATGATTATCACAGACCATAGCGGGATGTCTTGCAGGCCATTTACCACATACCGCACATTTTTCTCTATCACTGCTTAAAAAACCACAACCGCCACAAAGTAAAGCTTGATTTTGCGCTGGCCAGCTTCCGCAGATTGCGCACTTTTCTCTATCGATATCATAAAAACCATGCTCATCACATAATAAAGCCCTGTAAGTTGTCATAAAAAACCCCCTTAAAATTATTTTTTAAATCTGTTTTCTGATTTGCACTGATCAGGTCGGGTTCTGAATCAGGTAGGAAATAGAGAGAATATGGGCTCGGTCTCTTAATGATGATATATCATTAAATTAGATGTATATCTTTAGTTAGAAAATAATTAACAAATATGATAAGACTACCTTTAAAAAGCCTAAAAACAAATTATCAATTAGTTTGATTGTCATTTAATTCTTCTTTAATAATTTTTATAGTTCTTTCGGCTACTGAACTCATTTCTTCTTTTAAACTTTTAATTTCTTCATAACTTTTTATGTATTGATAAAACAGACTTTCCATTTTTTCAGCTTTTTTCTCTTTTATCTCTGGAATTTTCATATCCCGCAAAGATTTTGCAGATATATTTAATAGAATATCCCCTATTGCCAAAGAGTTGAGCATTGTCATTGCACTTTCGGTTTTTAAAAACATAAACAAAGCCTTTGCAAATAAGTTAGATTTTGCTCTGATTGTTATAATGCTCTGACCTGCGATCCATGTCTCATTTTCGGGTTTATTTATTACTAATCCTATTTTGCCGAGTGATTCCTTCGTTCCCTTTGAGACCAAAAGAATATCATAATTTCTGATTTCTGTTTTTTCAATTTCCGACTCCGTCAGGAAAACTCCCTTTTTATTTTTAGGATTTTCTACTAATCCGAACTCGTTAATATCCGTTGGCTGTAGCTCGTAAACCTGAAAGGTTCCTTCTCTTCTTTTGATTACCGGTGAAGATATAATTTCTCCATATGATGAAAGTTTTGTTAGGCTTAAGTTTTTGAATATTTCTTTTAAATTTTTAATTTCGATATAATTTTTGGGGTGCAGGGAATAAACATTATTTTTTATCTCTTCAAAAGACGCAACGCGGGAAAATCCGGTATCAGGTGGTCTGTCTCTGAATATTTCTATAATCTTTTCTTGTTCAATGATGATATTTTCTTTACGATAGTCAGACTCTGTAATAAGACCTGAAGCATCGATAAAAAAAACATCATTTGTCACTTTATTTTTATCAAAAACAATGAGTGCATAACTTATGGTTGACCTTTGTGAAACGCTATTTGGAAAAAGTATAACAGTATCTATAATATTTCTATCCAAGAGAAATTTTCTAAAATCAATCTCTGCTTTCAAGTTTCTATTAAGAAAATTTGCGGGGACAACAACAAAAGCCCTGTTTTTTGTTTGCGAAAGGATATGTAAAATACATACTGTAGTATATTCAGCTCTGTCTATATCAAAATAATTAAACCTATTATAAATGTCTTTCTGCAACCTTATATAAAAATCTTTTTCTAATCTTTGTTCAAATTTTCTTATTACGGGTAGGAAAGACACCACTGTATCAAACAAGTGAAGAGTATAACCTTCTTTGTAAGATGGGTTCATAATAGGGTTTGAAAACTCGATATGTAAGTTAATATCAAACAAGACATTCAATATATAAGGCAATGAAGTAATTTGTTCATCTTCTATATATACTTCTTTATTTAGTTTACTGTTTATCCTTACTGCTAATCTGTAATCATCGGGATAGGGGTTATAAATATTTTCTGTTTCCTGTAAGCCTATCAGATTTAATATTAGATCTATAAATGCACCTCTTAAAAGTCCTATGTTGCTTGGATTGTAAATACTATTATAAAAATCTTCAAAATCAGGGTATTTTTCTAACAAGTTAGTCCTGTTGATATACGCTATTAAATCGGTATCACTATATTTTTTTAGAAACTTCACATCGTCGGGGAAAAAAACTCTGTATTTTTTAAGACTCTCATCTTTGCCTATAAAATTAACGGTATTGAAAAAGTTTTCTTTATCCCCTTTCTTAATCAAAAAATCAAAAAAACTATGCTCTTCTGGTAATAAGCCTTGTTCACTTAATTTCTTCCATGCGAGAATCTTAAAAGGCAAAAGAGTCTCTTCGGGAAGTTCCTGTTTTGTTGTCTTAATGTTGTCATAGGCATCTAAATAATCCAAAAGTTTACTAATTTTTAACATAGCACCTCTTAATTTTATATAAATATATATAGCATAAATTTTAAACTTTGTCAAGTAAATTTTTATAAAAAACTATAAATTATTTTTGATTTATCGTAAAAATTATACAATATACTTTAAATATAATAATTAATTCTTTATGTGTCAAGTAAAGCTTAAAAAAATTATATAAAAGTAACAAAAAAAGTTTTTGAATGAATAGTAATTTAATGTGATAAAAAGATTTAATAGCCCAGATATATTTAGTAGAAAAAATAATTTTCTATATTTTTATAATGTATTTTCTAAAAAATAAAGTAAGGGCAGGTATTTTTTAAATTTTTGACTATAGTCAATGTTTATGATTAATTTCTGATATAAGCTTAATTTAAAATAAAATTAAGGAGGTTTAAAATGAGTATGTTTTGTTATCAATGTGAACAAACCGCCCACGGCACAGGCTGTACCCAGGTAGGAGTTTGCGGAAAAGATCAGGATATAAACTCCCTGCAGGATATTCTTGTTTTTGGAATGAAAGGAGTCGCAGCATATGCCTATCACGCAAAGGAGTTGGGATACAGAGATCAGGAAGTAGATGATTTTTTAAAGGAGGGTCTGTTTAAGACCTTAACTAATGTAAGCTTTGATCTGAACGACCATTTAGAAACAGTTTTGAGATGCGGGATGACAAATTTAAAGGCTATGGAGCTTTTAGACAAAGCAAATACAGAAAAATTTGGTAATCCAACACCGGTAGAAGTAGATACTGGAACTAAGGAAGGTTACGGAATTGTTGTAACAGGGCATGACCTGCTGGATTTATATGAGTTATTGAAACAAACAGAAGGGAAGGGAATTAATATTTATACTCACAGCGAGATGCTTCCTGCCCATTCATATCCGGAACTTAGAAAGTTTAAACATTTAGCAGGTAACTATGGAGGAGCTTGGCAGGAACAAAAAAGAGAGTTTGATGAGTTTCCCGGAACAATTCTCGCAACAACTAACTGTGTTCTTATTCCCAAAGAAAGTTATAAAGACAGATTGTTTACCTGTGGCATAGCATCTGTGCCCGGAGCTGTTCATATAAAAAACAGGGACTTTACCCCATTGATTGAAAGGACCTTAAAGACAAAACCTCTTAAGGCTCAGGAAGGTAAAAAGATTATGACAGGTTTCCATCACAGCTTTATATTAAGTATAGCTGACAAGATAGTAGATGCGGTTAAAACAGGTAAGATTAAGCATTTCTTCCTGATAGGAGGGTGTGATGGAGCAAGACCGGGGAGAAATTATTATACCGAGTTTGCCGAACTTGTACCCAAAGATGCTGTTATATTAACTCTTGCCTGTGGTAAGTATAGATTTAATAAACTTGATTTCGGAGATATAGATGGTATCCCAAGATTAATTGATATTGGTCAGTGCAATAATGCATACAGTGCCATTCAGGTTGCGGTAGCACTTTCTAAAGTATTTCACTGTGATGTTAATGATTTGCCACTGAGCCTCATCCTCTCATGGTTTGAACAAAAGGCGGTTGCAATTTTATTAACCTTGCTTGCTCTTGATATTAAAGGAATAAGAATAGGACCTTCTCTGCCAGCCTTTGTAACCCCAAATGTCTTAAATGTTTTAGTTGAGAAATACGGATTAAAACCAATTACAAATCCGAAAGATGATCTGAATGCAATTTTATCGGAAAAATAAAAGTTTGGTGAGAAATATAGTGAATGTTGAAAATTCTATAGAGGTTTGCCTTGATCCGGGTTATCCTAATGTCGTTACTTTCTTAAACATCAGGGGGCATTATGAAATGGAATGAAGATGCTGAAAAAGAGCTGGAAAAGATACCCTTTTTTGTAAGAAAGATGGCAAAAAAGGCTATAGAGGAGATGGCAAAGAAAGAAGGTAAAGATGTGGTTGATATGGAAATTTACAGAAAAGCAAAGGAAAAATATTTAGGTATTACAGAAAAGAAAGAAGATACAATAAATATTGCCGTTGTGAGGTGCAATATCGTTTCGGAAACCTGTCCGGGGGTAGGATGTCTTAAGGCTTTTAATGATAAAAGGGTTCATTTTGAGAGGTATAAAGGCAAGAAGATTGAATTAATAGGTTTTTTTACCTGTGGGGGCTGTTCGGGAAGAAGGGTTCACAGACTTATAGAAACTTTAAAAAATTACGATTTGCATGTTGTTCATTTAGCGTCTTGTATGCTCTTTGAAGGGGACTATCCTAAGTGCCCCTTCAAAGAGTTAATTAAAAAAGACATTGAAAATCAAGGTATTGAGGTAGTGGAAGGAACTCACCATTAGGGAATAAATTTTTTCATTGCCGATAATGTAATCTCCAGCTCCCTTTCAGAA
>JAOAGA010000004.1 GCA_026415985.1 Pseudomonadota bacterium | reverse complement strand
ATCACATAGTCCATCTGATTTAAGAGCTCTAAATCTATGGGTTTTGATTTATAATGGGAAATATCTATCCCAATCTCCTTCATAACCTCTATTGCTTTTGGATGAACGTATCCCGCGGGGTCTAAACCAGCTGAATAGGCAACTACCTTTCCCTTCCCAAGAGCATTTGCAAGTCCTTCTGCCATCTGGCTTCGACAGGAGTTTCCAGTGCAAAGAAACATAATTTTCAGCATTTGCATACCTCTCCCCTGTTTTTTATTTTCTTTTCTTCAAAGAATTTCGAAAGCCTTGCTTTTTCTATAGAAATATCAGCTTCTTCGATTCTCTCGATAGTAGATATTAGAATAAGTCTTTTAAAGAGTTCATCATCCTTTAATGAGTAATAGGACCATTTGCCTTGTTTTCTGTCTTTAATTAATCCTGCTTCTTTCAATATTGAAAGATGAAAGGAGATTTTTGGCTGAACCGTATCAAAGGCAAAAACAATATCACAAACACAAAGCTCGCCGTGCTCAAGAAGTTTTAAAATTTTTAGTCTCGTTTCATCTGAAAGGGCTTTGTAAATTGTTAGTAAATCATTTATTGCCAATATAAACCTCCCTTTTGGTTTAATCTAAACTCTCCCTTGGCATTAAAGTATTAAGTTAAACATATATCCAACAAAGATTATGGTTACAGTCATAATTCCGACGAATATATACAATAACTTAGGCTTTAATACCTTTCTTAAAATTATCATCTCTGGGAGTGATAATGCGGTAACTGCCATCATAAAGGCAAGGACTGTACCAAGTGATAGACCTTTATGCATAAGGGCATATACGATAGGTATTACTCCGCCAGCGTTTGAATATAAAGGAACTCCAAGGGCGACCGCTATAGGGACTGCAAAAATATTGTCTTTTCCAGCGTACTTTATGAGAAAATCCTCCGGTACATAGCCGTGAATGAATCCACCTATGGCAATGGCAATCACTATGTAAAGCCAGACCTTCCTTAAAATATCAAGGGTGTTGAATTTTGCATAGCCTATTCGTTCTCTGAATGATGGCGATAAAACCTCTACATCCCCCATTTTTATCTGGTATACATATTCCTCAACATATTTTTCTAACTTTAATCTACCTATAACAATCCCTCCGAAAATGGCAACGGTAAGCCCTGTTACAAGATAAAGAAGGGCAATCTTCCAGCCAAAGAGACCAAAGAGCATGACAAGAGCAACTTCGTTTACCATAGGTGATGAGATGAGGAATGAAAAGGTTACGCCAAGAGGAACCCCGGACTCAACAAAACCGATAAACAAAGGCACTGCTGAACAGGAGCAAAAGGGTGTAACAATGCCAAGTAGACCAGCAAGGATATTACCTATAAATTCTTTTTTATGTGATAGATATTTCTTTGTCTTTTCGGGTGGAAAAAAACTCCTTATAAAGGACACAATAAAGATAATAACTGCAAGAAGAAAGAAGATCTTAATAGTATCATAAATAAAAAACTCTAAGGCAGAGGACAGGCGGGTTCCTTTTTCAAGAGAAAGAATATTGTAAACAATGAATTTTGAAAATCTATCTAACATAGGTAATTTTCCAATATATAAATTTTTTTTTATATGAAGTTTACACCTATTTTTGCAGGCTGTCAAGAGGTATTGCAATATTGACTAATTTATCTATTTAAGTGATAATCATTCTAAATTATGTTAGGGCTGATTTCTTTCATCTCTTTTTTATTGTGGCTATGGTCTTTTCCAATGAATGGTTCTTTGCTTGCAGAGAGCGGTATAGATAACGGTATAAGCTTTTTTCTAACGAGCCATAGTATTATGCTTTTAGGTTTTTTTTGGTTTAAAAAAAAAATAATTAATAAGACCGCTCCAATATTTATAGTCTTGACTTCTCTGTTGACGATTTTTTTCCCCTATACAAAATATTTTTACCGTATCTCGTTGTTTTTCATAGGACTTACCTCGGCATTTTTTGTATTAAAGGTGGTTTCTGAACTAAAATTTTCCAAAAATCCCTCTCTTTATTCGGCCTTAGGGCTTTCTATTGGCACGGTTTTACTATTTCTTATGTGTAAGTTAAGTTTTTTAAGTTTAGAAGAGAGATTTTTTATTGTAGGAATACTACCATTGGTCAGCCTTTTCAATAAGAAAGACAATACAGATGAATATTTTTATCAGGAAAAACTAAACATCTCATACACACCCTTTATTTATTTTTTCTATCTTATTGGTGGAATAATGTACGGCTTTATCATGCCTGCCTATCAAAAGACCTGTTTTTTTGAAGGGTTTGAGTTGATTTATTATATAGTTGCCTGTTTTTTAGGGTATCTTTTAATGAAGTTTGATAAAGTTGTTGTCATTTTTGGTGGCATTATATTTGGTATGCTCGCCTTTTCTTTTGTTCAGATAGAAAAGAATATTTTTTACAATATAAGTATGTTTTTTCTACAGTCTGCCTTTGGAATGATCGAAGTATTCATATTAGTATTTGTTTTAGAGCAAAGCCCGGTGCATAGGGCTATCTCTGCTTTGTTTACCTCAATGTGTTTAGGGATTTTGTCAGGTAATTTTATAACCTTATATTTATCTGAATATACAGGCGTAATTGCTACAGTTGGGAATATTTTTTTAACCATATCTTCCGGGATACTGCTTTTTACAGAAAGAAGAAAAAAATACAAAGGAGAGGTTAAAACAGAAAACTCAATAAAAGAAAATAAGGCAGAAACTGAAAATAATAAGGAAGATTCTATAAAAAATATTGAATACCTTGATGGTCAAAACTATTTTAAGGTTTTAAAAAGAAGATTGTCTCCCAAAGAGTTTGAGGTTTTTAAGCTTTTTATTGCCAAAAAAACATATAAAGAAATCGCAGAGGAGTTAGGTTTATCGGAGTCAACGGTTAAAACCTATATGAAAAGAATATTCGATAAGGAAGGTGTCGCAGGCAAGAAAGAACTTTTAGAAAAATTAGGACATAAGATTAATGAATAAAGAGATAAACATTTTTACTGTATCTGAGCTTACATCGATTGTGAAAGATGTTTTAGAAAACGCTTTTCCCTCTATATGGGTAAGGGGAGAGATTTCAAATCTTAAAAACTACGGGAATCATCTTTTCTTTACCTTAAAAGATGAAAGGTCTCAGATAAGGGCGGTTTTGTTTAGGGGCTATTTTAATAGTCTGAAATTTAATCCTAAAGATGGCATGAGTGTAATTGTAAGGGGAACTCTGAGTCTCTATCAGGCAAGAGGAGAGTTTCAGCTTATAGCTAACTATATGGAGCCGTTAGGCATTGGGCTTCTTAAATTAGCATATGAAGAGCTTAAAGAAAAATTATCAAAAAAGGGCTATTTTGATGAGGACAGGAAGAAAAAGATCCCCTTTCTGCCTCAGAAAATTGCCATAATTACCTCTCCTAAGGGAGCGGTCATAAAGGATATTTTAAATATTTTGAGAAGAAGATATTACAATTTGCATATTATAATTATTCCCGTTAAAGTTCAGGGAGAGGGGGCACGGGAAGAGATTGCCGATGCTATTAGGTTTGTCAATGAGAAATTTGCAGATTATATAGAGGTCATAATACTTGCAAGAGGTGGCGGAAGCTTAGAAGATCTATGGGCATTTAATGAAGAGATAGTTGCTGACGCCATCTATAAATCAAGGATACCGATTATCTCTGCCATAGGACATGAGACAGATTTTACAATTGCAGATTTTGTTGCCGATCTCAGAGCGCCCACTCCATCGGCAGCAGCAGAGCTTGTGGTGCAGAAAAAGGAAGATATTGAAAAAATTATAAGAATTAATTACAGAAGGCTAAAGTATCTGGCTCGAAAACATATCCTCCTTTTAAAGAAAAGGTTAATTTCGGAAGAAAGGGCTTTAAAATCTCCGATAATAAATATGAAAATGCGAATACTACGTGCCTATGAGATCAGAGAGAGGTTTATTCTGGCCTTTAAGAATCAACTGGATAAAAAAAAGAAAAAATTACTTGGTTTTGAAAAAAATTTATCACTACTATCACCGATAAGGCTTTTGAAGGTTAATAAAGAGAAAATTTTCACCTATCATTCAAAAATTTTGAAATCTTTTGAGAAAATACTGATGATCAGGAAGGAAAAGGTGGCGGTATTTGCAGGTAAAATTGATGTCTTGAGTCCTTTAAAGGTTCTCTCAAAGGGGTATAGTATAACTTTTGACTTAAAAAGCAATAAAGTTATAAAGGATGCAAGTCTGGTTGAGATAGGGGATTCCGTTAAGATTAAATTATTCAAGGGTATTCTTGTAGGGGAAGTTAAAGGAAAGGAGTAACTAAGATTAAAAAATGTTAAAGCCTAATGGATGAAAAGAGAATATCAAAAGTTTCACCCATTAGGCTTTCGCTTACGTTTTTAATTAAATCTTAAAGTTTTTGCCTCTAAAACTCAATAGATAGATTTGCCTGTATTCTTGCCTCTTCAGGAAAAGATTTATCGTCATATCTGCCTCTGTTAGAGGAGATGGCTGCGGAAACGTCAAGTCTCATAAGCCATAAATTAAGACCAAGTCCTGCGGTATAGACCATATCTATATCTGATTCAGCTAAGTTTTTATAAATACCCGCTCTTAGAGCAAGAAATTTAAGGATGTCCCATTCAATGCCACCGCCAATGTTTCTGCTTTTGTATCCGGGGTTCATAGTCTCATTTTCTGTTAAATCAATATCTGCTGCAATTGTCAGGGTTTCCCATGGATTTAGTGCAATCCCCGCTCTTGCCTGCGGTTTAATTTTCACTTTTCCGCCCAATGGATGGTCAAACTCGGGACTGTTCAAATATTTACCCACTACACCTAACTTAAGCCAGTTTGCTGGCTGGAAAAGAAGTCCCGCATCTACAGAGAAATTTGTTGATTCTTTATAATATTTATCTAACTCATCGGCGATGTCTCCGGAATCTTTATTAAAAATAGTAATATCACCGGGACCTGCACTAAAAACTCTTGCCTGAATATATTTGAGGTTTAAACCAACTGCCATACTATCTCCTATTGGATGACCATAAGTTAAAGGCACCTCCAAAAGACCTATACCGTTTGCTACAAGAGAGGTTTTATTATTCTCAATCCCACCTGTTACAGCTGATTTCCTAATGGAAGCAGGAGCTAATGGTGCTCCACCCAATGCTTGAATAAACAAATTCATAGCAGAATATGCTTCCTGAGGGCTTATCTTTCCGTATTTTTTGAGTTCAGATTCAGCTTGATTTAAAACTGCCGTTGAGTTAGAGATTCCAAGACTATTCAAAGCTGATAAAATATTATTATATTGTGTCGTTGTGAAAAAGTTTTGAGGGCCCGGATCGGAAATAGTAACTGCATAGCTATTAAGTTTGGTTTTCATATCATTGTTATTACTACCAATCCGAACATTTTCTAAATCTAAGCTTGGTTTGCCATTTACTTCTGCTAAACCATATACACCAATTCCTATTCTCTTTATTCTTGTAGCAAGAAGTGTATCAGCGTTAACTGTTATCGCACCCTGATCTTTATCAATTTTCTGCAGTATGGACAGAAGTTTTAAGGCTTCACTATAAGTTTCATTTGTAAAATTTTGTCCAGTAGTTGTTGAGATTTGCTTAATCTTGTCATAATCTATTTTTCCGAGAGCATCAATATTATCTGCCAGATTGTTTTCTAATCTGACGCCTGCACCTATCTGGGCATTGATACCAAAATCCTTGTCTTTAAAAACCTTTTTTGTCTCTCTTCCGAAAAAACCAAAAATGGCAGGATTATAATACTGAGCGGTTACATCCATTGTTGACGCTACGCCCGCTCCACCCATACCAAGTTGTCTTGCACCTATTGGCTGAAACTCAAGGGCAAAGACCGTTGATGTCGTTAAAAGCAACAAGATTAAAATTAATAAACGTCTCATATTTTCCCTCCTTATTTGTATCTTTGTTATAAAGCAAATCATAAAAAAACCAAAATTGCAAGTGCCTAAATCACATTTCTTATTTTGAGAAATTAATGAAAGAGTATGGCAGACACAAAAAAACTTGAATTTAAATCCTTTTTAGTTCAAAATTTTTCTATGAACAAGAAACAGTATATTAAAAACGACAGACCCCATATCTCTTATTTTTCCATGGAGATTGGTATAACTCACTTAATACCTACTTATAGTGGTGGTTTGGGAATACTTGCGGGAGATACTATTAAAGCTGCTGCAGATCTGAAAGTCCCGCTGATTGGTATTACCCTTCTTACAAAGAAAGGTTATTTTGAACAGGATATTGACAGTGAAGGCAATCAGATAGAGAAAGAATCTGATTTCAAACCTGAAAGCATTATGACACCAACTGATATTATTGTTGATGTCAGCTTAGAAGGCAGAAAGGTTTATATTAACCCCTGGATTTATACGGTAAAAAGCCCCATTGGTGGTGAGGTTCCGATTTTTTATCTTGATACGGATATCCCTGAAAATAATGAAAGAGACAGAAAGCTTTGTCATTATCTATATGGTGGTGATAACGAGTACAGGTTTAAACAAGAGGTAATTTTGGGGATAGGCGGGATAAGGGTTTTAAAAGAGTTAGGTCTTGAGATAAGAAGATATCATATGAATGAAGGACATTCTGCTCTGTTAACGGTCGAACTTTTAAACGATTTTAAAAGGAGTGTGGAAGAGGTTTGGGATGAAGATCTGATCTGGGACACAGAGGCGGTGAGAGACAGATGCGTATTTACAACCCATACACCTGTTGAAGCAGGGCATGATAAGTTTGACTATGATCTGGTTCAAAAAATTCTCAGGGAAGATTATATACCATTAAAGGTTTTAAAAAGGTTAGGCGGAGAAGATAAATTAAACATGACCCTTCTGGCAATGAACTTGTCTGAGTTTGTAAACGGAGTTGCCAAGAAACACGGAGAAGTTTCGAGAAAGCTTTTTCCCGGCTATGAAATATCAGCAATTACAAATGGTGTTCATTCATTTACATGGGTTTCAAAACACATGGCTAAGGTATACGATAAATATATACCCGGTTGGGCAAATGAGCCGGAGCTTTTTGTCAGAGCAGAAAATATCCCCGACGATGAGATTTATAATGCCCATTTGGAGGCAAAGAAGGAACTTTTTGATTATATAAAGCAGGAAACAGGAGAAGATTTTGATCTAAATATTCTGACAATTGGTTTTGCAAGAAGGGCAACTGCTTATAAGAGACCAGACCTGCTTTTTTCCAATATTGAAAGATTAATTAAGATTGCCGGTGGCAAGGTTCAGTTTGTTTATGGCGGTAAGGCCCATCCGAAGGACTTCCCGGGCAAAGAGATAATCAAAAAGATAATTAAATTGAGCAAAGAACTTAAAAAGGATATAAAGATTGTTTATCTGAAAAACTATAATATGGCAGTTGCAAAAATGCTTGTTGCGGGTGTTGATGTGTGGCTAAACACACCTAAAAGACCTCTTGAAGCATCGGGAACAAGCGGTATGAAGTCGGCCCATAACGGAGTAATAAATTTTTCAATTCTTGATGGCTGGTGGATAGAAGGGCATATTGAGGATGTAACCGGCTGGTCTATAGGGAGTTTGCCTTCGGAAGTTAGCTTAGAAGAGGATACTGACGATAAGGATGCAGAGGATCTTTATAACAAACTTGAGAATAAGATTATACCCGTTTATTACAACGACAAATCTAAATGGATTTACATAATGAAAAACTCCATTGGCAAGATTGCCTATTATTTTAACACCCACAGAATGATGAGAAGATATGTTACAGAGGCATATATTTGTTAATGGATGGTTATTTATTAAAGATAAGGAGTTTAAGCAACTCTGAAAGATTACTTTAACACATTATTAATTAAGTTCCCTTATTTCAAGTATCCTGTCGATTCGGAAAACCCTTTCCTCATTTCTAAGCAGGCAGTGAGCGGTTAATCCTAAAAAAGTCTTTCCGTTATACTCAAGCTCACCTATAAATAGCGGTATTATTTTCCTCTTTGTCTTTTCATCCCTGGTTTTTAAATAAACTATCTCTATGGATTTTTTTTCCTGAAGAGATTTTTCTAAAATCTTAATCTTTTCCTGTAGTGGAAACTTTTTTTCCGATAGCATATATTGATAGTTTGTCAAAAACTTGATAACTTCTTTGTCTAATTTAATGTGGCCTTTATTAATAGGTTTTTTTAAAACAATTCCCTCTAAGCTTGTGCATCTGCTTAATGCAACATAGAGCTGACCCGATGAAAAGGTGCCTCTCCCTAAGTCGATAATAACTTTATCAAAGGTTTTTCCCTGACTTTTGTGGATGGTTATTGCATAGGAGAGTTTTAGCGGATACTGTATAAAGGAGCCGATGGTTTCAGACTTAATCTTGTCTTCTCTTTTGTCAAGATAAAACCTAAATATATCCCATTTATAGGGAGTAACATCCACAACATTGCCATCATTAAGTTTAACAACAATTTTCTCATCATCAGGGTAAAAGTCCAATATCTTACCAATGGATCCGTTTATCCATCTTCCTAAACTATCATTATTAAGTAGCATAACCTGAGCAGATTTTTTTAGCTCCAGAACCGGTAATGTAGGCATATCTTCTTTCGAAAAACTACCTCTTATCTCTCCCTTAAAGTTATATAAATTGCCGTTTAAATTTTTTAGTTTAGTAGAGTTTATCTCTTCGGCAAGGTCGTTTGTCGTTGTAAGATAGATGTAACCTTCATCATCTTTAAAATCTGGATTAAGCCTGCTATTAAGTTTTAGAATGTCTTCATCGGTTACGGTATAGTTTCTTATTTTATTTAAAATTTCTATAAAAGTATTATCACTTTGTCTGTAAATTTTTGTAAGCTCAACAAACTCCATATCAAGAAGATTAAATACCCGGGCACCAAAAAAATAGGGGCTTTTGTAATGGGCATAATAAGCTAAACTGTCTCTATTGGTTAAAACGGGTGGCAGTTGATATAAGTCGCCGATAAAGACCATTTTTATTCCACCGAAGGGCTTTGACCTGTGCTTGCCATACTTTCTGAGAAAGACATCAACGGAATCAAGAAGATCTGCCCTTACCATTGATATCTCATCTATTACTATCATCTCGAGCTCTTTATATATTTCTTTATCAATTGGTTTAATTTTATTTGCTGAAAGAGGGGTTATGTCTGGTTTAAAATTAAAAAATGAATGGATCGTTTGTCCCTCTACATTGATTGCAGAAACTCCAGTTGGTGCAAGAACTACAAACTTTTTGGCTGAATTTTCCCTGAAATATTTAAGAAGTGTTGACTTTCCGGTCCCTGCTTTTCCTGTTATAAAAACTGATTTGTCTGAGTTTTCTATTAAATCAAGAGCCTTAATAAAATCTTCATTAAAATCGATATGTTTAAGGCTCATAAATCATTTCCTTCAAAAGGATCATCTAAAGTAACATCATTTTAATCATTCAGGTAAAGAGCATAAGTTATTGCTATCTTGTCATAAATGTTTGTGGATAGCATCTTTGAGATAAGTAACTCCTTTGACTCTTTATCATTAATCATTCCTAAACCTAAAAAGGAGAATCTCCTTACCTCAGGTAGTTTATCTTTTATCCCTTCTAAAAAGGCTTGTTTGTCCTTGGCACCAAGTTTGTAAAGGGCATAGTAACTTTGGGTTCTTTCGCCGTTGTCTTCAGATTTCAGAAAGTTTTTTAGCAAATCAGGAGAAATCTTTTCATTGAGTTCTGCTATAGCTCTTATTACTCTCTCTCGAGAAGCGGAGTTTTTTGTTTTTAGTTGGTTTGTTAGAAGAGTACCAAAATCTTTAATTTTTAGTTCCCCTGCAATGAGATAAAGAAAACTCAAAGCCTCATCATCTTTTCTTGACAAATAGTAATTATATACATCTGTAACCTTTGCTTTTTCTAAAAACTCTGTAACTGTGAGAGACGAAACTGAAACTCTTTTATTGGTCGAGTTTGTATATTTTTTTAAATCTGGCAGGATTGATTTATCACCTATCTTACCTAATGCAATGATTGCCTCAGGTATAAAGGTTTCATCCTTAGGATTTTTTATAAAGTCCAGTAGAGCAGATTTACCTTTCTCACTCTTTAACTCACCTAAAGCCCATAGACTGTTAAAGACAACCCCGGGATTTTTGTGTTTAACTAATTCTATTACTCTGTCCTCGGCCTCTTTGATCTTTAATTTTCCTACCGCCCAAAGCGCTCCGACCTTAACAGTGTCATCTCTGTCCATTAAAGCGTCCGTCAGGTTTTTTCTGAATTCCGGTTCTAACTTGTTTAACTCAGCAAGATTTATTAAGGAACTGAATTTATAGGGAGCGATAAAGGATGTTTGAGTTGAAATGATTAGCTCCTTAAGTATTTCTCTGTCAATCTTACCGGTGAGGGAATAGTATCTTTGAAACTCATCATAGGCTAAATCAGCATTGCCGGAGCGTGAATGAATCTTGATTTTAAGAAACCTGTATCTTTTATTTGATGGTTCTTCTTTGATTTTTTCGTTGATTAAAGACAGAGCATTTTCATAATCTTTTGCTTTAATTAGGCTGTCTATTCTCTTTTCGATATCTTTTGTTTTGGTGCAGGAGGCTACTATTAATAATAAAGAGATTAAAATCAGATATCTGAGCTTTCCGTACATTTTTTCTTATCCCCCATTTATTTGCTGTTAATCGTTAAAGCATACAGAATTTTGAAGTTAAATAATTATACCTTCTCAACGTATAAACTAAATCATTTACAAGAAGGTATAAAAGTACAAAGCGGTTCCTCTGCAAGATAATTTCCGCCTGTTGCTTCATAAGCCCTTGCCCTGCATCCACCACAGACCTTTCTGTATTCACAAACACCACATTTTCCGTGATAATGGTCTAAGTCCCTCATCTGTAAGAACAGTGGAGAGGTCTCCCATATAGTCTTAAAATCCTGTTCTTTAACATTGCCTGCAGGTACTTCCAGGTATCCGCATATCTGAACTATACCAACATGAGATATAAAGGCAAAACCTTGACCACCTAAACAACCTTTTGTCATTGCATCAAGTCCGTAATTTTTAAAATCTACAGTCTTACCTTTTTCTTTAGCCTTTTGTCTGATAATTCTGTAGTAGTGTGGTGCGCAGGTAGGTTTAAACTGAAGAGGAACCTTGTCTCTCATATCCTCAAACCATTCAAGCACTTTCTCATATTCAGTTGCGGTAAGGGCATCAGATGCAAGCTCTTTTCCCCTCCCTGTTGGAACTAATAAAAAGGGGTGATAGGCAACGGCGCCCAACTCGATTGCCAAATTCAGGATCTTTGGTAGTTCTTCCAAATTTCTTTTTGTAATTGTTGTATTTATCTGAAACTCTATATTATGTTTTTTAAGTATCTCAATACCTCTAAGAGCACCCTCAAAGGCTCCGTCAACCTTTCTGAAGTTATCATGTGATTCCTTTGTGGCACCATCAATGCTAATGGAAACTCTTTGTATCCCAACCTCTTTCATCTTTTTTGCTATCTCATCGGTGATTAGTAAACCATTCACCGCCATAACCATTCTCAGTCCTAAGTTTGTTCCGTATTGGGCTATCTCAAAGATGTCTTTTCTAAGAAGGGGTTCTCCACCGGTAAGAATTATAATCGGGTTGGAAAAAGAGGCAATATTATCAAGAAGTTTTTTGCATTCTTCAGTGGAAAGTTCTCCTTCATAGGGACCATACTGTGCTGCAGCTCTGCAATGAACACAGTTAAGGTTACAGCTACGTGTTATCTCCCATGCAATTAAATGAGGTAGATATTTTTTTTCTGTCCCTTCCGGATGTCCCTGTTTTTTTCCCATATGATGCATAGTTGGCTCCTTTTAGTTTATATATATGTGAAAATGCATGTTAGAGCAAGTGAAAGTTCCGATATAAGATTTCTTAAGCCTCACTTTCTGTTAAGTATCTTTGCTGCTTCTTTTGCGTGATAGGTTATTATCATATCCGCCCCCGCCCGTTTGATAGAAAGAAGTATCTCCATCATAACCCTTTCTTCATCAATCCAACCCATCTTCCCTGCGGATTTTACCATCGAATATTCACCGGAGACATTATAAGCAACAATAGGGTAGGGAAACTCATCTGCAACTGCAGATATGACATCAAGGTATGACAAGGCAGGTTTGACCATTATCATATCCGCTCCTTCTTCTATATCTAAGCTTGCTTCTCTGATTGCTTCTCTGATATTTGCGGGATCCATCTGATAACTTTTTCTGTCGCCAAACTGCGGGGTTGATTCTGCTGCATCCCTGAAAGGTCCATAAAAGGCTGAAGCGTATTTCACTGAATAGGACATGATCGGGATATGACTGTATCCTTTTTCGTCGAGAAGCTCTCTTATGGCTAAAACCCTTCCATCCATCATATCTGATGGTGCCACAATATCTGCTCCTGCTCTTGCATGGGAAAGGGCCTCTTCAGCCAAAACCTCCAGAGTGGCATCATTATCTACCTCGCCCTTTTTAGTCAATATACCGCAATGGCCGTGAGATGTATACTCGCAAAGGCAAACATCTGTTATCACCACTAATTCAGGGTATGCCTTTTTAATCTTTTTAACGGCCTGTTGAACCTCTCCGTTATCATCGAGAGCTGATGACCCCTCGGGGTCTTTTTTTTCAGGTATTCCGAAAATTATTACAGCGGGTATGCCCAGTTTCACAACTTCGTCCACTTCTTCAAGTATTCTGTCAACAGAGTATCTGTATATGCCCGGCATTGATTTAATCTCTTCTTTTTTATTTTTCCCGTAGACGACAAAAAGCGGATAGATTAAGTCATTTACAGAAAGAGCGGTTTCTCTGACCATGCTTCTTATCTTTTCGGTTCTTCTGAGCCTTCTTAACCTTAAGTCGGGAAATTGCATAAATACCCCCTGATAATTAGATTAATATTAATGATAACAGATATATGCTTTTGTTAGCAAATATAAATTGGTTAATGGTTGCCGTGATTTTTAATAAATGTAAGCGGAGGAGCGGGCAGGTGAAATTATTTGACGAAATGATTTGATTGATGTAACTTGTTATTTATGTCAGATAGAGGTTACAGGATTTTTTATGAAAATCTTTTTCTAAGGATTCTTTCTTCATCTCCAAAAAATTTTTTCGATGAGGCGGCGCTACCTTCTTATACCCATAAAAATAGGTTAATGGCAAACCTTTTCTGGAACAGGTTATGGACTGCCTTTAGTTTTGTTGATGATTTAAAAAACAAGAATGTCCTCGATTTTGGTGCGGGTGGAGGAGTAAGCTTTAAGTTTTTATCAGAGAGGGGTGCCAATATATACGCCTGTGAGAAGGAGTTTTATGATCTTACTGAGATGGTTGCAAAGGATTTAAATTTAAAGATACCTGTGTTTAAAGATATTATGGATATAGAAAATCTTAAGTTCGATATAGTTTTTGCCCTTGATGTTTTTGAACATATAGATAATTTGGAGCCTATTTTGAAAAAGGTTAAAGAGTTATCAAAAAATGATACCAAGCTTATTATTTCAGGCCCAACGGAAAGCTTTATATATAAAATAGGTAGGTTTCTGGCGGGTTTTAAAGGGCATTATCATGTTAAAAATATCTATGATATAGAAAAGGAAGTTACAGAAAGTGGTTTCAAACTATTAAAATTAAAGAGACTTTATCCGCCAATAACGCTTTTCAGAATCTCAATGTGGGGTTTTTAGATTGATAGTCTGTCCATTGTGTAATAATTCAGAAAATATAAGTATAAAGGAAAAGGGTTTTATGTTTGGGGTAGATTTCAATATTTACGAATGTCCCCTGTGCGGATTATCTTTTTCTGTCAACATGATAGAGGCTTTAGGCAAACATTATGAGATAGCTGAATGGTATGGCTACAGATGGGAGTTTGGGGAGGTTTTGGATTTAATAGACAAAAAAAATACAAAACTTCTTGAGATTGGTTGTGGAAAGGGGTTTTTTCTTGATATGGCAAAAAAAAGAGGTGCTGTTGTTTTTGGGGTTGATATTAATAAAAAAGCTATTGATTTTGCTCAGAAAAATTTTGGTTTAAACAACACCTTTGCGGGAACAATTGATGATTTTTTGTCGGGAAGCAAGGAACAGGATTTTGACATTGTATGTCTTTTTCATGTTATAGAACATCTGAAAGACCCTAAAAATTTTATCATTAAGATAAGTGAGTTGGTAAAACATAATGGGCTTTTGTGTCTTTCTTTCCCCAACCCCCATAGGATAGATTTAAAGTTCTTAAAAAGAGAACATTGGGATTATCCACCTCATCACTTAACAAGATGGAATGAAAAAAGCATTGGCTATCTTCTTAAAGAAGGTTGTTTCGAAGTAATAAAAACCGCTATGGAACCACTGTCCGTTTTAAAGTGCACCGAGAGTTTCGGGACTTTTTTGCAGACGTTATTAATAAGGAGAAACTCTAAGCATCAAAGGGGTGAGGATATAAAGGGCAAAGAAAGGTTTTTTCGACTGAGAAATATCTTAAAACCGGTATTGATGGGAGTCTTTTTACCTGTAGGAGTTTTGCTCTATATTGCAGGAAAGATAAGTAATCTTAAAGGTCAGGCAATGCTTGTAATAGCAAAAAAGGTATAATCTAAGCATAGGTGAGTTTGAAATAACCATGGGAGAGATTTATAAAATCGATAGTGTTTTTAAAAAAATTACAAAAAAACTTAGAATACCTGATTTTAATATCTATAAAATATGGGAAGAGGTAACAGGCGAGATTATCTCAAAGGTATCAACACCTTCTTATCTCGAAGAGGGGGTCCTTAATGTTACTGTTAAGGATCCCATCTGGATAAATCAGTTAAATCTTTTAAAAGATGAAATTATTTTTAAAATTAATGAGACCTGTGGTAAGGAGGTTGTAAAGGATATTAAATATAAGACGGGAAAGGTAAAGATCAGCAGGGAGAAACCGGTTGATAGTAATTATGTTAATCTTGATGAGATTGAGTTAAAAGAAGATGATTTGATGTTTATAGAAAGTGCAGTTGATGTTATCAGAGATGAGGTTTTAAAGGAAAAATTCAGAAGTTTTTTTATTAACGCTCTTAAGAGAAAGCTTCTCGACGAAAAAAAGGAGGAAGAATAGTTAATCCTTTGCCACCTTTTTTAACTCCTTCAACTATTATAAGATTTGAGCTTTTATCTCTTTTGGGGTATATGGGTATTATCCTTTTGGGTTCCATATTGAAATGTCTCATGTAGTATATCAGATCTGTCAATCTCTCCGATAAAAAAGACAGATATATACGCCCCTTATCTTTTAAAATTCGTTCAGAGGTCATTAAAAGATCTTCAATGCCACCATAGGTCTCATGTCTTGATATTGCATTTGCTTCGTTACTACTTACTCTGCCCTCTCCTCTTTTTCTATATGGTGGGTTTGATACAACTACATTGAAAAAGTGATTAAAATTTTTAGGTAAGTTTCTGTAATCTAAGTTTATCGGTTGAAAAAAATCAGAGAGATTGTTTTCAACTATATTTTTTTTGAGATATTCAAATAGTTGTTTTTGTATTTCTACAGGATAGAAACTGACATTTTTGAATTTTTTGCATAATAAAAGAGAGATAATTCCTACCCCTGCACCTAAATCAGCAACTTTACTATTCTCTTTAATGTTTTCTATAAAATCAGCAATCAGAACAGAGTCTTCATTATATCTGTAAGATTTAACAGGCTGGAAAATCTTTAAATCTAAATCTTTAATATAATCAGTTGTGCTCATCAAAGGTGTATATAACTGCTCCAGATGGTATTTTAGGATAAAAGTATGTTGACTTCTGAGGCATCGTTTCTTTTATGTCAATGACCCTTTTTAGATTTTCAGAACGGGGGTTCTGCAGTATAAAGGCTAATGTTTTTTCTCCCCGGGATACCATTTCCATCGCTGACAGGGCATCTTTACAATAGGAAACCTTTTTCTGGTTTTTCAGGTCTTCCTCAGTTATTTTCAGAGCTGGTTTGAGAATTCCATAAAAAAGTATATTTACATCAAGATTTTTTAGTATATCCTGCATATCTTCGGGAAATAATTTTTCTATCTTTTTATTGTCTGCTTCAATAAGAATCAAATTATCTTTCGTAAGACATATAAATTGAACCTTAGGGTCGCTTTTTATCTTATGAAAAATATCTTTCAAGGCATTTTTTGGGTGAAAGGATATAGTGAAATTTGTTTTCAGAAACTCTATAAACTCCGTTTCATTAAAGCTCACATCATCTATTAATCTGTGGGTTGGAAGTATCAAAGTATTAGGGTCAGAGAGGTTGGAAAAAAACATAAGAGCATAGTTTATTGAATCGTTATCTGGATATTTTCCTTTCAACTCATTTTTTACCCTCAGTGCGGTTTCATACCTGTGGTGGCCATCGGCGATTATTAGCCTTTTTCGGGAAAGTATCTTAGAAATTTGTTCATTAATATTATTATCAGCAGACAGATAGAGAGTATTTTTGACATTCTGATAATCGGTAAAAGAAAAAATCTCCTCAAATATGTTGTTTTTAAAAATATTCTCAATCAACATATTTTCATCCTCATAAACAGAGTAAATTGCACTAAAATAGGCGTTACAGGCTAAAGTAAGTTTAAATCTGTCTTCTTTAGGACCGGACTGAGTTTTTTCATGGGGCATTATTGTATCGTGGCTGTAATCAGAGAGCCTGTAAAGACCGTAAAATCCCAATTTTTCATAATTCTTATTATCAAAAATAAAATCTTGCTTAAGAATGTAAAAGGCTGGTACAGGCGATTGTACCAATATGTTTTTATTCAGCCACTCATCAAAGTATTTTTTGGCTCTTGTGTAGACATTGCCTGACTCATTATCGGTAGCAAATTTCTGTCCGTAGTCAATTCTTATAAAGTTGTACTCATTTTTATTGTAAAAGTATTCCTGCATCTTACTATCAATAATGTCATAAGGCGGAGTCAGAACTTCTGACAGGTCCTTTATTAATTCTTTATTATACAAAATTCCTCTGAAAGGCTTTATTTCGTTCACAGATCCTCCTCTTTTTATTATTAGGCATGCCAGATATAGTCTTCAAAATTTTTTGCCGGCACCGTAACCACAATATTACCTCTGATGGGAAATCGAATTGTTTCCGATGTGGCTAACTGAACGTTTATATAAAATGATATTAACTCGTCTTCAGAAAAACCAATTAAAGATAGGGGTACCCGGAGCTCAAGTATCTTTTGAAAGGCACTCTCTATCTCAAAAATTTTATTCTCGTTTTTAAGTAGAAAATTTGTATTTCCGCTTTCTTCTATACTGCCTTCGATTGAGATGCCCTTTGATGGTATCGTTATGGTGATACCAAAAGGAAAATACTCTTTATGATTTAAAAAGCCATTTTCAGGGTCTAATCTGAGGTATAGATTTTCCTGATCAAAACCCACCAGTAATTCCTCAAAATATATTGTGCTTCTATGCATTGCTAAACCGTATTTTGTTAAATTAAAACTACCTGAACCAAGCCATTCAAAATAACTTGATATTTTACCGTCGATCTTAGGTTTTATATAACTTAAGATTTCCTTATCAGGTTTGATATCTTTTTCCTTTTTCACTATAGGGGAGTTTAAGCTTTCGGGGTAGTTTACACCGAGCTTTATGTAAATATCCTTTATATATTTTCTGAAAAGTTCATCGAACTCAAGTTCGAACTCAGTTGAATGTTCATCACCATACCACCAGCACCAGTCACTTCCTTCAGCGATGTAAAGACTTTCCATGACTTCATCTAATTTTTCAGATTTTATGGTATCTTTTTTCTCTTCAATTATATTTCTGGCTGTAGTTAAATGATCCCAAGCCTGATTGTCTTCAGGATGACCTATCCATATTTTAAAATTACCGTTTATCCATGAACCGGGATGAATATCATATAGTGGTTCAGAGTTAGGATATTTATTAATATAGTCGCTAAAAGTAATCATATTGATGTCATCTGCCTTTTCTATGGCATTGTATAGGGTCGTCAGAAAATCAAAACCATCATTGGGATAAAACTCCCATGCGTTTTCTCCGTCAAGTATTATTGAAACTATGTTATTTTCATAATTAATAAACTTTTTTATATTTCTAAGACTATTAAGGAAGTGCTCAATGGCATCCCGTGGATTATATTTGCTGTAAACAAAGCCAATATTGTCGGAAAGTCTGTGATCTCTGAAAAAAAGCTCTATTTTTTTATCTCCCACCGGAAAATGATAGGATCTGAAAAGCTGTTGAGGTGTAAGACTATTTAACCACCTGTCTCTGAGTTTAAGGGAGTTAAATAAAACCGTTTCATCAGTAGCTGTCCATTTAATCTCTTCCTCGATCATTATTTTCAAAGCTTCATTACTTACAGAGCCCTCCGACGGCCACATCCCCACCGGTATTTTGCCAAAATTTTCTCTAAGGTAGTCTTTCGATTTTTTTATATGATTTCTTGCATCTTCTTGCCAACTGAAGGGTTTGGGTAGCTTTGTGGAAGAATCCGATATAGTTGCAATCCTGTTATCTATAATAAGTGGTAAGATGGGATGATAAAAGGGAGAAAAACTTATCTCAATCTCATTATCTAAGTATGCCTTTTTATAGGAGCTTATGATTCTGCCCATTATTTCATAATGTCTTTTGATAAGCTCTTCTTTTTCTTTGCTTGTGTATCCTCTTCCCTTTTTTTTGAGTTCCGAAAGGAAGGGGTCTTTCTTAATATGGGTTGGATCAGTCCAGACCAGGTTAAACAGCACCTGCAGGTCTAAAAGGTCTTGTTTTGAAAAAAATCTTTGTGCTTCTAAAAGCCCTTTTTCGTCAATATCTTTTCCACGTTTTGACAGAAGCTCGTAATAACGTGGTATTGGCTTGATCATTAAATCCCAGTTTGCCATAAAAAAATCTTTGAGAATAATAGTCTTCTCATAGGGGGTGAGGTCCTGGGGATCCTTCAAAGTTAGCTCTAAATGATATTCCGGCACACCCTGAAGGTACATATCTATTTGTTTTAAAAGCGAAGGTGTAAGATTAAAAACCGGCCTGACCTTTTTAAAACCATCTAATATCTCGAGCATGTCAAGATAGTCTTTTGTACAGTGAAGCCTTACCCAAGGCATGCGAAATTTCTTTATTTCCGGGTCATAGTACATTGGTTGATGCATGTGCCATAGTATGGCAATGTTTAAGGGGTAATGAGAAGACATTAATCTTTTTGCCTTTTATCAATTACTCTTTTTGCTTTACCTTCAACCTTTGGCAATGAATCTTGTCGTAATAATGTAATCTCAGGCGACAATCCTAAAACCGCAAGTAGCCTTTCCTTTATGGTCTTAAATAGTTCCTGTTTCTTCTTGGGATTGTCATAAATCTCATTATTAATCTCAATCTGTAATTCAAGAAAGTCAAGGCGTCCTTTCTTGTCCACTATCAATTGGTATTGGTGCTGAACACCAGCAATAGAGAAAACCACATCTTCTATCTGCGAAGGAAAAACATTAACTCCTTTGATAATCAACATATCATCGCTTCTGCCTTTAACTCTCTCCATCCGGGCCATTGTTCTGCCACATTCACATTTTTCATGGTTAATAACGGTAAGATCTTTGGTCCTATATCTAATCACCGGTAATGCTTCTTTAGTAAGAGATGTGACTACGAGCTCTCCTTTTTCTCCCTCTGGAAGAACACCAAAATTTTCGGTATCTACAATTTCCGCAATAAAATGATCTTCCCAGATATGAAGGCCCCTTTTAAATATACACTCACCTGAAAAACCCGGACCGATAACCTCTGAAAGACCGTAATTGTCTGTAGCAAAGATCCCCATCTTTTCTTCTATCTCTTTTCTCATACTTTCTGACCAAGGTTCAGCACCAAAAAATCCAAGTTTTAGCCCCAATTTCTTAAACTCAATACCCATTTCAACTGAAGTATCATAAATTTGTAATGCATAGGATGGGGTGCAGATAAGGGCGGTTGTCTTAAAATCTCTCATGGTAAGAACTTGTCTTTGAGTATTGCCGGATGAAATCGGAATCACGGTGGCTCCTACTCTTTCTGCCCCATAATGCATTCCGAATGCTCCTGTAAAAAGACTGTAACCGAAGGCAATTTGGACAATATCTTCATTTGTTAACCCACCTGCTGTAAGTACCCTTGCAGTTAGTTCAGACCATGTTTTTATATCATTTTTTGTATAACCTACTACAGTAGGTAGACCTGTTGTGCCTGAGGAAGAATGAACCCTTACAACCCTTTTTAGAGGTTCTGCAAAGAGGCCGTAGGGGAAAGCTTTTCTTAGGTCATCTTTCGTAGTGAAAGGTAGCTTTGCTAAGTCTGATAATTTTTTTATATCTTTTGGTTTAATCCCTTCTTTATCAAATTTCTGCCGATAAAGAGGGACATTGTTATAAACCTTTTCCAATACATACTTTAATCTCCCAAACTGAAGCTCTTTAAGCTCTTTTCTGGAAATACACTCTCTTTTTTTATTAAAATATCTAACCTTCATAGCAAAGCTCTACTATAGGGCGGATTTAGTTTGAACAAGTTTTAGAAGATAAAACTCCGGATTGGATGTCTCAAGAGTTTTATATATCTGTTTTGCCTCATTCAGGTTGTTTTTCTTTTCCTGAATAAAGGCTTCTTTCAGGAGTAGCTCATCTTTCAGAAATTTTGGTGTATCCTTATCTATGCCCTTTGAGTATTTTAAGGCCTCATCAAGTTTGCCCTCTTTCATTAACAGGTCAACCATCATAATCCTTGCGTTTCCTCTTAAATAGGCATCTTTAATATTTTCTGCTTTATCTAACTCAATCTTGGCATTAGCGATATTGTTTTCTTCTTTGTATATCTGAGCCAAGAAAAAAGATGCATATGCTTTGGCATCGGTAAATCTGGTGTTTTTAACATCATTAAGGAGCTTTTTTCTTTTTGTAACATCGGGTTCTTCAAGGGCTTTTGAAAGCTGAGCAAACCCCATTACATTAACCTTCCTTGTATAATAAACGGAAAAACTAATAATCAGGATTAAAATAACAATTAAAACAGAGCCAATAAGAAATTTAGACTCATTGTCTTTAATATACTGAATTATTCTCGCGCTGAAAGATATAAACTCATCAGGTTGCTTCAGTGCCGATTTTTTGGAGATCTTAATCTTTTTTGCCATCTCTCCTCCTGTTAGTCTAATTCATAAGCAATAAATATAATTTAAAGAAGTGCTAAAGTCAATAAGACTTTGTTGGTGAACTGTGATAAGTAAACGATAAAAAGTAAAGATGAAAGAGATTTTTTTAAGCTAAGCTTTAAAACCTTTTTGGCTAATATTATCTAATTTTAGTCTGCGGGACCCTCTATACAGAAAAAAGAGCCCCTTAAACCATAGTCACTATAGAGGGGGCACATCTTGCAGAGGCAACCTTTTTTGTAGCTGATTTCCTTAACTTTACCGACGGCACAGAAAACACCGTCTCTTTTCGGAAACAGAGGCTTCAAATAGGTTGGACAATCTTCACATAGACAAATAGCTAACTTTTCGTCATCGTAGTTTATCATAATAGAAATTATAACCTAAAATTTATACTGTCAAACTGGTAAAATTTACTTTACAAAAACGTTTTTTTATGATTTAAATTAAAATATGCTAATTAAGAAAATTTTAATTTTGACCTTTGTATTTAGCATTCTTATTTTCGGGGGCTGGAAGTTAATAAAGTTTGAAAAAAACACAGATGCCAAGTTTGAAGGGATTCTTGTTTTTAAGCCGGTTGATTATCAAAGTCTTATAAGTCCAGATTCACCTGATCTGAAACCAGTTATTAAAAAAATACGCAGTCTTCCCGAGGCCTATTATTTTGTCAGAGATTTTATAGGTTTTTTCCCGATGGTATCTGACACCTCTATCAAGACGACACTTTCCAACAAATATTCAAGTTGTATGGGAAAGGCAATTTTATTAGCGTCCCTTTATAGAGCCTTAGGGATTGGAAAAGATGATTTGAGAATTATGGTGGGTCAGATAAAGATGGGAAATGAGATTATAGATCATAGCTGGGTTGAGGTTAAGATTAACAATGTCTGGTATCAGCAGGATACGACAGACCTTTTAGGAAAGTTTGAGTTCGATCAGTTTCCTGATAGAACCTATTCTAAAATTTTCTGTTCAAGAGAAAACTTTTGCTTTAATGAAACAGGTTTTGCTGTGGTCTCGCAGTTAAACCTTCTAAGGTAAATTTACAACACTTCATTTTAAGGATTGGGTAAACTTACTAAAGATAAGTATATATCTACTCAAAAGCTTTAATCTGTTGACTAATCTCACATTTATGTGGAATTTTCCCTTTTATTTTCTACATAAAAGATTTAAAATATTAAATTCCTATGTGCAGAAGGGATTTAGCAGTTGTTCTTGTTTCGGGGGGGATGGATAGTTGTGTTACTGCATCTATCGCATCTATTGACTATAGTCTTGCCTTTCTTCATGTAAATTATGGTCACAGGACTGAAAAAAGAGAGGAAAGGGCATTTAATGATTTATGTAATTTCTTCAAACCTGTAAAAAAACTTATAGTTGATATATCCTATTTGAAACAAATAGGAGGATCTGCCTTAACAGATAAAAATATTGAGATTCCTAAGGGTGGTCTGTCAAAAGGTTGTGTGCCATCAACCTACGTGCCCTTTAGAAATGCCCATTTGTTATCAATAGCGGTTTCATGGGCCGAAGTTATCGGTGCTAAGAGAGTTTATATAGGAGCAGTAGAGGAAGACAGTTCAGGTTATCCCGATTGTAAAGAGGAGTTTTTTGTTGCCTTTCAGGAGGCTGTTAACAAGGGGACAAAACCTGATACTGAGATAAAGATTTTTACTCCTCTTATTCATAAAAGCAAGGCTGAAATTGTAAAGATTGGTATGCATTTGGGAAGTCCTCTTGAGTTAAGTTGGTCCTGCTACTCTGAAGAAGATATTGCCTGTGGAGTTTGTGAAAGTTGTATCCTGAGACTGAAAGGTTTTAAAGAAGCGGGATATGAAGACAAAATACCCTATAGGGAGAAAAAATAATGGATTACAAATCAACTCTTAATCTTCCGGTAACAAGCTTTCCAATGAAAGCTAACCTTACGCAAAATGAGCCAGAAAGACTGAAAAAATGGAAGAAATTGGATATTTACAATAAGATGAGAGAAGAAAGAAAGGGGAAAAGGCTCTTTCATCTTCATGACGGCCCTCCCTATGCCAATGGCAATATACATATAGGACATTCTGTAAATAAAATTCTTAAGGATATAGTAGTTAAATACTTTTTTAAGGAGGGATATGATACTCCCTATATTCCCGGTTGGGATTGTCATGGACTTCCCATTGAATTACAGGCAGAAAAAAGCATCGGAAAAAATAAAAAAGAGGTTACAAAGTTAGAAATAAGAAAGTTTTGCAGAGAATATGCCAAAAAATACGTTAAGATTCAGTCAGATGAGTTTGAGAGACTTGGGGTAATAGGTGATTGGGATAATCCTTATATAACGATGGCTTATGACTATCAGGCAAATATAGTAAGAGAGTTTGCAAATTTTGTAAAGGAAGGGGCGGTTTATAGAAGCAAAAAGCCTGTTTACTGGTGTATATCCTGCAATACCGCTCTTGCTGAGGCAGAGGTAGAGTATGATGACCATACCTCACCGTCTGTTTATGTTAAATTTCCGGTTAAATCAGATATATCAAATTTTTCAAATAGTCTAAAGGGTAAAGAGGTTAGCATAATAATATGGACAACTACACCGTGGACATTGCCTGCAAACAGGGCCATTGCGGTTCACCCCGATTACGATTATGTTTTTATAGAAACATCCACAAAGGAAGTTTTTATAATAGCTAAGGATTTACTTGAAAAATTCACAGAAATTCTTCCAGAAAAAATTAAAATTATCACTGAAACTAAAGGAGAAAATCTTAAAGGTTTATTATGTCAGCATCCTTTTGAAGATGTTGATTCGATAGTTTTAACCGCTGATTTTGTTACCCTTGATACAGGGACAGGGTGTGTCCATATCGCACCGGGACATGGTCAGGAAGACTATGAACTTGGTTTGAAACATAATATTGAGGTCTATGCCCCTGTAGATCAGGAAGGAAAATTTCATAAGAGCGTTAAATACTTCGGTGGAATGAAGGTCTTTTCTGCAAATGAAGAGATAATTAAAAAGCTGAAGGAGTTAGGAAAGCTCATAGCTTCCCAGAGTATAACCCATTCCTATCCTCACTGCTGGAGATGTAAAGAACCAGTTATATTCAGGGCAGAAGAACAATGGTTTGTTTCAATGGATAAAACATCTCTAAGAAAGATAGCCCTTTCTGAGATAGATAAAGTAAAATGGATACCTTCGTGGGGTAGAGACAGAATATACAATATGATAGAGGGAAGGCCCGATTGGTGTATATCAAGACAAAGGTCTTGGGGCGTTCCAATTATTGCTTTTCACTGTAAAAGTTGTGATGAATATATCCTTGATACTAAATTAATAGAAAAGGTAGCTGATTTGTTCGAAAAAGAAGGGGCTGATATATGGTTTGAGAAAACAGCTGATTTTTTTCTTGGTGACTATAAATGTCCCAAATGTGGTGGTAAGGATTTTGAAAAGGAAGAAGACATTTTAGATGTTTGGTTTGATTCAGGTGTTAGCTTTTCATACCTTAAGAGTAAATATGGCTATGAACATCCTGTTGATATGTATCTGGAAGGTTCGGATCAGCACAGGGGATGGTTTCATAGCTCCCTACTTGCAAGCTGTCTTGCCTATAAGAGAGCACCTTACAAATCTGTATTGACACATGGATTTGTAGTAGATGCAGAAGGTAGAAAGATGTCAAAATCTCTTGGTAATGTTATATCACCTCAGGATATCATATCAAAATACGGTGCTGAAATACTAAGAATATGGGTGGCATCTGAAGATTACAGGGAAGATATAAGGATATCACAGGAAATACTGGAAAGACTGGTAGATTCTTACAGAAGAGTCAGGAATACTTTTAAATATATGTTAGGAGTTCTTGCTGACTTTGATAGCAATAAAAATTATATCTCCTACGATGAGCTTTCCTATCTTGATAAGGCAGTTCTTAATCGTCTCTACAGACTTGACAAAAAGGTCAGAAAGGCCTATCAAAATTATGAGTTTCATACGGTTTTTCATAGTATTCACAATTTTTGCGTAAAGGATTTGAGTTCAATATACCTTGACATTTTAAAAGACAGAATGTATGTGCTGTCACCTGATGATAAAAAGAGGCGCGCCTCTCAGACTGTTGTTTTTGAGATAACAAAAACTCTTGCTCTTTTACTTTCTCCAATACTTTCTTTTACCTGCGATGAGGTTTGGGAACATTTTAATTTAAACAATAAAAAAGACTCCATTCTTTTAGAATGTTTCTGTGAGCTTCCCAAATTTTTTGAAAATGATGATATTGAAAAAACATTTAACAGTCTTCTATTGGTAAGAGAAGATGTTCAAAAGGCTCTGGAAGATGCCAGAAGACGCAAGATTATAGGTCATTCTCTCGATGCAAAAGTAATACTTTATATATCTGATGAAATTAGAGATGTAATATCGCAATATTTTGAAGAACTAAGGGAAATTTTCATACTCTCTCAGATTGAGATAAAATTTGATGGGAAAGGATACTATAAAGGAGAGTTAAGCGGTATAAGCATTGATATATTTAATGCAGATGGAAAAAAATGCGAAAGATGCTGGGTATTTGATACCACCGTTGGGGAAGATTCATCTCATCCAACTATCTGCAAGAGATGCAGGGATGTTGTAAGTGGTTAAAAGAAACTCTTTGTTTTTTATTACCATATTTCTGGTCTTTTTTGCTGACCAAATTAGCAAACATATAATAAAAAAAATATTTCTCCCCGGCCAGGTGCTCAAGGTGTTTCCCTTTCTTAATTTAACCTTTGTGGAGAATAAAGGAATTGCCTTTGGCATCCTCCATAGGGGAGGAGATCTAAAACATCTTATCATTCTTATATTTACGGTTCTTGCCATAGGTCTGCTTTTTTATCTGTTTTATTCTTCAGAAAAATTTTTAGTTAAAAGGGCAATTATATTTGGGTTCATCGCTGGTGGAGCCATCGGCAATCTTTATGATAGGGTATTTTATGGAGCGGTGGTAGATTTTATTGAACTTTATTATAAAAGTTTTCATTGGCCTGTATTCAATATTGCTGACACCTTTATAACTATCGGGATAGTTCTGATCTTTTTCTTTCAGATTATCAGGAAGGAGCATATACTGTAAATGTTTCCGGAAATATTTAGAATCGGATCTCTGGCAGTTCACACTTACGGACTTTTTATTGCCATCGGGATAATATTAGCCCTTTATTTTATAAAGATTGAATGTAAGAAATCTGCTCTTGATAGCCAGAAAATAATAGATATACTGTTTTGGGCAATCTGGATAGGAATTATAGGTAGCAGGGTTTTTTATGTAATATATTTCCCCGATGAGTTTCTAAAAGATCCCATGGAATTTTTCCGGATATGGAAAGGGGGGCTTGTTTTTCATGGTGGACTGCTGTTTGCAATCCCTTTTGTTATCTTCTCTTTTAAAAAAGAAAGGATACCTATACTGACTTGTCTTGATATTATTGTTGTTTTTATACCTCTCGCTCATTTTTTTGGCAGGTTGGGATGTTTTTTTGCTGGCTGTTGCTATGGAAAGGTCTGTGAATTACCCTGGGCGGTAAAATTTACTAATCCTCTGACATTGGCCCCAAAAAATATCCCCCTTCATCCAACACAGCTGTACGAAGCCTTTTCTAATCTATCATTATTTTTTATATTATTTTTACTAAGAAAAAAGATTAAAGTAGAAGGTGTCTTACTATCACTATACCTGATTGGTTACGGGATAATAAGGTTTTTTATAGAATTTTTAAGGGGTGATTTACGTGATGTCTATTTAGGGTATTCCACTGCCCAGTGGATAAGCATTTTTTTTGTAATTACCGGAATTATTTTGATATTTTATATGTATATCTTTAGAAAAAGAATGAAAAACTATTAAAAACTAAGGCCAAGAGTAATTAAATCTATAATTTAAAAGAACCTGCCTTACACTAATCATAACTTAACTAATGGTCTGTTTACCGGGTTTTTCAACGTTTATCGGATATAACTTGACTTTTTCTACCTATAAGGTAAATTATAAAATGATGTTTTAACAATATTAAAAAGGAGGAACCTGTGTTGAGGTTTTTTTTAATAATATTTGTCATGTTTCTTTTTTCCTGTGCTCCAGATCCGTTAAGACAGAGCTTTGAAAATGCCAAAATAATGATGCAAAGAGATAATATAAGAGAAGCCTATAATGTTTTAAAAGATCTTTGTCAGAAAGCACCACAGGAAAAGGAGTATTGTGATACCTACAATGTTGTCAGAAACAAAATTTTCGATATGGAACTAAAGGGCCTGTCTCAAAAACTTTCTCTCGCAAAGTCTGAAAATCCCATAATTCCTATAAAAACTCTCGACCAGTTCACTGCTGATTTAAGAAACATTGAGAATTATCAGGTTAAATCAAAGGATTTAGAAATTTTAAGTTCTCAGATAGCTAACGAAAGAAGGCTAACCGAAGAAAAGAGAAAAGAGGTTCTTGATAACGCTAAAAAACTCTTTCAGGAAAGGAAATACCTGGATGCGGTCTCTTTCTTGCAGAACAATAAATTTATAAGTTCGGAGGAGTTTGAGAGGATTGCCAGGGAATATAAGGAAGAGGGGTTAAAGGATATTTATCCGCAGATACAAAGGTATGTTGAAAATGAAAACTGGAAAGAGGGAAGACCGCTTATAGAAATGGCTTATAAATTAGATCCCGATTATAAAGATATCAAAAAGATTTATGAAGATGCTCTTCAGAAGGATAATGCAGAATACTTTATTAAAAAGGCCGATGATGCCAAAAGAAAAAGAAGGTATGAGGAAGCTCTCAGATATTATGAAAAGGCAATGGTTTATGGAGAATCTAAAAATGTAGCAGAAAAGCTGATTTTACAGACTAAAATAGATCTCAGTGATTTTTATTTTCAGACCGGTATCGAGTTAATGGAGCAGGAACTTTTCAGGCAGGCCTATGATAACTTTAAAAAGGCCTACGATATTATTAACTCTTTAGAAATAGATAAACGCAGATTGGCAAATATTCCTAAAAAGGAGATGCAGAAATATTTTGATACTCTGTATATTAAGGCTAAAAAGTCAGAAGATATAGGATATTTTGGGATTGCCTATAATTACTATAAACTAATAAATCTCTTATCACCTTCCTATCCAGAGATAAGAGAAAATCTGAAAAAGGTAGAAGAGAAGATTGTTAACAGAGCGTTGAAGAGCCTGGCGGTTATTCCTTTTAAAAGTCCAAAAAGTGCGCCTGAGGCAGGAAATATTTTTACTTCAAGTATAATGCTGTCACTATATAATGAACTTAAGCAGGATTTGAGAATTATTGAAAGAGAATCTATGGATGTATTACTGAGGGAGTATGAACTTACCGTTGCGGGAAAAGGGCAGGAGTCTCAAAAAGATGGTGCAGGATTTCAGATATCCAGTGCTGACTACTTGCTTTTAGGAGACGTTCTTGATTATAAGATAGATAGTTCAGTTCAGGAAGGTTATAAGGTTGTCAGAGTAAAGACTAAGGTTGATATGTTGTCAAATCCGGATTACGACGAATGGCTTGTTTTAGCCAAGAGGCTTCAGGCAGAAGGCAAGCCCTTACCGCCTTCCCCGCCAAAACTTATTGAAAAACCAATCTATGAAGATATCAAGTATAAAATAAGCTATCACAAGAAGGTTGGTATATTAAATATAAGCTATAGAGTAGTTGATACTTCAAAGGGAAAAATTATTCATACAAGTATGGTTGATATCAAAAAGGATGTTCAGGACGAAGGCAGTGAAGGTGTTGATATAGGTGATTTTAAGATACCTTTTAAGATGGCACAGTTACCAACTGATGCAGAAATTATGAAAAAGGCTCAGGAAGATGCGGTCTTGAAAATCACATCAGAGTTGAAGGCAATTTTTTCCGAACCAGAAAACAGATTATTTAAAGAAGGAGAAGCACTTGAAAGGGACGGAAATCTTAGAGAAGCCATAGAAAGATTTACCGATTCATTGATACTGTCAAAGAGAAAGAACAAAGATACCAAAACCGTCGAAGAGAAAATAAATAAATATCTTGATGCTCTGTCAGCTATGTAATTTATGATTAGATTTTTTTTGTCCCTTTTTATTTTCTTTATACTTGCGGGGAATGTTTATTCATTTGATCCTCTGGAAAAACTGAAGGATATAAAAGATAGCGCTGTTGAGCTTGGGAGCGGGCTCTTTAAAAAGGAAAAAAAACTGCCAAAGAATATAGCGGTTTTACCTGCAACGGGAGAGGGTGAAGAAGAGGATAAGAAGGAGATAAGAACAACCTTTTACAATCATATAAGTTATAAAAACTATGATATATCAAAACTCAATGATGTTGACAGCAAGTTATACCTTATAGAAAAAGAGAAAGGCAAGAAATGGGATAGATTAACCCCTAAGGAGCTTGGAGAGATTCTTAACGTTGAAGGGCTCATATATATTGAGATATTAGGCATAGAAAAGATCTATGCAGCTCTCTATGCAAGTCTTACTCTGAGGCTTAAGGTTAAACTTGTATCTTCTGAAAACGGAGAAATAATCTGGGAGAAAGAAGACTCTGTTACGGAAAGATCCGGAGGTTTACCAACCTCTCCCTGGGGTGCCATATCAACGGCGGTAACATCTGCCCTTGTATTAAGAGAAAGCGTTAAGATTGCCTTGACAGATAAACTTTGTAGAAATTTGGCTAAAGAAATACCGGAGCCAAAAACCCTTAAAGCCAAGAAACCTCCTCAGATATATTCAGTAATAACAAATGCCCTTGATGGTCCTTTCAAGGCACAGGATGAGATACTCGTTTCTGTAAGTGCCCAAGAGGGTTTGACAGCCTATTTTAATATTGGAAATGAGAGAAAGGCAGTTGAGCTCACAGAGGTAAAGCCTGGGGAGTATCTTGGTAAATATGTCGTTAAAGAAGGCGATCTGTTTAAAAACCAGATTATAACAGCCTTTTTGTATAATCAAAAAGAAAAAACGGAGAGTAATTATATAGTTCCTCATTCCGTCACTGTAGACACAATCCCCCCTGGTCCGGTAAAGGACTTGAAGCTTGTTTCAGTATCTGATGGTATCCTGATTAACTGGAAATCGCCTGCTGACGATGATTTAAAGGATTTTGTTGTAATGAGAGGTGGGGTGGACAATCCTAATTTTGTTGAAATTGGTTCGACGTCAATTACAGAGTTTATAGATAAAAATATCGATTATGGAAAAAAGTACTTTTATAGAGTTTATGCCCGTGACAGGGCAAAAAACTTAAGTAAGTATGAAGAAAAAATAATTACTGCTGTTAAAAGGGGACCTACTGCTCTACCTGCTAAGATAAAAGAGAATACAACATTATTCAGTGCAGGCAGTCCTTATATAGTAGATGGTGAAGTCAATATCCTAAAGGATGTTACTTTGGAAATAGAAGATGGCGTGGTGATAGAGTTCAGGAAAAACAGTAAACTGGTATCAATGGGAAAAATTATTGGCAAGGGAAAGAAGGATGGCAGAATTGCCTTTAAAGGTAGCGATTATATCATAGAGATTAAAGATGCAGGAGAAGGTGCATTTGTAATAGATTTCGGGATTTTTGAGAATGGTAAAGAAATTATTTTATCAAACTCCACCTCTCTGATCTCAAACTCTGAAATATCAAACTTTGATGTGTTTCTTAGGGCAGACAGGAAGTCTTTTGTTAACTTTACAAAGGTCAATATATCTTCTTATAACTCTGGCATATATTTAAACAGCTCTAATTTAACTGTTAAAGAAACAAAGGTAGATAGCAAAAAGACTGCACTGATATTGAAAGGGGAGGTAAGAATCAGTGGTGAAAAGCTGATTTTAATGGGAAATGAAAACTTAATTGAGGCAGAAGGCAATGTTTACATTGATGAAGTAGAAACTTACGAGAGAAAAGAACTCGATTTTTTAAAAAAGGTAAAGGGGACTCCCAAAATAAAGATGGTAATTCCTTTTGCGAAAAACATAGAGGAGCTAAAAGAGCTTACATTAATGGAGCTTAAAAGAGAACTCGCTGAAAATTTATTAAAAAATAGATTTTTGGATTCTTACGAGACCTTAAAAAAGATACAGTCAATCTGGTATGAAGAGTATGAAAATCTTCTTGATGTAGCTTACTTCCTGTCATATCAGCTAAAAAATGAAGAAAATCTAAAAAACATATTAAGCTCCAAAAACCTAAAAGGAAAAGAGTTTTTTGAAAAATCCTATGATTTGAGAGGTAGTGGAAAAGATCAGAAGTATGTTGTGACCTTTACTGATGTAAAGCTCTCTCTTATAAAAGAAAAGGATGATATAGATAAGGTCTCGGCAACGAGAGCTAAATGGAGAGCAGTAAAAACATTTGTGGAAACATTAATTGGTGATATGACACGTGATAAGATAAATATAGTAAATGAGAAGATCATGCCAAAATTTTCAAATTATGTTCCCTTGGTCATTCCGATAAGCACTAATATTACTGATATAATGTTTGATGGTTTCTTTATGGCCTTTATCAATAGGGAGCTTTTGCTGGCCGATTTAAGAGAAGTTGGTCTTCTCGGAGGCAAGGATAAGGAGATAAAGATCGCTATCTTAGATTGCAGTGGGATGGGGTATTCAAAAAGATTACTTATAAAAAACCTGTCTCCCTTAAACTATCCTATAGAAGATTTTGGTATAGGACAGTGTGACCCCTCAAATTATTATGATCAAGCAGTAGATAAACAGGCTGATATTATCGTTATGATACAAGAGAAAGTTAGAGTCAGTCAGAGTCTTGTGGGAGGAAATCTTAAGACCTTTAACTCTTCTTTGGATATTTCTGCCTTTGATTCCTATCTTAAAAAACCTCTTTTTAGTTTTTCAAAGGGTGCTACTATCTATCATATGAATGAAGAAGATGGTAAGGAGTTAGCTCTGAAAAACTCGTTTCAGAATCTTTGGGAGGCTTTTGAGAGAGAGTTGAAATCTTTGGAAAAGGTTTTATCTCAGGATGAGAATAGAAAAAAGATTAAAAAATTATTTTATGCGGAGAAATTCTTATCACCCCTTGAGATAAAGGTTATTAAAGCAGAACAGATTTTCGCAAATAATTATAAGAGCTATGAAAAGTCACCTTTTTTAAAAATAGCTATTACCAACAATACTTCCAAAGATTTTGAGAAATTAAAAATCCAGGTCATGATGAAAGAGTATATGGATTTTCCTACTCAAAAAGAGATCGAAAGGCTGGCACCATTAGAAACATTAAAGGTAGATGTTGAAGGTGTTTTTAATAACAAACTTCTTGAGTTAACAGAGAGCTCTACCATACAGGTTGATATTAAGGCAAAATATTTCAAATCTGGAGAAGAAAAGGAGATAAACGTAACCCATCCAGTAACCGTTATGGAAAAACATGCATTGACCTGGTCAGACAGAAGAAAAATTGCCATATTTATCACGCCTAAGGATCCGGTAGTTGTTGATTTTTCAAGAAATATAGTAAGAAATATAAAAAAGAAGGTAGTTAATACAAATATTACCTATGGTATGGCAATTTTTGAAGCTATGAGAGCCATAGGAATAACCTATCAGAGAGACCCGAATAATCCTTATAATGTGGTATCCGAAAAGGAAGATCAGATTGATTATGTTCAGTTTCCAAGAGAGACTATAAAAAGAAAGACGGGCGATTGTGATGATTTGGTTAGTCTTTACTCTGCAATCGCTGAAAGTTTAGGTATAAGTACAATTGCCATCGATTACCCCGGTCATATACTTCTTATGTTTGACAGCGGTATCTCTCCTGATGATATTGAAAGGTCTGGCATTAAGGAAAAAGATATAGTCATATATGAAAATTCTGTATGGATACCCGTGGAGCTGACTTTACTTAATGATAATTTTTTTAATGCCTGGAAGAGGGGTATAAAAAATGTAATTGATAATCAAAACAACAATATCAAGTTCATAAGTATAAAAAAATCTTGGGAGGTTTACAAACCTCCCACACTCCTGGAACTAAAAATGAGTGTAGATTTACCGTCAGGTTTTGAAAGTAATTTAAACAATTTTATCTCAGAGCTGGGTCAGTTGAGAAACGAGGAGATCTTAACCCTTATTACCTCAGGAAAAATAGAGCCGGAAAAATCTATATATTTTCTCTATAAAAACAGCTCACTGGATGATGCTTTAGACTTGTCTCAGTTTCTTTTGAGAAAAAATATAATGAGTTCAGGTTTTGTTAATGATATCGGTAACCTCTATTTTATCAAAAAGGATTATAAAGAGGCTCTCAGACATTACAAAAAGGCCTATGATCTGGACGAGAAGAATATTTTGGTTCTTATAAATATATTAAAAACTCTTAAAATTATGAAAAAAGAAGATGAATATCAGACTTATAAATTAAAACTGGAAAAATTGGCACCATTTCTTAAAGTTTTTTAGGAGGTCTTTATGAATCGTCTCTTTTTGATTTTGTTTCTTATCTTGCCACTATCAGTTTATGGTCAGGAGAGAGACAAGAGAATTCAGACAATCAAGGAAAGGATATCTAAGTTTAAAGTCTCCGATATTAAAGAGACAACCGCTATAGCAGGTGTCAGAGGTGCAGAAGATGAGAAGGGAGAAGAACTTTTTTGGTATGGCAAGGATAGTGTCAAAAAAGACGAGTTAGAAACATTCAGAAGCTTGATTGATAAACTCGAAAAAGGCGAAAAGGAAGAAGTGAGGAAAGAAGTGGAGACATTCTTAATCAAATATCCAAACTCTGCACTGGCAAAAGATGCCTTGGAGCTACTGAATATTTTAAAAACGCCTTGACATAGACTTGTTTTAATTTATTCTTCTATATTTTACCAACAACAAATCAATCATATTGCCCACTTTTTGTGCAAAAATCATTTTTGTTTTGTTTTAATTCCATTATTATCCTATTATTGCATAAAAAATGTGTAAAAAAAGTTATTGATTTTAAAGGATTTTTAGTGATATAAGAGATGAAAAAAAAGAGGAGGTTTTTTTATGATTCAGTGGCCCAAAACAAATGATGTCTTAGGAACTACAAATCGTGGTAATCCTTCAGAGTCTGGGTTGTGTACTCTTTGCCGTGCCGACTGTCAGGGTAAATGTGAAACTTGGCTATCAAGTATGGTTGGAAGAAAATTGCTTTATCCCCGTGATTTCGGTTATGTAACTGCAGGAAGCGCAAACAACACAGCAATAGGTGTTAATTACAATGCCTTGAGAATTCAGGGTTACAACTATGGTTCAAAGGGGTTGCCCAAGGGGCTTTCAAGTTCTCCTGATGATTGTATTTTCCCAAACGTTTCTATTGAAACTTCTTTTGGTACCAAAGTAAAAACAAAATCAAGAGTGCCAATAATGACCGGTGCACTTGGTTCAACCTTTGTTGCTGCAAGATATTGGGAGTCCTTTGCAACAGGTGCAGCCTTGGTAGGGTTCCCAATAGTCGTAGGAGAAAATGTAGTGGGAGTTGATAAAAAGGCAGAGTTTAAAAATGGCAAGGTTGTAAAAGCTCCGGAGCTGGACAGAAGAATTGACACATTTTTACGCTATTTTGATGGATATGGTGCCATTATTGTTCAGATGAATGTGGAAGATACCAGAAACGGCGTTGCGGAATATGTAATTGATAAATATGGCGATAAGGTTATTATCGAGCTAAAATGGGGACAGGGCGCAAAAGATATCGGTGGAGAGATTCAGGTTACCGATCTGGAATATGCCCTCTTTTTAAAGAAAAGAGGCTATGTGGTAGATCCGGATCCAACCCTTCCGGAAGTTCAGGAAGCCTTTAAACATAAAGCAATTCGTTCTTTTGCGAGACATAGCAGATTAGGTTATACCGATCTTAATGATGTGGCAGAGGTTCAGGAAGCATTTAATAAAGAAGTTAAGAGACTTCGTAAGTTAGGCTACAAGAGAATTACGCTAAAAACTGGTTCTTATGGTATGGAAGCACTTGCTATGTCAATTAAATTTGCCTCTGAGGCCGGATTAGACCTCTTAACAATTGATGGTTCAGGTGGTGGCACCGGAATGAGTCCCTGGAATATGATGGAAACCTGGGGTGTTCCATCAATATTCCTCCATTCAAAGGCATATGAATACGCATCAATACTTGCCACTCAGGGAAAGGCTGTTATTGATATGGCATTTGCCGGTGGTCTGGCAAGAGAAGACCATATCTTCAAAGCTTTAGCATTAGGTGCGCCCTTTACAAAACTTGTATGTATGGGTAGGGCAACTATGATACCCGGTTTCCTAGGTGCTAACATAGAGGGAGTGTTAAAGCCAGAAAAGAGGGCAGAACTAAATGGTAACTGGGATAAGCTCCCTGCTTCTGTAACCGCCATCGGAACAAAACCTGAAGAAATTTTTGCATCTTACTACGATGTAGAGAAGAAGGTTGGTAAAAAGGAGATGAAAAATGTACCTTTCGGTGCCTTAGCAATATGGACACTTATGGATAAGCTTTCTGCAGGCTTACAGCAGTTGCTGGCAGGTGCAAGAAAGTTTACTCTTAAAGAGATATCGAGAGATGATCTATTCTCAGCTAACCGTGAGACAGCACAAGAAACAGGCATACCATTTATTACCGATGCTCTGGACGAGAGCGCCAAAAAGATTCTTCGTAGCTAAACATAAGGGGCACCGCAAGGTGCCCTGCTCTGTATAATTAATCTATCTAATAATGTTAAATCTTGCCAATAATTTCCTAATATTTTGCTAATCTTGAATTAACAATGAAAAATTGGTTTTTTTTAAAAATTTAAAGACAAAATTGAAAAATTATACGAAAATACTATGGACTAAAAACAAAAAGGAGGAAAAGGATGAAGAAGTTGCGGTTTAAGCTCTGGGCTGTATTTACCATTCTAATACTGAGTTATGGAAGTGTGTATGGTGCAGGCTTTCAGTTGATTGAACAAAGTGTCAGTGGATTGGGCAATGCCTATGCAGGTGGTTCTGCCTCTGCCGAAGATGCTACAACAATATTTTTTAACCCAGCAGGAATGACAAGATTAAATAATCAGTTTATAGCAGGAATTCATTTCATCTCTCCCAGTGCAAAATTTCATGATGAAGGCTCTTCTCGTATAAATCCTTTAATCGGCTCTCTTGGTTCGAATAATGGTGGAGATGGTGGTGTTAGTAAGTTTGTTCCGAATATTTATTATTTGAGAAAATTGTCAGATAAATCAGCCTTTGGATTAGGTATAAATGTTCCCTTTGGGCTTGGGACAGAGTATCCCAGTGATTGGATTGGGAGGTATCATGCTATAAAATCGGACATGATGACAATTAATATCAATCCTTCCTTTGCCTATAGAATTACAGACAAATTGAGTTTTGGGTTTGGTGTTAGTGCTCAATATATTAAGGCAGAGCTTTCAAGTGCTGTAGATCAGAAACTTATTTTGGCTTCAAATGGAGCTCCCGTAGGTGTTTGGTCAGTGGCAACGGATGCCTATTCTTCATTGGAAGGAGATGCATGGGGATATGGCTATAACGCAGGATTACTTTATGAGTTCTCTAAGGATACTCGTTTTGGTTTGTCCTATCGTTCAAGAGTTCAGCAATCTTTGAAAGGCGATGTAAAGTTTAGTAATGTTCATCCCTTATTGGCATCAAATCTGAATTTACAAAACCGGTCTGTTACTGCAGATGTTGATCTTCCTGATACCGCTTCTGCTTCTTTTTATTCAAAAATTACACCTAAGTTGGCGGTAATGGCAGATGTAAGTTGGACAAAGTGGAGCAGATTCAAAGAGCTTCGAGTTAAGAGTAGTAATGGTGCTTCTGACATCTTGACAACTGAAAACTGGGATGATAATTACCGCTACTCTTTGGGATTAAGCTACTATGCAACAGACAAAAGGACTTACAGATTTGGTATTGCCTATGATGAGACGCCTGTAACAAGCCCTGAATACAGAACTCCAAGGATACCCGATGGAAGCAGAAAATGGATATCTGCCGGCCTTGGTTACAAGTTTTCAGATAAAGTTTCATTAGATTTGGGCGCTGCGTATCTTTTTGTAAATGATCCCAAAATTAATCAGGTAGCAACAACAACTAATGAAAACGCAACGAGGGGTAATTTAAAAGGCACCTATGATTGTAACGTTAAAATCCTCAGTGCACAGCTAAATTATAATTTTTAAATAATATCTTCCTTTTATAATTAATCGGGGAGAATGATTTCTCCCCGTAAATTTTTTTTATTAGATTATGAAAAATATATTTTTAATTTTTTTATTATTAGTCATATCAGTACCTCTTTATGGGTTAAATGTCTCAGGTGTTAATATATCGGAAACAATTACCTTAAACAACAATCAATTAAAATTAAATGGCTATGGCATCAGAAAAAAATGGTTTGTCAAGGTTTATGTTGCATCACTATATACAACAAAAAAGGTTACAAACTATGACGAGGCTGTTTCTGATGGTTCAGATAAGGTCATCAGGCTTGATTTTTTGCATAAAGTTGAAAAGAATAAGGTAACCGATACAATTAAAGAAGCTTTTCAGAGCATTGCTCCAGACATACCGGAGTCAGAGGCTGGTAAAAAGTTTTTTTCTCAATTTAATTCAGACTTTAATGTGGGAGATACGTTAGAACTTGTATTATTGTCAGATGGGACAGTAATTACAAAACACAACAATAAGGTCTTAGGGATTATAAAATCTAACAGACTTGCCTTTGGACTTTTGTCTATCTATATTGGTAACAAACCAGTTGATGAAGAGTTAAAAAAAGGAATGTTAGGACAAAAATAATGGGGCATTTATCACTTTCTAAAGAAGTTCTTATTCCTTTGATTGATAGACTGAATAAATATCCTATAGGTTTATATGATAACGAAAAGCTAAGAGAGATACTTTCTTTGATTTTTGATGAAAAAGAGGCGTATGTGGCGTCTAAGTTTCCTCTTACGGAAGCTACTATAAATGAAATATCATCTTATAGCAAAATCCCTGAAAAGGAACTAAAACCAATACTTGACAGGATGGCAGATAAAGGTTTGGTGATGGATTTCACCTGTGGAGAAGAAGTTTTTTATTTACTGCTTCCGGGATTCATCGGCTTATGGAACTTACTTTTATGAAAAAACGAACAGATTTGCCGATGGAAGAACTTGCCAGACTAATGACTGAATATCTTCATGATGACATCGGTCAGGCAAGAGAATTCTTTGGCGGAAAAACACCTCTTACAAGAACATTGGTATATGAAGATAAGATACCTGTAACATCAAACATTACAACCTATGAAGATGCAAAAAAAATTATCAGAAAAGCTGGCTATGGCGGTGTTTCCCTTTGTTATTGCAGGCATAAAAAATTTCATCAGAATGAAAGTTGTAAAAAATCAGCACCTATGGAAGATATTTGTATATCTTTAGGATCTACAGCACAGTTTATGGTTAGAAGAGGGTTTGCAAAGGAGTTAACGGTAGAGGAATTAATAAAAGTTCTTGATAAGGCAAGAGAACACGGGTTAACCCATGTTACCGATAACATAAGAAACAGGCAGTCTTTTATATGCAATTGCTGTAATTGTTGTTGTGAGCTAATGGCAGGAGTTATGATGGGTTATAAAAGTGGTATTGCAAAAACCAGATTTATTGCAGAAATTGATGGAGATAAGTGTGATTTTTGTGGAAAATGCATAAAAAATTGTAATATTAAGTGTATATCCTGTGAAAAAACTGAGAGAAAAAGAGTAGCCAAGATAGATAAATCTGCATGTCTGGGTTGTGGAGCCTGTATAAGTAGTTGTTACTTTGGTGCAATAAGTCTTATTGAAAGACAGGATAAGGAAGAGATACCGTCAACCCGAAAGGAGCTTTTTTTATCAATACTTAAGGAGAAAAAGAGACTAACTCCATTTCTGATAGATAGTTTTAAGAGAAAGATAAAAAGATTTATAAGTTTAGGCTAATATAATTTTTCCTGTCATGTGTAGCTAATCTGTTTTTAATCTTCAAGTTATAAGCAGAAACAATTTTTTAGTTAAAATGACTTTGTAACTTTACAAAATACAAAATTATAGAAAAATGTCCTCTCTTCTAATACTATATTTTTTCATAAGATTGTGAAATGTGGGTCTTGGAATTCCAGCCAATTCTGATGCCTTTTTGACATTTCCCATCGTTTGTTTGAGGTATCTCTTAATTAGATTTTTTTCAAATAATGCCAGTTGTTCATCTCTTTGTTCCCAAAGGTTTTTATTTGAAGCGATAATTTCAGTTTCTGGTGTAACTGATTGTATGTGGATTGGAAAATCTTTTAGCTTAAGTTCGTCACCTTGAGCCAGTATTATTGCCCTTTCCACCACATTTGCCAGCTCTCTTATATTACCGGGCCAGTTATAGGCTTTTAAATATTTAATAATCTCTTTTTCATAGGATACAATCTTTTTACCTAATTTTTTTGAGTTTGTCTCTATGAGATAGTGCAGAAAGTAAGGAATATCATCTTTTCTATCTCTTAAAGGTGGCAGATGAATGCTGAAAACATTCAATCTGTAATATAAATCTTCACGAAACTTTCCTTCTTCTATCAGTTGCTCTAAGTTTCTATTGGTTGCTGCTATAACTCTGACATCAATCTTTTTTACTTCGTTACTCCCGAGAGGTCTAATCTCACCATTTTGCAAGACCCTTAAAAGCTTTGTCTGTAGGTTGATCGGCATATCCCCGATCTCGTCGAGAAAAATCGTGCCATTGTGTGCCACTTCAAAAAGCCCCTTTTTGTTTTCAATGGCACCCGTAAAGGAGCCTTTTATATGTCCGAAAAGCTCGCTTTCAAGTAAATGTTCTGTCAGGGTTGTACAGTTTACGGTTATCACAGGTCTGTCGTTACGAATTGATTTCTGATGAATTAATGTGGCAACCATCTCCTTTCCCGTTCCGCTTTCGCCTCTTAAAAGAACGGTAGTATTGGTAAGGGCAACTTTTTCAATCTGTTCCCATACCTCTCTCATTTTTTGAGTCTTACCGAGTATAAAACTAAAATCCTTTTCTTTATAGAGCTCTTTCTGAATTATCTTGTAATCGTTTAAAAGGTTGATATTATTGACAGATATCTTGTTTAAAAGGTAAGGCAGGCACATCTCTATCTCTGCAAGCCCCATAACCACTGCCTTTGCTTTTTCATAACAATTGTCATAACCGCAGGCGCCACAGTTTAAATTCTCTCCGCCGTTATAGCTTTTCATCTCATCTAAGATCTTTTTGATATCCTCTTCTTTAGGTTCTATAAAAATTAATCTATCCTTTTGTGTGAAAGTACGTTCTAAACCCATTTGAGGCAAAACCTTCTCTTCATACTCTCCCTGAAAGTAATAATCTTTAATATACCTTTTTACTTTTTCAGCCCTTTCGTAAATTGTTCCTTTTTCTTTCATTATCGGACCGTCTATGCAACCTTTGCAAAAAAGAATATCTACAAACTTTGGATTTATCTCGTTATTTTTCAGGGAATGCAAAAAGCTGATAACTTCATCCTTTCCATCAATTACAAGGATGTCACTGTCAAGAATGTCTGTTCCGATTGAAGCGGTTTTAAGAAGTCCACCGGAAAGGGCAAAGGATCTTCCTACACGAGGGAAGTATCCATCGAAGTCTGAAAAACTTTTTCTTTTAGGGTTAATATCTCTTTTTATGAACTCTTCATCGAGTTCTTTAAAGGTCAAGACCGCATCAATAGCAGATGTATCATCTTTTATCTCATTTTTTTTGGCAACACATGGACCAATAAAGAATATAAGTGATTTATCTATTTTTTCTTTAATTAATCTCCCCATTGCTATCATCGGAGAGGCGATAGGTATGAGATTGCCTATTAATTCCGGATAAAATTTTGTTATTAAATTAACAATTGCAGGGCAGGGGGAGGATAGATAGGTTTTCTTTTCAGTTGTTTTAGCTTTAATAATAAAATCTTTGTACTTATCTATAATTATTTCTGCCCCGTACGCAACTTCGTAGATATAACTAAACCCTAATTTTCTTAAAGCCGATACAACCTGTAAAGGGTGTACCTCCTGATAATAGGAGACAAAGGATGGTGCTAAAAGCGCCACGAGCTTTTTGTTTTTTTTCAGGGCATCTTCAACTGCTAACCCCTTTTCTACATCCTTTGCTTCCTGAGAGCAGACCTTTATACAGTTTCCACAGACAATGCAGTTTTCCTGCAGAACATACGCCTGCTCGTTCTGTACCTTTATTGCTTTAACGGGACACCCTCTAATGCATGAATAACACTTTTTACACAAACCTTCTTTTGTCTGTATGATCATCTTATACTCCTGAATGGTTCCAATGCTTTATTGTCAATTTCATAAAAATTAGAGATAAACACACCATAATTTATAGTAGGTATTCCCATAGATTGAAATTTTTCCAG
>JAOAGA010000049.1 GCA_026415985.1 Pseudomonadota bacterium | reverse complement strand
TACCCAGGGAATAAGATGCAAGTATTAGCTCAGGAGAATCACCAAAGACAATTCCCGGAGGAGAAGACCATAAATATATAATAAAAAAAATAATACTTAAAATTACAGGGTAACAGTGATCTTTTTTTATTTCCATATTTTTTTTACAGTGTAGATGAAATGGAAGAAACCTTCCGGGTTTACTTTATACCAGTAAAACAAAAATATTGCCAACAAAAGGATAATAAATATAATCTTCCCCAGTAACTTTAAAAATTTAAAAAATAAAAACAATGAAAGAAGAGCTATAATTAGAAGTAAAAGCTCTTCCATACTATTTTGCAGAAGGACAATTCTGGCAGGCTTGGCTTTCTCCGCAGGCAGGTTTTGAGTTTACCGATGAACCAGTGGTTGATGTTCTTGAATAATCTGTAACATACCAACCACCACCCTTCAATATAAAATTACCGTTTGATATAAGTCTTTTCACAACCCCTTTACATTGAGGGCATTCCTTTAAGGGATCCTCTGTGATCCTCTGCTCTTTTTCAAACTGATAACCACAGTTTTCGCAAAGATACTCATAAGTAGGCATATCTTCATCTCTCCTTTAGAGATAGTAATCTTAAACTACAACTCTACTTTAATTATCTATCCTTAACTTTAACCTTAATCTTAACCTTGATTTTAAAGGTAATGGTCGGGATGGCGGGATTTGAACCCACGACCACACGCACCCCAAGCGTGTGCGCTACCAAGCTGCGCTACATCCCGATCAGATTTATTCTAACAAATTTCTTATCTTTTGCAAATTTCTTTTAACTTCCTGAAGAAATAGTATAACCTTGTCTTCTTCTAACCTGTTTTTAGAAAAATTTTTCTTGACTACTTCCAGCCTGTAGCCACTATCTAATAACTTTTTTATCTCAATAATCTTTTCAAGAGAGCTCTTGCTATAAAGACGCTGATTTTTCAATGATCTCTCAGGTCTTATATCTCTAATCTCTCTTTCCCAATACCTTAAAATGTGAGGTTTTATATCGGCAATCTTACAAACCTCACCAATTTTAAAGTATTTTTTTTCATCCATAACTATTTTTTAAGTTCTTTTCTTAAGTTTGTTGAGGGTTTGAAGATAACAGTTGTTCTCTTTTTAATTACATACTCCTCTTTGGTTTTTGGATTCCTTCCTATTCTCTCTCCTTTTTCTTTTACAACAAAGTTGCCAAAATTGGTGATTCTTACACTTTCTCCCTTCAGAAGAGAGTTTTTAATAATCTCAAAGGTCTTGTCAATTAAAGCCATTGAGTCTCTTCGGGAATACCCAAGCTCTGTCATCATATATCTGATTAGATCTTGCTTTGTCATAAAACACCTCTCCTCTATGAAATTATTTTGGAAACTCTACTTTTAATTTTTTCAATAGATTATCTGCTATCTTCTGAGTCTCTTTATTGACCTCTTCATCGTTAAGAGTCTTTTCCATTGACTGGAATATTAGTTTAAAAGTAAGGCTCTTTTTGTCAGTTCCGATTTTCTCGCCTCTGAAAAGGTCAACAAGCCTGATGTTTTCTAAAAACTCTGCGCCCGATGAGAAAATTATCTTTTGTATATCTGCTACAGGCAAGTCTTCATTAACTATTACCGTAATATCCCTGTCAACCTTTGGGTATCTTGAAAAACCGTAATAATATGTTCTCTTTGCGAAATATAAATTTTTCAGATAAAAATAATCAAGCTCTGCGATAAACACGTCTCTTTTGATTTCATAGTTTTCAATAACATCGGGATGAACAAGACCAAAAAACCCGGCAGGCTTTCCATCTATTATGATTTCTGCTGAAACAGCAGGGTTCAGAAAGGGGTATTTGTCTTCGGCACATACATTCACACTAATCGGTATATTTATAGTTGCTTCAATAATACCTTCAACAATGCCTTTAACATTAAAAAAATCGTAAGGTTCTTCCTTTGAAAACCAGCTTTTTTCCCATAAGTTACCGGAAAAGGCAAAAGATACAATCTTTTTTTCTTCAATCTTTTTGTTATTTTGATTATCTTCCGCTAATCTGTAGGCCTTTCCTATCTCATATAGAAAAAGATCATAGTTGCTTCTTTTATGATTTAGTTCCAAAACATTGAGCATACTTGAAACTGAGTTTGGTCTCATAACAGTTTCATCATCAGTAAGGGGGTTTTTTATGAAGATTAGCCTATCTTTATATCTATCATAGGTAAGTGATTTTTTTAACTCCTTTAAGGTAACAAAGCTATAGTTTATAACCTCATAACCACCAAAATCCACTATCTTACATTTCAAACTATCTAAAAAATCTCTGTCACCAATTTTTCTGCTCTTAATTTTAACCTCAGGAAGGAGCGGAAATATCTCTTCGTAATATCCTAATCTTGCTATTTCTTCGTAAAGATCCTCCTCTATTGTAACGTCCTGCCTATAGGACGGAACAGTTACATCCCATTCAAATCTCTTTTTGATAACAGAAAAACCAAGGGCTTTTAATCTATCTTCTGCCTTATTCATAATTTCTTTATTGCCTAAATACATAGCACATCTGTCAGGAAGGAATTTTATGCCTTCTTTATGATAGGGTTTGGGATAGGCATCAAGAATGACCGGTTGAAAAATACCTTCGGCAAGTTTACCCATCATAGATGCCGACAGAATAGCCGATTCAGGAACACCAAGCATATCTATGCCTCTTTCAAAACGATAGGAAGCCTCTGACGGTAGAGACAATCTTTTGGCAGTTTTTCTTATTGACGGGGGGTTAAAATAGGCACTTTCAAGAAGGATATTTTTGGTCTTTTCAGTAACTTCAGAATTAAGTCCACCCATTACTCCCGCTATAGCTATCGCTCCACCGGTATCGGCAATAACCAGATCACTTTCCTTAAGAGTTCTTTCTTTTCCGTCAAGGGTTACGATCCTTTCACCTTCAAAGGCCTTTCTAACTATTATTTTCTTATCCCTTATCAAATCATAGTCAAAGGCATGTAATGGTTGTCCCCTGTCGAGCATTACAAAGTTTGTAATATCGACGATATTATTGATAGACCTCATCCCACAGGCAAAAAGTCTTATTTTTAAATAATCTGGAGAATCTTTTATCTTTACATCTTTGATCAGCATAGCGGTATATCTTGGACAGAGATCGGGAGATTCTATATCTATATCAATGAAATCTGCTTTATCAACCAACTGAAATGATAAATCCCTCTTTTTAAGTGGTCTGTTAGTTAAGGCGGATAACTCTCTTGCAATTCCTAAATGGGATAAACAATCTCCCCTGTTTGGTGTTATATTTATACTCAACACATAATCATCTAAATCTCTGTAAGCCTCTTCCCAAATATCTTTACCAATGCTAATGTTCTCTGGAAGGACAATAATACCTGTTGATAAGGCAGTAAAACCCAAATCCTTTTCTGAACATAGCATTCCAAAAGATTCCACATCTCTAATAACAGTTTTATCAATATTTCCCGAAGGCAATCTTGCACCCGGCAATGCTATTATAACTTTTTGACCCGCTGATACATTGGGAGCCCCGCAGACAACCTTTAAAATCTCCGTTCCCGTTGAAACTTCACAAATCTTTAATTTATCGGCCTTCGGATGATTTTCTGTTTTATTTACGTAGGCCACCTTGCAGTTTTTGAATTGCTCTTTTAAATCAACAACTTCTTCAACCTCAAAACCTGACATTGTAAGCTTAAAGGCTATCTCTTTAACGCCTTCATAAATATCAACATAATCCCTTAACCAGTTGAGTAGTATTTGCATTATAACTGCTCCAGAAAACTTACATTGCCTTCATAGAAAAGTCTAATATCATCTATGGCATACTTAAGCATCGTCAGTCTTTCAACACCCAAACCAAAGGCAAAACCTGAATAGACACTCTTATCATAACCTACAACACTAAAAAGATAAGGATGTATCATTCCGCAACCCAGAACTTCAAGCCATCCGCTACCTTTACAGACCCGACAGCCCTTTCCTTCACAGACAACACACTCAATATCAACCTCTGCGCTTGGCTCCGTAAAGGGAAAATAACTTGGTCTGAACCTGACATTCTTTTCCTTACCAAAAAAGGCCTGTAAAAACTCTGTCAACACCCCTTTCAAATGGGAGAAACTGACCTCTTTATCCACCATAAAACCCTCAATCTGATGAAACATCGGGCTATGGGTAACATCTGAGTCCCTTCTGTAAACCTTTCCCGGACAGACAACCATAAGTGGTGGCTGTCTTTTTTCCATAACTCTGATCTGAACAGGAGAGGTATGCGTTCTCAAAAGGCGTGATTCATCAATGTAGAAAGTATCCTGCATATCCCTCGCAGGGTGTTCCTTAGGTATATTAAGGGCTTCAAAATTGTAATAATCCTCTTCTATCTCAGGACCTTCCTCAACCTCAAAGCCCAAACTGGAGAAGATATCAAGTATCTCAGAAGTAACCCTGTTTAATGGATGAACCCTGCCTGTTCTTGAATATCTCTTGCTCGGCAGGGTAATATCAACCTTTTTCTCAAAAATTTTTTGTTTTTTCAGCGATAATTTTATTTCCTGAAGTTTGTCGGAAAACAGGTTCTCAAGCAAATCCTTAACCTCGTTTACTTGAGAGCCTAAAGACTTCCTTTCCTCCTGAGAGACAGTGGGAAGCATTTTCAATAAATCCTGCAATTTCCCTTTTTTCCCTAAATATTTAGCCTTTAGCTCAACCCAATCTCTCTCTGAGGTTATATTTTCAAGCTCGTTTAGGGCTGTTTTTTTTATTTCTTCAATGACTTCCCAACTTAACATACTGATTTAACAATGCTCTCAAAGGCTTTAGGATCAGTGACCGCGAGCTCTGCTAAAATCTTTCTATCAATAGCAATATTGTTATTCTGAAGCTTGTTAATCAACTTGCTATATGATATTCCTAATGTCCTTGCAAAGGCATTTATCCTTGCAATCCAAAGGCTTCTAAACTCTCTTTTTCTAAGCTTTCTGCCATGAAAAGCAAAGGCAAGCCCTCTCTCTACAGCAACCCTTGCTATTTTATATAACCTGTGTCTTGCTCCCCAATAGCCTTTTGCAAGCTTTAGATATTTTTTGTGTCTTCTTCTTGTCTTAAAACCACCTTTCGCTCTGGGCATAACTACTATCCTCCGTTTAGATATGAATTACTTCTTTAATTATATTTGCCTGTGTTGTATTTAAAATACCCGGCTTACCAATCTGTCTCTTTCTTTTAGAGTTTTTTGAAGTAAGGATATGTCTTAAATTAGCCTTCTTATATTTTACCTTACCTGAACCGGTTATTTTAAATCTTTTACTGGCACCCTTATGTGTTTTTACCTTAGGCATTTTAACCTCCTCTTTATTACTTTTTTGCCGATACAATAACTACATAGCTCTTACCGTCAAACTTGGGCTCACTATCTAACTTTGCAAAATCCGAAATCCTTGTTAACACCTCATCCATTACCTTAACTCCAAACTCTTTGTGAGCAAGCTCTCTACCTCTAAAAACCACGCTAATCTTAACCTTGTTTTTATCCTCAATAAATCTCTTTATATGATTAACCTTTACCTCAATATCATGAACATCCGTTTTAGGCCTAAGCTTAATCTCCTTTATCTGGATAACCGTTTGCTTTTTTTTCGCCTCCTGAGATTTTTTACTCAGCTGATACCTCAGTTTGCCATAATCAATAATCTTACAAACCGGCGGGTCCGCACTGGGAGCAATCTCAACGAGGTCATATCCTCTTTCTTTTGCTATTGCTATTGCCTGACCTGTATCAAGAATACCAAGCTGTTTCCCTTCCTCATCAACTACCCTAACCTTGGGGACCTTAATTTTTTCGTTAATTCGATATTCCTTTTCTATACCCTACCTCCTTTTATCATTCTTTTCTTTTATCTCTGATATAAAATCTTCTATCTTCACATCCTTTTTCTCTTCCTTTTCCCTTGTCCTTATGGAAAGAGTTCTTGCTTCCTTTTCTTTATCACCCAAAACAATTATATAAGGGATCTTTCTCATCTGTGCTTCACGGATCTTATAACCTAACTTCTCGTTTCTGAAGTCTTCCTCTACCCTGATATCGTTCATCCTCAGTTTTTCAATAACTTCTCTGGCATAATCAAGCTGATTATCGGTTATATTTAAAACCAAAACCTGAACAGGTGCAAGCCATAACGGGAAGGCCCCTTTATAATGCTCGATTAAAATACTTATAAATCTCTCTATTGAACCAAGGATAACCCTGTGAAGCATTACTGGTCTGTGTCGCTGATTATCCTGCCCTACAAAGGTTAAATCAAATCTTTCCGGCAGATTAAAATCACACTGAATAGTTGCACATTGCCATTTTCTGTCGAGGGCATCTCTTAACTTAATATCTATCTTAGGTCCGTAAAAGGCACCATCCCCCTCATTTATCTCGTAAGGCTTTCCTAACTCGTCTAAGCAGTTTTTTAATGCCGTTGTGGCCAACTCCCAGATCTCTTCTGTTCCGATAGATTTTTCCGGTCTTGTAGATAACTCAATATCGTAAGAAAAGCCAAACATCTCCATTACATCATCGACAAACTTAATAACATTCTTTATCTCATCCTGTACCTGATCGGGTCTGCAAAAGATATGGGCATCATCCTGAGTGAAACTTCTTACCCTTAACAGACCATGTAAAACACCGGATCTTTCATGTCTGTGAACAGTGCCTAACTCAAAATATCTCAATGGCAAATCCCTGTAACTTCTGACCTTTGATTTATAGACCGCAATATGGGCAAGACAGTTCATGGGCTTTATACCAAAAACCTGCCCCTCCACTTCCGTAAAATACATATTTTCTCTATAGTTATCGTAATGGCCGGACTTTTTCCAAAGCTCAAGTCTCATTATATGGGGTCCGTATACCATCTTATATCCACGTCTCAGATGTTCTTTTCTTTCAAAGTCCTCCAGCAGATACCTTAGTATGGAACCATTGGGATGATATATAACAAGCCCCGGGCCTACCTCATCACTAATGCTGAAGAGATCGAGCTCCTTACCTAACTTTCTGTGATCTCTTTCCTTCGCTTCTTCTATAAACCTGAGAAAATTTTCCAACTCTTCCTTTGTAAAAAATGCGGTACCATAAATTCTTTGGAGCATCTTATTTTTCTCATCGCCTCTCCAGTATGCGCCCGCAACATTTAAAAGTTTAAACGCCCTTATAAACCCCGTGTGGGGGATATGGGGTCCCCTGCATAAATCGACAAAACTACCCTGTGTATAAAGCGAAACCTTTTCTTCTCCCTTTTCCTTAAGTTCCTGTATAATTTCAACCTTATATTTTTCTCCCTTCTTGGAAAAGAAATCAATTGCAGAGTCAATGGTCATCTCTGTTTTTACAAAGGGCTCTTTTTTCGCAATAATCTCTGCCATTCTTTTTTCAATAAGGGCTAAATCTTCATCAGTAAAGGGCTCATCCCTATCAAAATCATAGTAAAAACCAGTATCTGTAGCAGGACCGATAGTTACAAGGGTATCCGGATATAGCTCCTTAACTGCCTCAGCCATAACGTGGGCAGAGCTATGCCTCAGGATATCAAGGGCACTTTTATCCTCCGGAAAAACAGGCTCATAATCACCCTTAACCTGACTTAAGTCAATTAATTCACCGTTAACTCTCGCAGCAATAGCTTCCATAAAAATAAAAATAGGCACGGGCGGTCTCGAACCGCCGACCCCTACCATGTCAAGGTAGTGCTCTCCCCCTGAGCTACGTGCCTTCTTAAAATTTAAGGCAAAATGATTACCTTAAGATATAGAAGGATAACAATTTCAATAAGTTTATGTCAAGAAAAATTTGCTTTCTGACCCCAAATAGTTATAGACATATTAACCAGTTAAAAGATATAAGAGTTGAAAAGGTAATTTTATATGAAGAGTTTGACATAGGTATAAAAAGGGTAGAAGCTATGTCTAAGGTATTAGGTATAATTAAGTTGTTAAAACTAAACCGGGACAGATACTCAGTAATATTAATTCAATATAAACATACTTTTAAATTAATGACTGTCCAGTTATGTCTTTCATATTTGCATTGATAATTGTATAATTTTGAGTAAAATTAGTTGTAACAATTTTCAAGAACTGGCAAGAAGATTGTTATGGGAAAAGCACATAATATTTTAAATGCCCACCTGAGAGAAATTTTAGAAGAATTACTATATTTTGTAGGTAATGAGGAAGCTTTCACTTTAACTGAGCTTGAGGGTTTTCTTTTCGGGCTTGCGATAACTCCTGAGATAATTCCTCCGGGCGAGTGGATTCCTGTGATTTTTGCTGAAGAAAAACCTGACGTAATTAATGAAGAATATATTGAGAAATTAATCGATGCTTATAATGCTTATTGCAATGCTTTCCATAAAGGCAAGTTAAAGGTTCCTTTCAGTAACTTAAAAGAAAGTGATTTTTCAGAAGAAGTTTTTGATGAGATGTGTGAGTGGTCATATGGCTTCATTACCGCCTTGAGTTTGCGTCCCAAGATCTGGTACCTTGACTATCTTGAGGAACATGTTCCGGATGATGTTTATGAGATTCAACTAAGCTACGTGGTAGCGTATAGTATGGTTTTTCCAGAAGAGACTACGGGACTGTTTAGAAGTGAAGACGGACACCCTTGTGATGAGAAAACGTTTACTGCAATACAGTTTGTTTCTTTACCTTTAGCGGTGGATACTCTCAAAAAATATGGAGAGATGTTGTGGAAGAAAAATTATAAAAATATCTCTAAGTGTAATTTTGATTACAAGCAAGGTAAAAGAAAGATTGGTCGCAATGAGTTATGCCCCTGTGGAAGCATGAAAAAATACAAAAAATGTTGTGGTGTTAACTGATGAATTTGCTCTATATTCTCGAATCTGTTAATAATCCCAAATTTCCCTATCGTTTGACCATAAGGCATGGTAATGAAATTGTACTTGCCCTTAGGGTTCAGGACAAATGGCCAGGACAAAAAGGCCATATATTCTGTTTACGGGAGGAAAAGAGGGAGTTTGAACTACCTGTTGAGGAGATCGAAAGGGTATCTGTAGTATCTTTGAAGAGATTTGGAAAAAGGTTGTCTCTTGTGCTCGACAGACCTAAAAACAAGCGATGCGACTTTTTATTTCTTACAAAGAAATATAAAAACAAAGAAGGAGAGTATGAACAGATATTTTGGAGGACACAAAAGATTTTAAAGGAGAATAGACCTAAAGTAAAAATAACTACTTATCGCTCAGGTGTTTTAAATGTTATAATTGATAGTAATGAGAGATATCCATGGAAATTTCCTAACAGTAATGTTGAAAAATCTAAATTACCTATAGGGGATTATGCTTTAAAAGGTCAGAACGAAATTCTCGCTGTGGTAGAGAGAAAAACCTTCGATAACATTCTTGCTGAGTTTGGTAGAATGGCAATATTTCATCAGCAACTTGGAGAGCTCTCGGTATATAAACACTCTGCCCTCGTTATAGAAGCAAATTACGCAGACTTTTTAAAGGTGGATAAACTTAAGTTTTATAATCCCAACTTTGCAGTAAAAGCTATTGCAGAACTTTATGCACTACATCCACGCCTTACCATTGTTTTTGCAGGAAATCGTAAGCTTGCCAATGAGTGGACTTTAAGATTTTTTAGTGCTGTTCTTTCTCACGAGAATGATGTTCCCCACGATAAAGTTTCGGAGATAGTCAACAGATTTGGTATATAAAAAATCAATTATAAAAATTCAACTTCTAACGACAAAAATATATCTCCTGTTAATTAGCAACTTTATTAAAGAGTTAAAAAATAAAGAAAAAAAACCTATATAATTGATATTTTTAATTAATTATGATTGGCATTTTATTATAATAACCACAAAAGTTTATCTAACCCTTGACATTTTTATATTTAATGATATTAGTATATATAAAAAACAAAAAGAGGTTCATATGAACTTAAGTCTCTACCGAAAGTTTGTTAACCTGAACAATCAAACAAAGGTTCTCCTAAGACCACTTATGAAGGAAGATTACGAACAGCTTGTTAATCTGTATCAAGAAGCACCGGAAGAAGATATAATTTTTTTAAGACATAATGTAAGGGATAAAGAGATAATTAAAAAATGGATTGATGAGATGGATTTAAATACTGTCTTTCCGTTACTTGCCTTTCATAACGAGAAACTGGTTGGTAACGCAACTCTTCACTTTGGTAAACACAGCCACAGACATTCCGCTCAATTAAGAATATACATAGCTCCGGACTACAGAAGATTAGGTTTAGGAACCGTGATGATTAAAGAGTTGTTGGAGATAGCTAACAAAATTGGACTTAGAATTGTCTGGGCAGAAATTGTCCTTGAACAGTCAAAAGTTATCAAGGCTTTTCTTGAGCTTGGCTTTACCTTTAACTGTGTTCTCAGAGACTGGTTTATAAGCTTAAGCGGAAAATGTTATGATGTGGCTTTGCTTATATATAACATTGGCAAAAGAAATGAGCCGGATTTTTAAATTCTCAGTCCCATAGACTCAACTAAAAGCTTCTGAAGAGACTCAATCTGACTCAATGCCTCAATAAGCTGATCTTTTTCCTGTTCCGTGAGGTCATCGGGGTTTAAATAAATATCAGAACTATACTGACCTGTTAAATACATTACCTGCGTATATATCTTAAACCTTGAAAGGAGATAGAAGGAGTTTTTCAACTTTAAGCCAGCCTCCTTAGAAAAGGCACCCAACCTGACAAGTTCATCAATTCTATCTATCGTCCCTGTTTTAATAACCTTGTTTTTCATAGCAAAGGCTCTTATAACGAGTACAAAGGGCGCCCAGGCATGTAGTTTCAGATTAATATGTCCTTTATACTTTCCTTTTTTCTCTGTCCTTAAGGTCTTCATAAACCCCTTGGCGATACCGAGAGATGCAGCAGATTTAGCTATCTCTGACATTACAATATGATTATTAAAAATAGCATTATAGGTATTCTTTATAAATCTCTGACCTAACTCTTCATCGCCGAAAACCAGTCTTAAGTCTGTAAGCACTATAAGATTGACAAGATTTTTCTTGAAATCAGGATCAGAAAACCTGCAGAGATAATCAACTCTTTCTGCCCATGTTTTTAGGCTTCCACGCCATTTTGGATTTGAAGGCATTATATCACCGGTACATTTTTTAAATCCGCAAAGTGATAACCTTTCAACCAAAAGATTGGAAAATCTTTCGTGATAAAACTCCTTATATCTGCTTGGACTATCTTCATATACAATGAGATTGTCCTGATCGGTGAGAAGGGTTTGTTCTCTTCTGCCATCGCTACCAACTGCAAAGTAGGCAAAGCTTTCATCCGGAAGGTAGACACTATCAGATATAAGCTCCTTTATAACCATGGAGATTATTCTTTTTGTTATCTTATCTCTGTAATCGGTGCATATACTGTGAATCTCTGTTACAGAGGGAACACTTAAGAAAAAGTCCTTTTGAAGCTCATTTAGCTCACCGTGAATATCTCTGAGCTCAAAATAGCTTTCGGCAATATCAATTCTTTTTATTAACTGTCTGGTCTTCCACTCAAGCTCTTTTATATGCTGAATTCTCTCAGAAAAAATCTCGGAAATATTTTCAAGAAGCTGAATGATTTTTATTCTGTCTAACGATTGAGCCTGAAAGTTAATAACATTAAACAGCTCCTTAGTTACCTCGACAACCCTCTTACTTTCTGCAAGTTCTGAAAGAACCTTGGGATTAAACTTTATATCTATTGCCATAACTCCCCCTTTTCTATCTTGACAGAAACAACCTTTGAAATGCCGGGCACCTCCATAGTAACTCCATAAAGGGCATCCACATCTTCCATAAGTATTTTATTATGTGTTACTACCATAAACTGAGAGAAAACCCCCATCTCTTTGAGTAGATTTCTGAACTTAATAACATTTGTGTCATCAAGTGGTGCATCTACTTCATCAAGAAGACAGAAGGGGCTTGGTTTTTGCATATAAAAGGCGAACATGAGAGAAATCGCAACAAGAGCCTTTTCTCCTCCCGAAAGCAGTTCAATACTCTTTGCCCTTTTATGGGGAACTTCAACGGATATGTCAACACCCGATTCAAGTATATTATTTTCATCTGTTAAAATAATCCTTGCTTTACCACCACCGAAGAGCCTTTTGAAGACTCTGTCAAAGTTTTCTTCTATATTCTTTAAAGATTTTGTAAAGAGCTCTATGGAAACCTTATTAATCCTGTCAATAGCCTCGTTAAGACTTTTTATTGATTCTTCGATATCCTCTTTTTGCCTTTTCAGGAATTCATATCTTTTTTTAATCTCTTCAAACTCATCAATAGCAAGAAGATTTACCTCTCCAAACTCTTTCAGTCTTCTTGATAAATTTTCTATCTTTTCCTCTGAAGCATCTTCATCTTTGACTGGGTTATTAAGAAATTTTTCGTACTCTTTCTCTAACTCCAAAAAGTATTTTTCCCTTACCCTTTCTTCCATTAATTTAAGATTGAGATTTATATTTGAAAGCTCTTCTTTAAGAAAATCAGTCTCTTTTTTTAACTTCTCCACCTCATTTCTTAGCTGATTGTGCTTCCTTTCCGATTCCCTGATAATATTTCTAAGATCGTTTATAAGCCTTTCCTTTTCCTTTACCCTCATCTCTTCCTGAACTTGGTCTTTTTTAATTTTTTCTATCTCTTCAGAACGTAATCTAAGTCTTTCGTCGGCGTCTTTATCCAAAGACTCCAGATTGTTTTTTTCCCTTGTTAAATAATCTATATCCTTATTTATCTTTGCAAGTTCATCTCTTAGTCTGATTAAGCCTTCCTTTTTATGGTGAAGATTTCTTCTATCCTCAGCAATGGCTACCTTAATTTCTGTCAATCTTTTTGTGTTCGTATCAATTTCAAGTCTTATGCTCTCGAGTTTACTGCTCTTTTCATAGATGGCGGACTCTTTTTTAGTTATCTCATTGCTTAATTCTTTGATTTTATTGTCAAAATCGGTTTTCTTCCTTAAATAGGTCTGAATATTTATCTGCAGATTTTTTTGCTCAGTCTTTAATGCATCAAGCTTTGATTGTTTTCTCTTCAGTTCTTCTTCTTTATGTTTCAGTTCAATCTTGTCACTGGAAAGCTCTAAGTTTATATTGGTATGCTCATCCTTTTTTTCTCTGATAAGATTATCCAAATCGCTGATATATTTTTCCCTGTTTTTTATATCGTTGAAAAGATTTTCTCTTTCTGTGTTAAGATTACTTAATTGCTCTTCCATCTCTTTAAGTTTTGTTTTTTCAGTAAGAAAAGGATTGTGTTTCTCTCCTGTTCCACCATGGATAATACCTGTTGAAT